>NCHJ01000056.1 GCA_002256765.1 Bacteroidetes bacterium 24-39-8
GACTTTCAGGGAACTCATGGAGAATGGCCAATGCTTCATCTCTATAGGTTTCCATTTTTTGTTCTGCATACCTGATACCTCCAGCCGTTACTACCGCATCAATAACAAATTTCACTTTGTCTTTTTGGGTGTTTTGATTCTTGATAATGTAAATCAATTGCTTTTTAAGGTCTGCACTACAATTGTTTAACGTATAAATCAGTGGTAGGGTCAATTTCTTTTCTTTGATATCATTGCCTGTTGGTTTTCCAACGTCTTGACTACCGTAGTCAAAAAGATCATCCTTAATTTGGAATGCCATGCCCACTTTTTCACCAAATACTTTCAGTTTCTGTACTTTATCTGGGTCTGTAAATGTGGTTGAAGCGCCTGCTTCACAGGAAGAGGAGAGTAGGGAAGCTGTTTTGCCTTTGATGATATCATAGTAAATATCCTCCCTTAAATTCAATTTTCTTGACTTTTCAAATTGGAGTAGCTCACCTTCCGCCATTACTTTAACCGCCTCAGCCAAAGCGTCTAATACCACATATTCTCTATTGTTCAAAGCTAATAACAAGGCTTTCATGAGTAGGTAGTCACCAACCATTACTGCTATCTTGTTTTTCCAGAGAGCATTAATAGAAAAGAAACCCCTGCGCATATTGCTGTCATCAATGACGTCATCGTGTACCAAGGAAGCAGTATGGATTAATTCAACTAGAGAAGCCGCTCTGTAGGAACTATCGTTGATTTCTCCTCCAAGTTTTGCACTTAAAAGCACAAACATGGGGCGCATTTGTTTGCCTTTCCTCTTGACAATATATTGCATAATTCGGTCCAATAACGCCACCCTGCTTTTAACCGCATCCCTAAAACGGGATTCAAACTGCGTTAATTCGGCCGATATTACCTGTTGTGCTAGCTTCATATGCTGACTGATCCTATAATTGGCTGCAATATAAGTTTGTTCCTAACAATATTACCATATGAAGCAACGTTAGCCTAATGATTTTTGTCTCTATCTTGTCTTTAAGTTGTCTTTAACGCTTTTAAAGCTCTAAAACTTGGCTTTATCGGGCACTATGTATAATTTTGATTGATATATTTCTACACATTCTTCTAAAATACAAATATCCATTATGGCAAGCAAAAAGTATCTATTATTAGCAGCCCTGATTGTCTTTTTACAGACAAGCGGTATTGCTCAATCAAATTGGGGATGGGACTGGAAAGATAGTTCCAAGGTTCCAACCAAATCATTACCTCAGTACAATGAGTTTTTAAACAATCAGTTTCCTTATCCGCCCAAACCTCGTAGTCAATGGGAATTGGGTATTAATGGTGGATACGCATTTTTAATGAATACCGCTGTAAGACAGAGAGGTGGTTATGGATTAGGCATTTCTCTAAGAAAAGCCATTGACCATAATTGGTCTTTCCGTTTTGGAATCACGAGTGCTGTAACTTATGGCCAAGGTATTAAAGCCGTTCAAGGACCTGGATTTGGTTATTATTATAGTTATGGTGGTCAGTATGTTCCTAACTATCGCGCTAGCATTGGAACCGCTTCTTTTGATTTTATCTATTCTATCAATCCTCAGAGTTACTATAGGGGTAATCCAAAATGGAATCTTTATTTCTTAGTAGGATATGCCATGGTGGGTTCTGAAACACAAATTGATGCTAGAAATGCAACCGGTGGATTATACAATTATTCTGCTGTGAATTTTAATGCTCCTACAAAAGATATTGTTTCTGCTGTTCAAGCATTACAGGATGGCAAATATGATGCTCCTGGTTATAATCCAGATGGAAAGAGAGGCTCTTTTTTTTCCGCAGGAGATAGAATTGTAAGACATGGTTTAAACTTTGGAGGTGGATTCTCGTATAAACTCAATTCCAAATATAATATTGGAGTTGAACAGAAATTTACTACCCTAGACAAATATGTTGATGGATCTGGTTTGTCTACCCAGAGAGGTATGATGAGCTATTTGAGCGCCCATATCAATATCAATTTATAAGCCACACCGATTAAAACAAGTAACATGAAAAGAATCATCAAAATAATGTCTGTACTGTTATTGGCGGTTGTTGCCTTACAAGTATCAGCACAAAGCAGAAAGCGCGTTGAACCATTATATTGGATTAACCCAAACAACTATGTTTATTCTGAATTGAATAAACCTACTCACATGAAATTGCCCAAAATTGTCTTGCCTGATGCAGACAAGGACGGCGTTACTGACCAATTTGACTTGGAACCCAATACTCCTGCTGGAGCTCCAGTAGACAGTCATGGCGTATCTAAAGATACTGACGGAGATGGCGTTCCAGATTTCAAGGATAAGGAACTTTTGACCGCTCAAAAATGTTTTCCTGTAAATGCAGATGGTATTGGTAATTGTCCAGAACCGGCTTGTTGCAAGGAAATCAGGGATATGGTTTCTAATATGAAACCTAATACTGTACCTGAATGCAATATTGGGGGTTTACCTAGTGTTCAATTCAAAGGCAAGGCTAAATTGTCAAAAGACAATGAAAATGTTTTAGCTGCAGCTGCTGCTAGAATTAATGCTAACCCTAATTGTAAAGTAAAAGTGATAGGATATGGTGCGTCTAGCAAGTCTGCTCAACAATTGAGTTGGGATAGGGTAAACGCAGTTATCAAATACCTAGTTGAAAAACAAGGGGTTGCAGAAAGCCGTTTTATCTGGTCTTATGGCCAAGATGGCGATCTTAACACTGTTGATTTACAAGGAACTACTGAAGAAGGTCCTAATACAGTACCTGCTCCATTCCCTAATTTGAAGAGCAAGAACTAATCTTTGATTTACTATATTAAAAAGTCCCGAACATTGTTCGGGACTTTTTTTATGCTTACTATATGCTAGCACCCATCTTTTAAAAGTGAGGGACTAATATTGAACAAGGTTAAAGTGCAGTTCTCCAAAATTCTGTAAAGAAGAAAGTTTAAGGTCTGCTGCACCCCATTTCTCGTCTTTTAGTTGGGAATAATGTGGCACTACTACGCATTTCATTCTAGCCGCTTTTGCAGCAATCATACCATTAAAACTGTCTTCAAAACAAATACAACTTGTAGGAGATGCATTCATTTGTGCAGCACAATTTAAATATACCTGCGGGTGAGGTTTCCCAAATGGAAGTTGGTCAGCAGAAGCGGTTGCATTTAAGTAATCGCCAATCCCGGTCATTTGAATCACTAAGTCAATTAATTCCTGAGGTGAAGATGTTGCCAAGCCTATTTTGAAATGCTTCTTATGAAAAAAGTCAAAAATATAACCAAGACCAGGCATAATTGCCGCTTGATTTTCAATTTTCTCTAGAACAGAACGCACTATCTTTTTTTCAGCTATACTATGTTCAGCTTCTCCAATTTGGTAATGACCAAACCACCAGTGTACAAACTCTTTTGTTCTTAATCCAGTAGTGCTTTTATATTGTTCTTCAGTTAGATTAACGCCGTAGGCTTTGAAAACCTCTTCGGCCGCCTCGTTCCACAATGGCTCACTGTCAATGAGTAAACCGTCTATGTCAAATATCACTGTATTGAGTTCCATGAATTGTATTTGGTGGCACAAAATTATTGGTATGCAGCATACAATAGATTTATTTTTATGCTTCTAGCCTACAATTTGTTGACATTCCCTATTTTGCAGTTGTGCAAACAACCTTTCTATGCGATTGACTGAGCGAATGAGGAATATCAAATTAGTGCGTTCCTGCGTATATGCCTTGGTTGGAGCGGCCTCTTATCCTGGATTGGCCATGGTCAACAGTATACGAATAGAAGGAACGGAACATCTGAAGGGATTGCCCAAAAAAAATGTGCTATTTGTAAGTAATCACCAAACTTATTTTGCAGACGTGATTACGTTTTTGCACATTTTTTGTGCGGTCAAATGGCGCAAAGAGAATAGATTGGGACTGCCTTATTATTTGCTGAATCCCTTTACCAATGTATATTTTGTAGCTGCGGAAGAAACCATGAATGGCAGTTTTATTAGCCGTCTTTTTAAAATGGCCGGGGCACTCACTATTAAAAGAACTTGGCGATCAGATGGAAAAGACGTTGCCAGAAATAGAGATGAATCGGATACTCAAAAGATTGACGAAGCCCTAGATAAAAGTTGGGTCATTACCTTTCCACAAGGAACCACTAAGCCATTTGCACCAGGTAGAAAAGGAACGGCCTATATTATCAAAAACAATCAACCCATTGTAGTGCCAGTAGTGATTAATGGATTCTGGAGGGCGTTTTCTAAAACAGGCTTATCGTTTAAGAAAAAAGGAGCGCAATTGTCTATCCGATTCAAAGAACCTTTGGTAATTGATTATTCACAACCCGTAGATGTAATCCTAGATCAAGTAATGCATGCCATTGAACAAAGTAAAGAATACATGCTCAAGAGCAAGCACCACTTGATGAATATACTAGACAAATAGACTTATTTCATAAAGAATGCCTTCAACTCATTGGCATCATCGGGTTTCATTTTACCGGAAAGAATTAGCCTCAATTGTCTTCTTCGTAAAGAGCCTTCAAACAATTTTATTTCTTCTTCTGTTTCAGGAATCACAGGTGGAACCAGTCTAGGTTTTCCGTTAGGGTCTAGGGCCACAAAAGTGAAAAATGCTTCATTGCTTTCGTATTTGTATTGGTGAAGTAAGTCTTCACCCCAAACGCGTAAATGAATTTCCATAGACGTATTAAAAGCCCTACAAACCTGGGCTTCAATATGCACTACATTACCAAGTTTAATGGGGTTCTTGAAGCTAATATTATCAACTGAGGCGGTCATGCTAGGGGTATTACAATGCTTGCCTGCCGCAATACCTGCTGCAATATCCATCCAATACATGAGACGTCCTCCCATTAGGTTACCAAATGTATTTGTATCATTAGGTAAAACCAATTCATTCATGATGGTAAAACTCTCTGTTGCTTTTTTGCCTTCCATAGGTGGATTCAATTATTTTTTGCAAAGATAGGGTTAGATAGAGGTTTGCTCTAGGTTTTTCAGGTATGCAGGGTCCACATCGGCCCCAATTCCTGGACTATCATCTAATAACAGTTCCATTCCTTGGTATTTTACGCCACCCAATACAGGATCTTTTTTGTGACCTAATAAACAGGTGTCTAGGTCATAAAATTTAATATTATCAAATGCCATGGCAAAATGTACTTTGGCAGTAAGGGCCACCCGGCTTTCTAACATGCCACCAAGCATACATACCATACCATTGTCTTCCGCTACTTGGTTAATCTTAATGGCTTCCAATATGCCACCACTTTTGGCAAACTTTATATTAATAAAATCACAGGCTTTGTTCCTGATCAGTCTTTCTGCGTCATGATGGGTAAAAACACTTTCATCTGCCATTATTGGAATGGGGGTAACTGCCATCAATGCTGGTAATCTTTCATCGTTCCATTTGCGCATGGGTTGTTCACAAAATTGGATATCAAATTCTCCAAGACCATTTAAGGCAATCACCGCATCGTCAAAAGACCAACCCTGATTGGCATCAATTCTTAAAATGATTGTTGATCCAATGGCTTCTCTAATACTTCTAATTCTTTCAATATCGTCAAACGGGTTTTTGCCCAATTTTACCTTAATCATCTTGACCCCTTTTTCCACAAATTCCCGGGCAGTATTTGCCATTTGTTCAGCACTATCTATTCCAATGGTCAAATCACTTTCTATTGTTTTGATTTGCCCGCCTAAATATTGGTATAGAGGTTGTTGTGCATTTTTGGCTGCAATATCATAAAGGGCTAGGTCAAAAGCACTTTTGGCGGTATAATTGCCAGCAGTAAAAAGGTCTAGTTCTTCCATTCTACCTGGAATGTCTAAAGGGTCTTTCCCTTTCCAGATTTGAGCAAAATCCTTTGCCATTTCATAACAGGTAGCTTGGGTTTCAGCGGCAATCATTGGAAAGGCAGAACACTCTCCAATACCAATAATGCCATTATCCGTATGAATGCGCACCAAGAGGTTTTGAGCATAATGCATAGTGCCGGTGGCGATGGTAAAAGGCAGCATGGGAATGCTGTATTTGTAAATCTCTGTATGGGTGATAATCATGTTGCGAAGGTCTGATTAAAACACAAATAAAAAGCGAGAAACAGAACAAAAAACAACATCTGGTGTTTCTAAAACAAAAAACATGGAAACACTCAAGGGGAAACAGGTATTGGTAGTGGGAGCCACTGGAACTATTGGTGCGGCAATTGTAAAACTATTAGTAGGTTCTGGAGCCTTAGTTGCCATTACCGGTAGAAATAAAAGCAAGTTGGATGAATTGGCCAGAGCCAATGGCATTTCTTTGAATAGAACTGTTGAAATGGACTTAGCTAGCACAGCTTCTATTATAGCCGCCATGACTACCTTAAAACAGGAAATGCCAGTGGTGGATATCTTGGTAAATGCTGCTGGGGTTGGAATCATTAAGCCTCTTGAATTACTTTCCGAATCTGATCTCTTACAATCCCTTCAAGTAAACCTAATTGGTGTATTTCATTTGGTACAGGCTGTTTTGCCAGGAATGAAAGAGCAAAAAAAAGGGTTGATTATCAATATACCAGGGATACTTGGAAAAGTGCCCATGGCAGGAGCCGCCGCCTACAGTGCTAGTAAATATGGTTTAGTTGGTATGATGCAAAGCATCAGGGAAGAGTTGAAAAGAACTGAAATCAGGATTACCAATTTGTTTTTAGGTGGGGTGGATTCTGCTTTTTGGGACCATATAGACCTTCGGGTTCAAAGAGATAAAATGGTAGTAGCGGAAGAAGCTGCAAAAGCAGTCTGGTTTCTGTGTCAGCAACCTCGCTCAGGCGTTGTGAGTGAAATGGTTTTACAGCCGTTTAATCACCAAGCCATTTAGACTTTTTAGGTTGATCATACAAGATTCTAAAATTCCTTTTTTTTCTTAAGCGTTCTGTTCCGATATTCGTGTAACGAACGACCGTTAGCAATGAATATTTCCTTTGAAAATACCGAGAATGCATTCGCCTACAAGGCCAACAAAGATTTAAAGGGAGCCAAATTCCTTTTTAGTACCATGGGTTTTCCATTGTTTGTGCAATTGGGAACCAGGTTAACACCGTTTTTGATGAAGACGGGTTTGCCTATTCATGGGATTATCAGAAAAACAATTTTCAAACAATTTGTTGGGGGAGAAACCCTAGAAGAAACGGCTAATGTTGGTGAAGTGTTGGGTAAATATGGGGTGAAAGTTATTTTGGATTATGGTGTAGAAGGAAAAGAGGGGGAAGAGAATTTTGACTTGGCAACCGATGAGTTTATACGTGTCATTAATTATGCTGCAACGCAGTCTAATATTCCATATATCAGTATTAAAGTAACTGGTCTTGCAAGACATGGTCTACTTCAAACTTTAAATGAAGCGCCAAGGCTTAGAAGTGGCATTCATGACCATGAAGCAGAAATTGCAGAATGGGATAGGGTAAGAGAAAGAATGTATATTATATGTGAAGCTGCTGCTGAGAAAAATATTGGCGTTTTAATTGATGCAGAGGAAAGCTGGATTCAAGACCCAGTTGATAGGCTCACTATGGAAATGATGGAGATCTTTAATAAGGGAAAAGCAGTGGTGTATAATACTATTCAATTATACCGTCATGACCGATACCATTTCTTAAAAATCTCCCATCAAATTGCTGTTCAACAAGGGTTTATTTTGGGGATTAAATTGGTTCGTGGTGCTTATATGGAGAAAGAGAGAGAGCGTGCTTCAGAGCTGGGATATGAATCACCCATTCAAGCCAATAAGGAAGCCACTGATAGAGATTATAATGACAGTATTCGTTTCTGTGTGGAGCATATTGAAAGGGTAGCCTGTATTGTTGCTTCTCATAATGATGAAAGCAATTTGTTAGCAGCTAGTTTAATGGAAGAAAAAGGTTTGTCATTACAGCATCCTCATTTGCATTTTTCGCAATTATATGGCATGAGTGATAATATTACATTTAACCTTGCAAAAGCAGGTTTAAGTGTGAGCAAGTACCTACCTTTTGGTCCCATTAGAGATGTTATACCTTATTTGATGCGTAGGGCCCAGGAAAATAGCAGTGTGAGTGGCCAAACGGGAAGAGAACTAGCTTTGATTAAGAAAGAACTAGCTAGAAGAAAAGCCTAGTCAACTAAAGAAACTTAATAAATCGGGCCCCGAGTAATCGGGGCCCTTTTCATGTGCTGTTTTCAAGGTGTAATGCATCTTTCGTCAGGCAACACGAAGCTTTTTAGAAGCCAATATTCTAAGTCCTTTTAATTGAGTTTGATTCAATGGCTTGGTCATGAAATGGGTAACAAATCTATAGCCTTTTGAACGCTCTATGTCTTCCTGTTGTAAGCTAGAGGTAAGAACAACAACTGACCAAGGCTGATCTAGTTTTTGATACTCGTCCAGAAAATGCCATCCTGATTTGTGAGGGAAATTTAGATCTACAATTATTTTTCTTCTAGTAAAAGGATGAGCATTAATATGTGAAATGGCGTAGTCAACCTCATTAAATACTTTTACAGGCATGTCTGGGAATACAGAGCGAATAACCACCTTATTCATTTCATTTATTAGTCCATCGTCATCTATCAAAACTATTTCCTCAATTTCTTGATGCAAGTATGCGTCAAGTGAAATACTATTGGATGTAGCAAAATTTATTTGGTTATTCAATTCATAAATAGCAGCATTCATTTTGTCAGTTGATTTTTCAATCTCTGCTAATAATTGTTGATAGACTTGGATATCTGGTTTTTGTAACTTAATGGTCTGGGTGACTTGCATGATTTTAGAAAATTCATGCCTAATTTCATGTGAGGCAATAAAAGACATTTTCTTGAGCGATACCAACTGTTTGGCGGCTTCTGTTTCAGACACTTTTCTAACACTTACGTCATTAAGAATAATTAAGAAACCAGTGAATACCTGTTGCTCATCAAAAATGGGTTCTTTAATAAACTCAATCCATAGTTTTTGACTAGCCTTGTTATACAAGATCATTTCTTTTTTAACGGAGCTAATATTGCAAATGCTGGATTTAATTTCATCTATGTCTTCTAAAGCTGTGTCAATACCACTGAACAATTGAAAATCCTGTTGACCAGCAATATCAGTAAGTTCATATCCCATTAAATCTGTAAGTGCATTGTTGATCCAAGTAATTTGATTAATGGTATTGGTGAGTATAATACTCTGATTGGTGCAAGAAGCTATTTTTTTGAAGCGGACAAATTCTTTGTTCAAAATCCTGATCAAGTCATTCTGTTGTTTAATGGCATTGGCCGCTTGCTGAACATGGCTAATATCAGTACCATAAATCAGGTAACCAGAGAATTGACAATCTAGGTTAAATTGAGGAGAAAGGTGTAAGTGAATCCATTCTTCTTCACCAGCATTATTTATAGCTACTTCAAGAGAAAAGGGTTGTTTTAATGAAAGATTATTTAAGAAAGATCCCATTTCTCCACTCAATTCTTTTTTGGGTAATCGCTTCATAAATCCCCTTCCTAATTCTGATTGTTGAGTAACTTGAAAATGCTTAGTTACAGACTCATTGGCAAAAACACATTGCATATCTGCATCCAAAACCCAAACCATCATGGGAAGTTGATTGGTAATTGTTGCGTAATGTTGATTGCTACCTTGTAATGGGTGCTGAGTATCCGTATTTTTTTCTGCTTTTATGCTAATCTCTTGGCCAATAAGTAATAAACCAATTGCGTCATACATATCGTCTTTAATGACAGAAATGCTGAATTGCACGGGAATGGCTGCATTCAACGGCTCTAGAAAACTGTGTAATGCTTGAGTTACTGGTAAGCTAATATCTTCCAGGCTTTTTTTCACAGCTCTTCCATAGCGAAGTTTGTCTTCTTCACTCAAAAGATCGGTAAATAGCAAATTAGGCAATTTGCGTTGCCATTCTGGATGTTGTTCAATTGTTTTCTGGTTGAAGTAGTTGATGCGTCCTTCTAGATCTGTACTTAGTACAAAACAGAAATTGGACTGAATCAACACAGAAAGGGTTTCGTCTAGTAGATAGGGGTATTTCATGTTTCTTCCTTTATATCTAGCACAAGTTCCAAACTTACTAGGCTGGAACTGGTAGTAGCAATCCGATACTAGAATAGCAGTTTACAGGTAAATTGTAGTTCATCTACTACATATCCCCCAAGGGTATTATAGCGGCATTTGCTGGTATAACTGCCCTATTGTTTTTTTTACAGCCATCATTTCAGTGGCTTTATCAAAAAAGTAATCCGCACCATTTTTCTTACAAGCATCCCTAAAACAAGGAAGGGTTAAATGGGTCAAAACCATCAGTTTTGCTTTTTGTGTATGCTCTTTCACCCATTGCAATAGTTCCGGCCTACCTTCTGTTTGGTCTATTTCTGTAATTATGAGGTTTGGCTGGAACCTTGGTATTGCATGCTCTGCCATTTCAAGGTCTTCTGCTAATTCAATACAGGTCTGATCTATTTGTGTGGCTAGTATTTCATTCAATTGATATTTGCTATACACTGATTGGTCAACTAGCAATATTTTTAAAGGGGCTTTCATGTTTCAACTTATTGGATATGAGATCTTTGGTTAAATAAATGTTCTTATTTTTCGCTACCAATGACAGCCAAATTGGCTTTTACATTGTTTACTTGGTTGTTGCTAGCCCAATAGTTTTTTTCATTCAAATACCTATTAAGAACCAGCATTTGAGGTTGATCCACACCTTGAAGTGGTTGGATACTTAAACTGTATCCTTTCCACCACTGACCAGCACCCCAATAACAACCACCTATATTGTTTTTTTGGATATAGCTTAGAAAGTTTTCCAAAACTGGAATCCAACGAGCGTCATTTTTAGGAACTCCAAACTCACCTATATATCCTCTTTTGTTATTGGCCCTAAGCCAGTTGATAAAGGGAGTTACTTTTTCAACACCAATCTGTGCAGTAATATCGCTGCTATAACCATTAGCATAAGTACCGCTACAGTCATTGTCAAAATAGCTATGAGCGTCATAAATTAGGTTATTACTGGGGTCTTCTAAGTATTTAAGACCATCGCTGTATTCCTCCCATTTTTGAGCACATGCATAGTTATTGCCGTCAATAATAATGGTATTAACTTGGTCAACTTCTCTAATACCGTAGATGGCTTCCTGTGCGGCATTTTCCCAAACACCTTCACCCATATTATAAGGTTCAGCCATAATATTTAATCCGTAAATATTTTCGTGTTGTTTTAAAGCAGCTGCAAAGCTTTTCCAGAATTCACGGAATTGGTTATAAGGAACTTGTTTGCTACCCAATACATATTCAACACCATTGATTTTATATCTACCGTAGTTCTGAATAGTGATAATCACGTCTACACGGTAGTTTTTACAAGTATTGATGAATTTGTTAATCAAGGCCATTTGGTTCATATCTAGCCCACCACCAATTTTTTGTTGAACTCTTTCCCATCTTATAGGCAATTGGATCAGTTGAACACCTTTTCCAGCGAAATAGCGAACTTCTTGTTCAGTAGGGTAGATATAGTCTTTTTTATAAATGCCTGGTAGACTTTGGTTACCAAATTCAGCTCCGTTTAATGTGATTCCTATAGGAGCGTTTTCATAGCCTATAAATGCTGCAGCGTTAACTTGGTTAAAGAACAAGCAGAATAAAATAGCGGCGGCTGTGGGTAGTGCTATTCTTATTTGTTTGATTACTTTCATTGCTTTGTTTTTGCATTACAAAGCTCCTTTGGCTAGGGCGGGAGAGAAATAGCAAAACCTGTGATAAACCCCTAACAAAAATGCCCGCAGTCTTGTAGGGACGGCGGGCACAAATGCTCTGGTATTTTTCAGACTCCGGGTAGTTTTAATACTACAATCTGCCTATTTTAGATAAGATTATGCTTCATGGCATATTTAACCAAGTCAGCATTGTTATGGATATTGAGTTTTTCCATGATCCTAGTTCGGTAAGTACTGATAGTATTAACACTTAAAGAAAGGGTTTCGCCAATTTTAGAAATGGACTGACCTTCCGCAATTAATTTGAGTACTTCAAATTCTCTATCAGATAGGATTTCATGTGGCGCTTTATCAAAATTCTGCTCAATAGACTCAGCTAAAACCTCCGCTACCTGTGGCGTAATATATTTGCGACCACCCAAAATCTTTTCTACCGCATTGACCAGTTCAAATGGGGCACTTTCTTTGGTCAAATAGCCAGAAGCGCCTGCTTTGATGGCCCTAACCGCATATTGCTCAGGAGCGTGCATGCTTAACATCAACACTGGAATATTGGGGGCATATTCTTTGATCTGTTTTAATACTTCAATTCCAGATTGACCAGGCATGGTAATATCAGAAATAATAATATCCCAAGATTCATGAAGGGCTTTTTTCAGCAAATCAGCTGAGTCAGACACATCATGGATTTCACAAAAAGGAAAAGCTTCTAACAGAATTCTTTTCAAACCTTCTCTTACAATAGTATGGTCATCTGCAATAAGTATCTTCATAACTAGTTTTTTAGCCTTTATCTTTTACCCAAGGGTATTGCAAATAGTTATTTGCAAGATTTATCGTCCTAGTAAAGTTAACGGTTTCCATCCTCTTTTCAAGAAATTGAAATTGGCCATTCTATGTAAGATTCCGGCTTTAATTAACAGAAAATCCCCAATTCAGCATCTGGCCGCAGGCTGCATGCATCTTTCCGTACCTTGCAGCCATGCAGCAATACCACCAGCTTTTACAATATATTATAGATAATGGTGCGGTTAAGACCGATAGAACTGGCACTGGTACGAAAAGTTGTTTTGGATACCAAATGCGATTTGACCTTCAAAAGGGCTTTCCCATGGTAACCACCAAGAAACTCCATTTAAAAAGCATTGTATATGAATTGCTTTGGTTTTTAAAAGGGGACACCAATATTGCTTACTTAAAAGAAAATAAAGTCAGTATTTGGGATGAGTGGGCAGATGAAAATGGTGATTTGGGTCCGGTATATGGAAAACAATGGCGCAGTTGGCAGGGTGCCGATGGAACAACCATTGACCAGATCAGTGATCTGATCAAACAAATTAAACAGACGCCAGATAGTAGAAGGATGATTGTCAGTGCCTGGAATGTAGCAGAATTACCCAAAATGGCTTTGATGCCCTGTCATAGCTTGTTTCAATTTTATGTAGCCGATGGAAAATTGAGTTGCCAATTGTATCAAAGAAGTGCGGATGTATTTCTAGGAGTGCCTTTTAATATTGCCTCTTATGCTTTGTTGACCATGATGATTGCGCAAGTATGTGACCTGGAATACGGTGATTTTGTGCATAGCTTTGGAGACGTTCACCTCTATAACAACCATATGGAACAGGCACAAATCCAATTGGCAAGGGAACCGTTTCCATTACCAACCATGAAAATTAATCCAGCGGTAAAAGACATATTTGGATTCCAATTTGAAGATTTTAGCTTGGAAAATTACCAACACCATCCACCCATTAAAGCACCTGTAGCCGTTTAGTTGGCTAATAAATATTTTAACATGAATATCAGTTTGGTAGTTGCCGCATCCAGCAACCATGCCATTGGTTTAAATAACCAGTTGCTTTGGCATTTACCCAAGGATATGCGGTTTTTTAAAAACAGAACCTGGGCCATGCCGGTAATCATGGGAAGGAAAACCTTTGAATCCCTTTCCGGAAAAGCATTGCCAGGTAGAATGAATATTGTTCTAACCAGACAAAAAGATTGGCAAGCAGCTGGGGTGTATATATCTAATACTTTGGAGGAAGCTTATGCAATAGCAGAGAAAGCAGACTACAAGGAAGTCTATATTATTGGCGGGGCCGATATCTATTCCCAGTCATTAGCCCAAGCTCAAACCGTTTACTTAACTAGGGTTGAAGCCGTTTTAGAAGGGGATAGTTTTTTCCCTGAATTGGGAGCTGATTGGACTTTGGTGGATGAACAGCCCCATTTGACAGATGCTAAACACGCTTATCCGTTTTGTTTTCAAACTTGGAAAAAGAAGGGGTAATTTTCATGTACTATTTTATTGCAACAATATTTTTCTACTTATTCCCCATCTTATTGCTGCTTTCCTTGAAGCCAGTTTTGGGAACTAAAAAAACTTGGCTTAGACTATTACTTGTTTTGCAAGTTTCCATGATATTCCATGCCATTTTTTTTGTGAGGCAATTGATTGGTTTGTATCAGTTGGCTAAGACCATGGGCTTAAAAAGTAGTAGTTATATGCCACCAGTGTTAGAACTATTTCAAATGGGTATTTTGATTATATGGCCTTTCATGTTTGCTTCTAAATGGCTGGCTTCAAAATTTTGGGCGGGTATTCCTATTTGGTTGGTCCTGCTGAGTTTACCAAGATTTGTCAGTTTTGAAACTGACCCTTTTCAACTTTTAGTGAATAGCCTATTTTGTATTAGTTTGTTCACTGGGATATATGCTTTCTTATGGTTACTCAAAAGATTTTCTGACCAACACAAAGTTTAATGTATTCAGCAGCACAATTGTTTTTCAAATACCTACGCTACAGGATTATGGCCCTCAACGGGAAGGGGCATGGAGCGCATTCACCCTTTGTGTATGCATTTATCAAAAATTTGTTGAATGACCAACGCAGTTTTTACGCTTATCAGCAGGTTGAGCTTCTGCGCCAACAAATGCGTAGCAACCAACAAAGTATTGCAGTTGAAGATTATGGAGCAGGGTCAAGGGTGCATGCATTTAACACTAGAAAAGTGGCTGCTATAGCATCATCATCCTTAAAGCCTAAAAAATTTGGACAATTATTGTTTAGGATGGTTGCCCATTTTAAACCCAATACCGTTTTGGAATTAGGCACTTCTTTGGGTATTACAACCGCTTATATGGCATTGGCAAATCCTACTGCCAAAATATGGAGTATGGAAGGCGCAAATGCCATTGCAGACATAGCAGAAGCAAATTTTAAGCAGTTGAGTATAGACAATGTAGAATTGGTACGGGGCAATTTTGACAATACCCTACAGCCCTTATTAGACAGTATAGAGCAACTAGATTTTGTATTTGTAGATGGAAACCATCGCTACGCGCCAACCATGCATTATTTTCAACTGTTAAAACCCAAAATGAGGGCACATAGCATTTTGATCTTTGACGATATTCATTGGAGCAAAGAAATGGAGGCAGCTTGGGGAGACATTAAACAGGATGCCTCTATTAGTTTGACCATTGACCTGTTTTTTATTGGGATTGTATTTTTTAGAAAAGAACAACTAGTCAAACAAGAATTTACCATCTTATTCTAGGGTTTCACATTTCAAAAACAGGCCAATTTATTGATACCCTTATATTTGTAAAAACAAGCACTTGCAAGTACCCCAGGCCCTGATTCAATCATTACAATCCGTTGTTGGTTTTGACAGCGTTGCATTTGAGCAAGTACATGCTAGTGGGGATCAGGTAGTTTCTATTCGTTTAAATCCCAGCAAATCTGTTATTTCTCCTAGTCTGAACTTAGAGGCTAAAGTACCATGGTGTGAACATGGTTACTATTTAAAAGAACGACCATTTTTTACGTTTGATCCACTTTTACACGCTGGGGCATATTATGTGCAAGAAGCCAGTAGCATGTTTGTCTTGCAGGCATTGCAACAATTGATGCCAGATCAGGCAGGAAAGAAAGTGCTGGACCTTTGTGCCGCTCCGGGTGGAAAATCCACACTATTAGCCAGTCATTTTAAAGAGGGCTTGGTGGTGTCCAATGAGGTAATAAAAAATAGGGCTACTATTTTAGTAGAAAATATGAGTAAATGGGGAACTGCTGCATCAGTAGTAACCAATAATGATCCCTTGCATTTTCAATCCTTACCGGGCTATTTTGACCTAATCTTGGCAGATGCACCCTGTAGTGGAAGTGGGTTGTTTAGAAAGGATCCTGACGCAATTGAGCACTGGAGTGAAGACAATGTGGTGCTTTGTTCCCAAAGACAGCAACGTATTTTGGCTGATATTTTGCCTGCATTAAAAGAGAACGGGATATTGTTGTATAGTACTTGTTCTTATTCGGAAGCAGAGAATGAAGCAATATCGGATTGGTTAGTAGCTGAGATGGGTATGACAAGCATGTCTTTGGAACTTGCTGCGGAATGGGGCATTGTTGAGACCATATCAACAACTTATGCTGCAAAAGGTTATCGGTTTTATCCCAATCGTTTAAGGGGGGAAGGCTTTTTTCTGGCAGCTTTTCAAAAGAAAGAAGCGGTTGGGTTTAAAAAACAAAAACCCAATCAAATTACAGGTCTTTCAAAAAATGAATTAGAGCAATTAAAAGCTAGTCTACCCCTGATAGAAGGTCTTGCTTATTTTCAGCAATCTGGAGCTATTAGGGCCATTCCTGAACAGTGGATGGCAGAAATAGGACTATTGGCAAGTCATCTGTATATTAAAAAAGCAGGAATAGAAATTGGGAGTTTAAAAGGGAGAGACCTAGTTCCAGCACATGAATTAGCATTGAGTAGCTTACTCCAAGCCGGTTTTCCGGTTTTGGAAATTGACTTGGAACAGGCTTTATTGTATCTAAAACGCAAAGATTTGGTCTTAAATGGCCAAAATGGCTGGAATTTGCTGCAATATTGTGGATTATCCCTTGGTTGGGTGAAAGTTTTGCCCAATAGAATCAATAATTATTATCCTGCACAGTGGCGTATACTAAAAGATTAATTTTACAATAGGCTAACTTAGCATCGTATGAAATTTTTTGGATGGATTATTGCCTTATTGACTTGTTCTGCAGTAGCAGCACAAAGCCGCTTAATAGCGGGGGGGACAGGTACCAGCCTATACGTTTCCTATATTGTACCAGGTGGTCAGCCCTTGATAGGAGTAGCCGAGCAATTTAATATACCATTGGCCGTATTAGCAAAGTACAATACCATGAATAAGGATGTACACCTGAGAAAAGGGGAGGAGTTACGAATCCCACTTTTAAGAGACAATTTTATCCAAAGAAATATTGTAGGAAAATACCAGCCTGTTTATCACCAAGTAAAAACGGGGGATAACCTTTCTAGGATTAGTCAGCGTTATAACAAGATGACTATTGATACGCTGAAGCGATGGAATTTGGTAACAGAAGATATAGTGCCAGAAGGTAAGTTCTTGGTAGTAGGATTTATAAACAATAATCAAGCATTAAATGTAACTGCAGCTTACCAATCTATTGCCTACGATAGTCTTCCAAATCCCAATGTATTTGATGCAGCTAAATTTGGTGCAAAGACCTTAACTGGAGAAATCAAACCCACCAAGATTCCTTTGCCAGAACCACCAGCAGAATTACCCGTTGTTGTAAAAGCACCCAATACTACAGATGCTCCGGAAAATACCAATACTACGGTTGGGAAAAATAAGAACCCCGGCGCACCTATTCCCAATCCAGTCTTTGACAGAAAGCCTGCTTTGGTAGCTCCCACATTGGTACAAACAGAAGGAAATTATAGTTATAGGCCCAGGTCTAATGACGAGGGCTATTTTGCCTACACCTATAATCAACGGATTAAAGATAGGGCTTACCAATACCTTACAGGGGATGCTTCTATTTTTAAAACCATCAATGGTTGGAATGACCGTAAGTTCTATGTATTAATCAATGAGATCATTCCTGGAACTATTGTAAGGGTTACTGCTCCTAATAAAAAAAGTATTTGTGCCAAAGTGTTGGGTCCCTTGCCAGAAACAAAGGGCGCAGCTGGTTTGATGATTCGTTTGAGCAATGCGGCAGCATCTGCACTTGGAATGGATGATCAAAAATTCTTGGTAAGTATTACCTATGTAGAATATTAATCTTCAAAAGCATTTTTATGAAAAAATTAGTGGTTTGTTTTGTCTTATTGATTGGTTTGGTTGCTTGTAATTCTGAAGCTCAGAAAGCATCTATTTCGGTTACAGAATTTGATAGCAAAATGCAATCCGGTGCGTATCAGTTATTAGACGTTAGAACCGCAGCAGAATACCAATCTGGGCATTTGAAAAACTCCTTACAAGCAGATTGGAATAACCCTGAACAATTTAAAGACAGAACCCAATATTTAGATAAGTCAAAACCCATCTTGGTCTATTGTGCATCAGGAGTTAGAAGTGGCAGTGCTGCACAATACTTGTTAAGTTTGGGTTATAAAGAAGTATTGAATATGCAAGGCGGATTGTCTGCTTGGAGAATGAGTGGAAAATCATTAGAATCAAATTCTAATATTCCTCAAATGACTTTGGATGCCTATTCCGCAGCAACAACAAAATCACCGCTTGTTTTAGTAGATTTTGGAGCACAGTGGTGTCCTCCTTGTGTAAAGATGGAACCGGTACTCAATGCTTTATTGGCTGATGCAAGTTTAAAATTTTCCTTTGTTAAAGTGGATGGTGGTAATGATATAGACGTGATGAAAGCACAACAAGTTGATGCCTTGCCCGTATTTGTCATTTATAAAAATGGCA
>NCHJ01000057.1 GCA_002256765.1 Bacteroidetes bacterium 24-39-8
TATGGAACGCTATTCGGGTCCGGATAAAACCAGGATTTATAGTAGGTGGGGTAATCCCACATTTACTGCGGCTGAGGAAACTATTGCTGCTTTGGAAGCATTTGGCCTCAAGGATGATAGTGGAAAACAACTGGAATTAAAAGCCTTATTGCACGCAAGCGGTCAAGCAGCCATGACCACCATGTTCATGAGTAATTTAAAAGCCGGTGATACTGTCTTGTCACATTTTGCTTTGTATGGTGGTACCAATGAATTGTTTAAATCCGTATTGGCTGGGGCTGGGGTTAAAACCACCATCATCAATATGCGTGATTTGAATTTGGTAGAAGCGGCATTAAAAGAAGACAGCTCTATTAAATTAATTCATGTAGAAACACCAGCCAATCCTACTTTACAATGTATTGATTTAGCAGCCGTATCGGCCTTGGCCAAACAATACGGATGCATCTTAACCGTAGACAACACATTTGCTACTCCTTATTTGCAACAACCCTTTAAACACGGAGCTGATTTTGTTTTTCATTCAACTACCAAATTTTTAAATGGCCATGGCACTGCTATTGGTGGGGTTTTAATTGGAAAGGATCTGGCTTTTATGAATTCTACGGGTTGGAAATGGCATACACTCATGGGTGGCAATAGCAATGCATTTGACGCTTTTCTTTTATCACAGGGTATGAAAACCTTGGAGTTGAGAATGGACAGACATTGCAGCAATGCCATGGAAGTGGCCAAATGGCTGGAACAACACCCTGCTATTGCCAAAGTAAATTATAATGGATTGGAATCACACCCTGACTATGCCATTGCACTCAAACAAATGAGACATCCTGGAGCACTCATGAGTTATGAATTAAAAGGAGGACTCAAAGCAGGCATGCAATTTATTGACAAGCTCAACATGTGTGTTCGCGCGGTTTCATTGGGAACAGTAGACACTTTGATTTCACATCCTGCTAGCATGACACATTCAAGTTTAAGTGCAGAAGAGCGATTAAAATATGGCATTACAGATGGTTTAATTAGGATGAGCGTAGGCATAGAAAATATTGCCGATATACTAAGCGATTTAGAACAATCCCTAAGCGGTTTGTAATTTTCAACAAAAGAATTTAGCAGATGCAAATTAATATTAGAAGGGCAACCATTGAAGACTGTGCAAGGATCATGGAACTGGTGCAGGAATTGGCGGAATATGAAAAAGCACCCGATGAAGTAACTGTAACCCTAGAACATTTTCAAAAAAGTGGATTTGGACCAAACCCTGTATGGTGGGCTTTTGTAGCCGAAGTGGATGGAAAAGTAGAAGGTTTTGCACTCTATTATATTAGGTATAGTACATGGAAAGGACAACGCATGTACCTAGAAGATATTTTGGTAACAGAACAAATGCGCGGCAAACAATTGGGCAAATTATTATTTGACCGTTTGATTGTTGAAGCCAAAGAAAAAAATCTAAAAGGCATGGTTTGGCAGGTGCTAGAATGGAATGAACCCGCCATTAATTTTTACAAGAAATACAATGCCAGTTTTGATGGGGAATGGGTCAATTGCAGCATTAACTAACGCCATTCACTATTGCTTCGCGATGGATTTTTTGAACCAACCCTTGTAATACTTTTCCTGGACCTACTTCAGTAAATTCAGTTGCACCATCTTGCACCATGGCTTGAACAGATTGGGTCCATCTAACGGCTCCTGTTAATTGTTCAATCAAGTTTTGCTTAATAGCAGAAGGGTCTGTAACCGCTTTGGCTACTACGTTCTGATAGATGGGACAGATAGGCGTATTAAAATGGGTAGCTTCAATGGCTGCGGCTAATTCTTCTTTGGCAGGGGCCATTAATGGAGAGTGAAAAGCACCTCCAACAGGTAATACCAATGCGCGTTTGGCGCCAGCAGCTTTCATTTTTTCACAAGCAATTTCAATTCCTTTTAATGAGCCACTGATGACCAACTGACCAGGGCAGTTAAAATTAGCAGCCACTACTACTTCACCAGTTTCTAATTGTACTGTTGCACAAAGTTCTTCTACTTTATCATCGGCCAACGCTAAAACAGCGGCCATAGTAGAAGGCGTTATTTCACAAGCTTTTTGCATAGCAGATGCCCTAATAGCAACTAATCGCAAAGCGTCTTCAAAATGCAATACATGGTTGGCCACTAAGGCAGAAAATTCACCTAGTGAATGACCAGCTACCAAACCTGGTTGTGGATCAACAAGGGTTTGATAAGCAATCACAGAATGTATAAATACAGCAGGTTGGGTAATATTGGTTTGTTTCAAAGCCTCGTCTGTTCCTTCAAACATGATATCGCTAATGCGAAATCCAAGAATCTCATTGGCTTTCTCAAACAATACTTTGGCAGTATTATGGGTTTCATACAATTGCTTTCCCATTCCAATAAATTGGCTACCCTGACCTGGAAATAAATAGGCGTGCTTGCTCA
This sequence comes from Bacteroidetes bacterium 24-39-8, assembly GCA_002256765.1. Taxonomy (GTDB): domain Bacteria; phylum Bacteroidota; class Bacteroidia; order Chitinophagales; family Chitinophagaceae; genus Sediminibacterium. The sequence goes on from NCHJ01000057.1 coordinate 2,452, forward strand.
TATGGCTTGTTTGAGGGGATAAAATTAAACAAAAACCCCGATAAAATTTATCGGGGTTTCTTATCAATTGGTCAACTGTAATGATTGGAACAAGAAAATCTTAGTTCATTAAAATTCTGTTTTGAATTCAATGTATTTTAAGAATTCTTCTCTTGTTTTGTCTTCTTTGAATTTACCACTGTAAAAAGCTGTGATGGTGGAGGATGTATCATCTTCTACTCCCCTACTAGCCACACAAAGGTGTTTGGCATCAATTAGAACAGCAACATCATCGGTACCCAATGCTTTCTGTAATTCCTTACCAATTTGCATGGTCAATCTTTCTTGCACTTGAGGGCGCTTGGCAAAATACTGAACCAACCTATTTAGTTTGCTCAAACCTACTACAGTGCCATTGCTAATATAAGCCACATGCGCTTTTCCAATGATGGGCACAAAATGGTGTTCGCAATTGCTATAGAATGAAATATTCTTTTCTACCAGCATTTGGTTATACTGGTATTTGTTTTCAAACATGGCCATATTGGGTTTATTGGCCGGGTTTAAACCATTGAAAATTTCTTTCACGTACATTTTTGCCACACGCTTTGGTGTACCTTTTAGACTATCGTCTGTAAGGTCTAATCCCAAGGTTTCCATGATGGCAGTAAAGTGTTTTGCAATCTGATCCACTTTCTCATCATCAGAAAGGTCAAATGCATCTGCACGCATAGGAGTGTCTACCGATGTGCTTACATGGTTATCTCCCATATCATCAATCAACATATCGCTTAGCTCAATTTTTTCTCCATTAAGCTGGATATTCAACAAAGTTTCTTTCTGTTTCATATAATCTTATTTGTAAATCATGTGCAGGATCCAATTTATCTCTGAGCAAATCATAAATCACAATGGCTATGTTTTCAGCACTAGGATTTAACTGCGCAAATTCTTTGGTATCTAGGTTCAGATTCTTGTGATCAAATTTATCAAGCACTTCTACCTTAATCAAGTTGCTTAATTCTTTCATGTCTAACACATATCCCGTGTCTGGGTTTGGTTCACCCACTACTTTTACAATTAAATCATAGTTATGTCCATGATAATTGCTGTTATTGCATAAACCGAACACACGCTGGTTCTCTTCTGCAGACCAGGCCGGGTTATTCAGGCGATGTGCTGCATTAAAATGCTCTTTGCGATATACGGCTACTTTCTTGCTCACTGTTATTGTTTGGGGTGAAAATGCCCACCCAGTTTTTACTAGTTAAATTTTGGAGCACACTTGACTCCTACCATATTTTTGAAAGCTAAACTTACCTGTAAACCTTATGCCTGGCACTGTTTCAGAAGTGTGCTGATCAAGTGGCCCTGCTTTAATAGCTTTGCAAAGATACTGTTCCTATAATAACCAAGAGGCTACTATTTTGTTTAGAATTTTGAATAAAATTTTAAACAAAATGGATAGAAAGTCAAAATTCAAAAGTCAAAATTCAAAAAACTAGAAGTTAGAGAATAATTAACTCATTCAAATTCAATACCTAAGAAAAAAAATAAGGTATGATACGTCTTAGCCAAAATACTCCACGTAGATTCTGGCAGTTTCATAGAGTTTCACGCAATGTAGCTGAACATGTGCAGGTAAATGTGGGGCTAATTGTTCCCAAATGGCAACTGTTAAATTTTCTGTACTGCAGATTTTGTCTTTCATAAAGTCAACATCTAAATTGAGGTTTTTATGATCCAGCTTGTCAATGACATGTTTTTTCATCAATTGACTTAGCTTCTTTACATCAAATACAAATCCAGTTTCAGGATCAGGCTCCCCCTTAATGGTTACGAACAGGTCAAAATTATGCCCATGCCAATTTTCATTGGCACATACCCCAAATACTGCATCATTCTGCTCCCTTGTCCAGGAAGGATTAAAGAGTTTATGGGCTGCATTAAAATGTTCCAGTCTCGTTAAATACAGCATTCTTCGTAAAAATTTTGGCAAAGCTACAACAAGCAAAGCAATTTATATACGACCTTAGCCCTATGCGCGTAGTGATATCAGCAGCCACAGTTGGGGAATGGATGCCCAGTTATCTGAAAGTCAATGAATTGTATACCAGTGAAAGCCGGCGCATGAAATTGCATTTTCACCAATCAGGGATTGGTATGTTGGCGGCTAGTTTTTCACTCACAAAATTGATTCTAGAAGAAAAACCCGACTTGGTTCTGCAAGTAGGCATAGCAGGCAGTTTTAATAGTCAGTTTGATTTGGGAACCGTACTAACAGTCAAAGAAGAAATTATTGGAGACCTTGGTGTTGAAGAGGGTGGTAAATGGAAGGATCTATTTGACATGAAATTGGAAAAAAGTAGCTACCACCCTTTTGAAAAAAGAAAATTGCCCAATCAATGGTTGGATAAATACAATTTATTAAACCTGCCCGCAGTTTCGGGTATTTCGGTCAATGAAATTACCACCAACCCTGAACGCATTGTTGAACTTAGCAAAAAATACCACCCATCAATAGAAAGTATGGAAGGTGCTGCCCTGCATTATGTTGGTAGAGAAACCAATACTGCGTTCTTACAAATAAGGGCCATCAGTAATTTGGTGGGAGAAAGAAATAAAGCAAATTGGAAAATGGGAGAAGCCATTGGCAACCTTAATGATACCATCTTGCAGTACCTTGATCAATTATATCAAATAGCTTAAACTACTATGCGTCTTACCCTAGGCTTTTCTCCCTGCCCCAATGATACATTTATATTTGATGCACTTGTCAATGGCAAAATTGATACAAAGGGTTTGGAATTTGATGTGCAGTTAGAAGACGTGCAAACCTTGAATGAATGGGCATTAAGCGGCAAACTAGCTATTTCAAAAATCAGTTATGGTGTATGGCCTCTAGTGCAACATCAATATAGTTTATTAGAAAGTGGTGGTGCGCTGGGTAAAGGGGTTGGGCCATTATTAATTGCCAAAAATCCAATTGTTAATCTGAGTGATGTTGACCAAATGAGCATTGCCGTTCCAGGCATTAACACTACCGCACATATGTTATTTTCAATGGCTTTTCCCAAAGCCAAGCAAAAAAAATTCATGGTCTTTCATGAAATTGAACAAGCGGTACTTGACGGAAAAGTTGATGCGGGTGTTATCATTCATGAAAATAGATTTACCTATCAAGACAAGGGATTGGTAAAACTCATGGATCTTGGTGAAAACTGGGAACAAAATTTGCAATGTCCCATTCCTTTGGGAGGCATTGTCATGCGCAATGATTTTGAACCATCGCTCCGCGATACAATAAATGGCCTGATCAAAGCATCTGTGCAATATGCTTTTGCAAACTATCCTACACTTGCGCCTTATGTTAGACAAAACGCGCAAGAAATGAGTGAAGCTGTGATGCGTCAGCACATTGATTTATACGTGAATGATTTTTCTATTGAATTAGGTAGCAATGGTCATAAAGCAGTTACGGCATTGTACAATGTATATGAAACTATCCATGGCAAAACTGCAAAAGAAGATTAAGCGCATTTGTTAGGCTTCTTCTTGGGGCTTTAATGCCTTAGCATATACTTCTAATACCCTTTTTCTTGCTACTTCATGAACCACAATGGGTTTGGGATAATTTAATTCCTGAAACTCGGGTACCCACTTGCGAATATATTTCAAGTCTTTGTCAAACTTTTCTGTTTGAAGCGCTGGATTAAAGACCCTAAAATAAGGGGCTGCATCACAGCCACTGCTACTTGCCCATTGCCATCCACCGTTATTGGCTGCCAAGTCAAAGTCCAATAATTTTTGTGCAAAATATGCTTCACCCCATCTCCAATCTATGAGCAAATGTTTAGTCAAAAATGAGGCTGTAATCATCCGTACGCGATTATGCATAAAGCCCGTAGCATTTAACTCACGCATACCGGCATCTACAATGGGATAGCCTGTTTGTCCATGACACCATGCTTTAAATTCTGTTTCATTATTACGCCACTGAATGGCTTCATAGGCGGGCTTAAAAGATTTGCCCAATCCAACATGTGGAAAATGCCAGAGAATCATGTGGTAGAAATCGCGCCAGATAAGTTCATTCAAAAATGTTTCACTTACCGCTTTGGCTCTTATTGCTAGTGCACGAATACTAATGGTTCCAAAACGCAAATGAACACCCAATTTAGAAGTACCATGTTCTAGCGCAGGAAAATCTCTATGTTCTTTATACTTGGCAACAATTTCTTTTTTCCATGCCTTAGGCGGAAAACTAATATTGGATGCAGAAAATCCCATTGATTTTAAACTAGGAATAGTAATGGGTGATTGCTTAAAAAAATGGTCATTGTATTGCTCCACCGGATAGGCTTTCAAATGAAAATCGGTTAGTTTAGATTTCCATTTTCTTGAATAGGGCGTAAATACCGTATAGGGTTTGCCATCGTCTTTTAATACCTCATCCTTTTCTAAAATCACTTGGTCTTTATAGGATTGATATGCCACTTGTTGACTATCTAAATAAGCTGCTATGGCAGCGTCTCTTTGTATGGCAGATGGTTCGTAATCATGATTGCAATACACTGTAGCAATGCTATATTTTTTTGTAAGGGCTTTGAAACAGTCCAAGGGTTTTCCGTGTAGTACTTCTAAGCTAGATCCTAATTCAAGTAATACTGTTTGCATGTCTTGCAATGCAGCATGAATAAAACTAACCCTGGCATCTGTCTTGTCTTCCAGCTGATCCAGAATCTCTGTGTCAAAAATAAATATGGGCAAAACAGGTAGTCCAGCTTTTAATGCATGGTAAAGTGCTGCATTGTCTTTTAGACGCAGATCCCTTCTAAACCACATGATATTAATGCTTTCCACTTTGCGCATAACAATATGACAATTAATTCAGTAAAAGGTTGATATACAAAACAAAAGGGCCACCCAATGGGCGGCCCTTTCTATCTTAAGTGATTATAAGATTAGTCTTTGAAAGAAGGAACCAAAGTAACGTTCCTGTTTTCTTTTCTACCAGCTTTTGTCTTATTGTCAGCTTTTGGTTTAGAAGAACCATTAGCAACAGTAGTTAGACGATCAGCTGCAATACCCTTGTCAGTAAAGGCTTTCATTACAGCATTAGCACGTTTCTGAGACAATGGAATGTTGATCTTGTCATTACCAGTAACGTCTGTATTACCTTGAATTTCCAATTGTAGTTTTGGATATTTAGCTAACAGATCCAATACTGGGTCAAATTTAGATTTTGCAATCTTAGCATCTACCAATTTAGCAGTATTGATAACAAAGTAGAAAGACTTAGCAGCTTCATTCAATACTGGAGTCATATCAGGACATCCGTAGTTAGAAGCAACACCAGCTTCATTAGGACATTTATCTTGCTCGTCGTTTACACCATCACCATCAGTATCAGGGATAGGGCAACCAGCATATTTAGCCAACCCTGGAACAGTAGGACACTTGTCTTGCTCGTCATTAACACCATCTTTATCGGTATCAGGTACAGGGCAACCAGCGTATTTAGCCAACCCTGGAACAGTAGGACACTTGTCTTGCTCGTCATTAACACCATCTTTATCGGTATCAGGTACAGGGCAACCAGCGTATTTAGCAACACCAGGAACAGTAGGACATTTATCCAAGCTGTCAACAATACCATCGCTATCAGTATCAACTGGAGCAGCAGCTACAACTGGTACAACTGGCGGAACTGCCTTCTTACCAAACAATTTCACTTTAACGCCAAATTGGAAACCATCATTGTAAAACTTATGACCCAATTTACCAACGTTAGGATTTTGGTCATATTTGGTATCGCTCAAGCCATAAATATAACGGCCATAGATTTGAACGGTTTTGGTTGGGAACAATTCAAAACCTGCAGTAAGTGCGTTACTGTTAGAAGTGAAATTGCGTTTGAAGTATCCACCACCTGCGTCATTTTTCAAAGTATTCAAGAAATCAACTTGAATACCACCCAACAAAGCAAAATTTTTGCTTGTTTGGTATTTCACCAAAATGGGATATGACTGATATTGCATAGTACCAGCAAATTGCTTAATGGTACCAACTTGAGACTTTACAGTATATTTTAAAGTACTCCATTGACCTTGTGCTTCTAAAGACCATTTAGTAGACAAAGGAAAGTTTAGGTAAAAACCTGCAGCCCATCCAAGGTCATTCTTGTAATCTATATTAGATGTATTAGTTCTGAACTGTGTGTAGTTCAATGCACCTAATAAACCACCAGAAATACCTGGTTTTCCGGTTTTAGTTGTTTGGGCCATAGAAGTCATGGCTACCATCAGCGTTGCAACTAGGAGCAACAAGGAACTGAATTTTTTCATTTTCATAATTTTTTTTTGATTGCTTTTTCATCCAACACTCAGACAGGCTGAAATGGAAACAGGGCAAATTTATAGTATATCAGGAAATTAACAACTATTGTTTATGCTGATTCACAGTGATTTTTTAAAAAAACAGTGTTTTAAACAGAAAATGGGCCATTTGACCTTGGTAATTTGTGCTCTTTAGCTGTTTTACCCACCTAATTCCATATATGGCATTTGTCAGAAATATTTCAGATGCCTCCAAAATTTCATCTAACTCAAGGTTAGACTCTATGATAGTAATGTCTTTTTTGCGCATTTCTGTGATTAAATGCCTTCTCATGACCCCTTCAACAGGACCTTCTGCCAGGGCTGGGGTTTTTATAATGCCATCTTTTACAATAAATACATTGGCAATAGTAGCATCTGCAAGTCTTTGATACGGATTCAATAAAAATGCATCATTCAAGTGATTTTCTTTTGCCCAGATGGCCGCCATGGCATAATTCAGATAGTTATTGGTTTTCAGATGAGAAAACCCGTCACAAACTTTTTTAGCATCCGGATAAACACCCACTACCAAACCGTTTTCATTGATTTGATTATTTGACTCATTCAAGTCCCAGGTTTGAATTAAGTGGTGGGGAAAATGATTGATCCTATCATATATACCACCCTCTCCTCTATAAATGGTTAATCTAATTCTAGCTAGACCATCATGCCCATTCTTCTTGACCAATTCATGAATCTGCGTTTCCAAATAGTTCCTTGTAAAAAAACTGGGTGGCTGAAACTTAAGCCTATCAAGGGTTTTAAACAATCGTTCAAAATGATAATCGGCTAATTGAATTTGCCCATCTCTGTATTTCATGGTTTCAAAAAATCCATCCCCATACCTGAAAGAGCGGTTATCAGGTAGAATTAAAGCCTTATCAGAACGGAGCATTTGACCATCAGAATAAAGAAAATTGCTATTTGGCATGATACAAAGATAGAATGAAGCTAATTTAGCCTTCTAATTTAGTTGCATGCAAATCAAAGACATTATTCAGGTATTAGAAGAATTGGCTCCACCCATTTACCAAGAAAGCTATGATAATGCGGGATTGATTGTAGGCAATAGCCAATGGGAATGCACTGGGATTATTTGCAGTTTAGACGCAACAGAAGAAGTGGTGTTAGAGGCTAAAGCCAAGGGCTGCAACCTAATAGTGGCGCATCATCCCATTCTTTTTAAAGGAATCAAGCAACTCAATGGAAAGAATTATGTAGAAAAAACCCTCATCACGGCCATCAAATCTGATATTGCTATTTATGCCATTCATACCAATTTGGACAATGTGATTTGGGGTGTCAATAGCAAGATTGCGGATCAAATTGGGCTCCTCAACAGACAAATCCTGGTCCCAAAAGCTGGCCTATTGTCAAAATTGATCTGTTTTGCACCGGAATCTGCCGTAGAAAATATTAAAACCGCCCTTTTTGAAGCTGGGGCAGGCCAGATTGGCCATTATAGTGAATGTAGTTTTCAAGTAAATGGATGGGGGAATTTTAAAGGGGGGCCAAATAGCCAACCTACCATTGGCCTAGCAGGCCAAAGAACCAGTGTAGAAGAGGTTAGAATTGAGTTTATTCACCCTACCCATTTGCAAAAAAAGCTGGTCAATGCCATGATTAAAGCCCATCCTTATGAAGAAGTGGCATATGATTTAGTTTCACTAGATAATGATTATCAGCATGTTGGATCTGGTATTTTGGGGGAATTACCCGAACCCATGGAAGAATCCACCCTTTTAAGCATGCTACAAACCAGTTTTGGCATATCCGTGATCAAACACAGCCCATTTTTAGAAAAAAGGGTACAAAAAATTGCTATTTGCGGTGGTGGGGGCAGCTTTTTAATAGGACCAGCAATTAGGGCCGGGGCCGATGTGCTCATTAGCGCAGACCTAAAATACCATGAGTTTTTTGACGCCAATGGACAAATCCTAATTGCCGATATTGGACACTGGGAAAGTGAACAATATACTACTGACTTGCTTTTTGATATTTTACAGGCTAAATTCCCTACCTTTGCCGTCCTCAAATCAGTGATAAAAACCAATCCGGTGAACTATTTTCTGTAAGAGGGACAAAAACTCCAAATTTTATACTAGATATGGCATCTGTTAAAGATTTCTCCGTTGAAGAAAAACTGGTTAACCTAGTAAGGTTACAGAAAACTGATAGCAAACTGGATCAAATTCAGGTATTGAGGGGTGAATTACCCATGGAAGTGAGTGACTTAGAAGATGAGATCCAGGGTCTGCACAGTAGACAAACTCGTATTGAAGAAGAGATCAATGGGATCTCTGAATTCATTGAGGGCAAGAAGAACATTATCAAGGAAAGCGAAGCGCTGATTGCTAAATACGAAAAGCAAAGCGAAAACGTAAAGAACAATCGCGAATTCGAAGCTATCAATAAGGAAATTGAAATGCAGCAGTTAGAAATTAAACTGGCTGAAAAACATATCCGTGATGCTAATGAAGAATTGGCTGAAAAAATCAAGGCACTAGAAGTAGCTAAGAAACAAGTTGCTGTTAAAGAAGGTGTGTTGAATCACAAGAAAGGCGAATTGGAAAAGATCATTGCCGAAACTGAAAAAGAAGAAACACATTTTAATAAGCAGAGTGCTGATGCACGCGGCCATATTGACGAGAGATTGTTGTATAGCTATGACAGAATTAGAACCAGCTATCGTAATGGATTGGCAGTAGTTCCTGTTGAAAGAGATGCTTGTGGCGGTTGCTTCAATTCTATTCCTCCTCAACGTCAAAGTGAAATTCGTTTGCACAAAAAAATCATTGTTTGTGAAAACTGCGGAAGAATCTTAGTGGATGCAGATTTGAACGACAGTGTAGAAGCAAAGTAACTGTTAAAAGAACCATATTATACCATAAAGGGCATGCTTAATCGCTGCCCTTTATTATTTTACATAAGATGAATTTGAAGTCTTTATTAGTATTGATACTAGTTGTTTTGGCCCTTAGGGCCGATGCCGAAAAAGTGTATGATTTCAATAACACTTGCCAACAAGCATTTCAAGAAATCACCAAACTCAAACTAGGCCGTGGAATAGCTTTGGTAGAAAAAGCCAAGCAACAGAATCCAGACAATTTGATTCCAATTTTATTGGAAGACTATATTGATTTTTTCATTTTGTTTTTTAATGAAGACCCTATAGAGTTCAAAAATCGCTTTGATCATTTTTCTAAAAGATTAGCCCAGCTGGAAGATGGTCCCAAAAGTTCCCCTTTTTATAATTTCTGTTTGAGTACAGTAAGAATACATAAGGCCGCGGTATCCGTAAAATTTGGACAGACTTGGTCAGCCGGTTGGGATTTTAGAAAAGCCTATTTACTCTTAAAAGAAAATCAAAAAAAACATCCTGAATTTTTACCCAATCAATTAATGTCAGGCGCATTAATAGCCGCTATTGGAACCATCCCATCTAGTTATAAATGGATTGTTAGTCTTTTTGGGATGAAGGGATCCATTGCAGAAGGCATGACTTTAGTGCGCAATTTTACTTATAGCAATGATCCATGGGCTAAGATCTATGCCAATGAATCTGCTTTTGTATATGGGTATTTGATGTTTTATATTGAAAACAAAAAAGACGAAGCCCTTGCTTTTGTGCAACAAAGAAAATTGGACTTAGTGCACAATCATTTACTCTGTTTTATGGCTGCCAATCTTGCCATTAACAATAAACAAACAGCCTTAGCTGGTCAATGGATTTTAAACAGAGATAAAAGCGCAGAATACCTAACCACTCCTGTATGGGATTTTGAAATGGGATTTGTAAAACTCTATCATTTAGAACTTCCAGAAGCTATCAAATATTTAGAACTGTATGAAAAAAATTTCAAGGGTAGATTTTATGTAAAAGACGCCTATAACAAATTGAGCTGGGCCTATTATTTACAAGGCAACCAAGCTGCAGCTACTGCCACTAGAAATAAAATATTGAAATATGGGGCCTTGGACACAGACGCAGATAAAAAGGCACAGAAAGACGCCAAGACCAATTTTTGGCCCAATCCCTTGTTGTTAAAAGCCAGATTATTAAGTGATGGAGGTTTTCACAAAGAAGCTTTGAGCATCTTATACGGTAAATCTATAGAACAGTTTAAAACCGAAGAAGATAGACTAGAATTCACTTATCGCGTAGCTAGAATCTATGATGACCTTGGCCGAAAAGATGAAGCCATCAAATATTATCAAACCGCAATTGTTTTGGGTGAACATAGAAAAGAATATTATGCAGCAAGGGCTGCATTACAAATTGCTATGATCTATGAGGAGCGTGGACAAAAAGCATTGGCTATTACTTATTATCAGAAATGCCTAGGCATGGATGACCATGAATACAAAGATTCCATTGACCAGCGCGCCAAATCAGGCATCAGCAGGTGTAAGGGAGAATAAAATGTTTATAGTATTTCTATTTACCCTAGTTTGAATTTGCTCAACAGTTGCAGCTTCTATAAATTGCACTAGTTCCTTTGATAAAATAGGAATCACCATGCTCCGGAAATTACAGATTCAACATTATGCCATTATTGATGCAATTGAGATAGAATTCTCAGGGCAACTCAATATTATCACTGGTGAAACGGGTGCGGGTAAGAGTATCCTAATGGGTGCATTAAGCCTGATTTTGGGAGACCGCGCAGATAGTTCTGTTTTAATGTATCCAGACAAGAAATGCGTGATTGAAGGATATTTTAGCGCTGGCCAAAAAACGGCTGTTCTAGACTTTCTAAAGGCCAATGATTTTGACTTGGAAGAGGAACTTGTTCTAAGAAGGGAAATCTCCCCTAATGGAAAGTCAAGGGCCTTTATCAATGATACGCCTACCACCTTACAACAGATTAGAGAACTGGCTTCATTGTTAGTAGACTTACACCAGCAATTTGATACTTTAAGTTTGGGTGACGCCGGTTTTCAACGCAATGTTATAGATGCCTTGGCGGCTAACCAAGAAAGGCTATTAGCTTATCAAACTATTTATCAGGATTGGCAGCAAACAGTTAAGCGTTTAGAATTACTGATACAACAAAAACAAGATTTTCAAAAAGATAGGGACTATCATCAATTTCAATTGGATGAGTTAGCAGAATTATCACTCAAGGAAAATGAGTTAGAAGATTTGGACGCTGAACTACAATTACTCTCACACGCAGAAGGTATTAAAACAGCGCTGAGCAAAGTACAATTTGAGTTAGAGGAATCGGACCAACCCGTTCTTCCGCTTTTCAAACAATGGATTAACCAATTGCAATCTTTTAGCAACTACCATAGTTCCTTACAAGGCATTATAGATAGGCTTCATAGCAGTCAAGTAGAATTACAAGATATTGCAGATGAGATTGGCAGCTTGAATGGGAAAGTACATTTTGATGAAAAAAGAATTGAATGGATCAATGAGCGCTTGGCCCTGGGTTATCGTTTGTTAAAAAAACACGGCGTTAAAACCACAGCAGAACTTTTGGCTATTCAACAAAGATTAGAAACGCGTTTAGAAGCCGTTTTACAAATTGATGATCAAATAACCGAAGCCACTCTTGCAGTTGAAATACTTGCCCAAAAAGCGCTAAAAGCTGCCAATGAACTAAGTGTTGCCAGAAAGGCCCAACAGCAACCATTGGAATCAAAAGTAAATGCCCTATTGCATCAAGTGGGTATGCCCAATGCAAGATTGAAAATTGCTATAGAAACAACCAATCATCTTCAGGCTTTTGGACATGACCAAATAGAGTTCTTATTTGATGCCAATAAAAGTAATCGCTTTGAACCCATTAGAAAAGTGGCCAGTGGCGGTGAATTGAGTAGGCTTATGCTTTGTATCAAATCTTTGGTGGCAGAGTCTATAGACCTTGCTACGCTGATTTTTGACGAGATTGATACCGGCATTTCTGGTGAAGCCGCCAAACAGGTAGGATTAATTATGAAAGAGCTATCTACAAAAAGACAGATCATTTGTATTACCCACCAACCACAGATTGCTGGTAAAGCTTCTGCTCATTTTTATGTATACAAAGAAAGCCAAGGCAATAGTATCAAAACCAATCTTAAACTTTTACAGAAGGAGGAATCCATGAATGCTATTGCAAGAATGCTTGGTGGAGAAACCCCTTCAGCTGCGGCTTTAGAACACGCAAAAGAAATGATGCTGGATTAATCAATTAATAAAATCAAATACTATGAACTGGGATCAAATAATTGAATGGATAGGATTGTTTGGGGCTTTTCTGAGCTCAATCACTTTTATACCACAAGTGTGGTTAGCATGGAAAACAAAAAGTGTAGGAGACTTAAGTCTTGGTATGCTTTTGATTGTTTTTACCAGTGTCATTGTCTGGTTGGTTTACGGTATCTATCTCAACTTGCTACCCGTAATTATTGCCAATAGCATCATCTTTATCTTGTCACTATTGTTGCTTTATTTCAAGTTCAGTTTTCCCAAAAAGAATAGCTAGTTGAAAAAACGTTTTAATGCAAGAAGCCACTCCCAACGGAATGGCTTCTTGCATTGACTATGGTCTATACCCTAAGGGTTTAGTATTCGTCTTCGTTGAACATGAAATCTTCCTGACTTGGATAGTCTGGCCAGATGTCTTCAATGCTCTCGTACACTTCTCCCTCGTCTTCTAGTTCTTGCAGGTTTTCTACCACTTCAATGGGTGCACCGCTACGAATTGAATAGTCAATCAATTCATCTTTGGTTGCAGGCCAAGGAGCTTCTTCCAGATAACTTGCTAATTCTAATGTCCAGAACATGTCTTTAAAATTTTTGCAAATGTAACCGTATAAAGCAAACAACCCAACCCAAGTTTTCAAGGATGTGCAAATAAATTCTAAAAATTGGTCTGACTTGGCCTTGCTTTTGTAGGTTTGCATGTATAACCCATACTGAATCAAATGCTTAAAGCCCTAAATATCACCAAGTCTTACGGCCAACTTTCTGTCTTGAAGGGGGTGGATATTTCTATAAATAAGGGTGAAATTGTCAGTATTTTGGGTTCTTCAGGTGCTGGCAAGAGTAGTTTGCTCCATATTTTGGGCACTTTGGACAAGGCCGATACCGGAACTATTACTATTAATAATCAGTCTGTAGAAGGGTTAAAAGGCAAAGAATTGGCGGCATTTAGAAACAAGCATATTGGATTTGTATTTCAGTTTCACCATTTATTACCTGAGTTTTCCGCCCTAGAAAATGTATGTATTCCTGGATGGATTGCGGGTAGAAAAAGAAAAGAAGTACAAGATCAAGCGGCTGAATTGTTAGAAAAGCTGGGCATGGGCAATAGAAAAGAGCACAAGCCACAAGAGCTCTCAGGCGGTGAACAACAAAGGGTGGCCGTAGCAAGGGCCTTGATCAATCAGCCAGTAATTGTATTTGCAGATGAGCCTACTGGTAATTTAGATAGCAAGAACGCCAAAGAACTACATGATTTATTTGTGTCTTTGAGAAACGAGTTTCAACAAACATTTTTAATTGTCACCCACAATGAAGAACTGGCCGCTATGAGTGACCGCAGTTTGTTCATGAGAGACGGGTTAATCATTCAACCCTAAGAAACAGTGCTAGCTTAAGAAAGTCTTGGTCTCCAAGGCTTTTCAGGCACTTGCAGTAAATGCCCCAGATATCTAGAAAGCTGGAATAAATAATCGCTCAAGCGATTTAAATATTTAATGACCAGCGGATCTACAAACAATTCGTGTTCCATCATATTTACGCAACACCTTTCTGATCTTCTGCAAACACAACGGGCCACGTGTGCAGTTGAGATGGCCGCATGTCCACCAGGTAGGATAAAAAATTTCATAGGTGGCAAGAGCTCATTCATGCTGTCAATCTCTTTTTCTAAGAAATAGATATCTGATTCTTTTAAATCAGGAATCTTCATCATGGGCTCTTTTTCAGGATCACAGGCCAAGGAAGAGCCAATGGTAAACAGGCGATCTTGCACTTCTGTGAGGGTAGTCTTAGAACGCTCATCTGTAATTTGGTCTCCTAATAGACCAATATAGGAATTCAACTCATCAATGGTACCATAGGTATCAATCCTAATATGGCTTTTGGCCACTTTGGTTCCGCCAATTAAACTGGTTTTACCCAAGTCACCTGTTTTTGTATAAATCTTCATAGCCATATCTTCCAATTGTTTATCTCTACCCTACCTAACAAAAGTAATTTTTAAAGGTTCAGAAATAAAAAAGGAGAGAATCACTTCTCTCCACAATTTCTCTACTTTTTGGTATTAATGACTGTGATGGGTAACCATATCATCGGTTTTCACCCTGTCGCTTTCAATTAAACCGTCTCTCAATCGCACAATCCTATGGGCATAGCCTGCAATATCTTCTTCATGGGTAACTAAAACCACCGTATTACCGGCTTCTTGAATCTTTCCAAATATGCGCATTACTTCTACGGAAGTCTTAGAATCTAAGTTACCTGTAGGTTCATCCGCCAATAAAAGGGAGGGATTGTTCACAAGTGCCCTAGCAATGGCCACACGCTGAATCTGACCACCAGACAATTCATTTGACTTATGATGACTTCTTTCTGCCAGATCCACTTTTTTCAAAGCTTCCATGGCGCGTTCTGTTCTTTCTTTTTTATTAATACCTGCATAAATCAGGGGCAGGGCTACATTTTCTACAGCCGTTAACCTAGGTAGCAAATTGAACTGTTGAAATACAAATCCAATTTCAACATTGCGCACACCAGCCAAATCATCATCGGCCATTTTGCTAACATCTTTACCATTTAGAATATACCTTCCACCAGTTGGAGAATCCAAACAACCAAGGATATTCATGAGGGTACTTTTACCACTTCCGGAGGGTCCCATCAGTGCCACATATTCATTTTTAAAAATGTCTAAAGAAATACCTTTCAATACCGGAATAGCTTGATTACCCATGTAATAGCTCTTCTCAATGGCTTCCAGTTTGATGATTGAATCGTTCATATATGGCGGTTAAAAATGTAATTTATTTTTTGATAACGGTAGGCACTTTGAAAAAAGCATCGTCTGCTAGTGGTGCATTTAATAAAGCATCTGTTCTTTCAATACTGCCTTGAACCTGGTCTTTGCGTAGAATATTTACTGTATCGCCCATATGCAATAAGGGCTCAACACCATTGGTATCAACGCTTTGAAGCTGCTCAATAAATCCAACCATTTTCTGAAGATCATTCCTGATTTCAGTAGTTCCATGCTCATCAAAAGACAGCTTTGAAAGATTGGCCAAATTGCCTACTAGTTCATTTGTAATTTCCATTAGAACAAAAATAATTGAAACCCTCGCAAATCAAGGGAGTTATTGTTGAAAGGCAATTTTATCAAAATAATGGTTAAAATAAAGGATATGCAATTTGAAAGCCTGAAATCTTTGCATATGGCAAAACTAATGGAAGTTATTGTTTAGTGTTTATTGTGCTATTCCCTTTAGGTTATCAACATTTTTTCCTGATTAGATGTAAAATGTACATTTATTAAAAAAATTAACATT
>NCHJ01000058.1 GCA_002256765.1 Bacteroidetes bacterium 24-39-8
ATTGTTCCATTTAGATCACCCAAATCCGCTGAAGCATATAAATCAATTTGGACAGATGCTGGATCGCCACTTGTAGTATTGACCAAGGAGCTAAAATATGCACTACAAGAAAGAATAAATATTCCAGTTGAAATTGCTATGCGTTATGGAAATCCAAATCCAGCGTCAACTTTTGATAAACTATTAGAAAGAGATCCAGCTATAGAAGAAGTAATTGCTATTCCACTATACCCACATTATGCAATGTCTTCTTATGAATCAGCTGTGGAACATGTAAAAGATGCTTATTTTAATAAGAATTATCCCTTTAAATTAAAATTTGTCAAGCCCTTTTATAATGAATATGGATATATAAAGGCAATGGTGGATAACATGAGACTATATTTGGAAAATGAATACGATCATATCTTATTTAGTTATCACGGTATTCCAGAAAGACATATAAAGAAAAGTGACTTAACCAATAACCACTGTTTAAAAGTAGAGAACTGTTGTTCAGTTTCCTCAGAAGCACACAAACAATGCTATAGATATCAATGTTTTGAAACAACAAAGTTAATCTGTAAAGAACTTGGTATTCCCCCGTCAAAACATAGTATCTCATTTCAATCAAGATTAGGAAAAGGTTGGTTACAACCATTTACTGATAAAAGATTAGAGCAAATGCCAAAAGAAGGCATTAAGAAGTTACTTGTAATCTGTCCTGCTTTTGTAAGTGATTGTCTAGAGACTTTGGAAGAAATTGCCGAAAGAGGAAGAGAAACATTTTCAGAATCAGGAGGTGAAACATTTACAATGATACCATGCTTAAACGCAAATCCTTTATGGGTTGAAGTACTCAGTGATTGGATTAATAATTATAGTTCAGTAAATGATAGCATTAGTTTAACCAATAGACATGTATAATTATATCAAAGCGCTTCATATCATTTTTGTAGTTACTTGGTTTGCAGGTATGTTTTATATGCCACGCCTTTTCATTTATAATACTGAGGCAAATGAAAAAAAAATGGAAATAAAAAATGCATTGCAGACGCAATATAAAATTATGATGAAGAGGCTTTGGTATGGTATTACTTGGCCATCTGCTATTCTTACTATGTTTTTAGGAGTAACAGTTTTAGTTAAAGGGAATTGGTATAAGCTAATATTATACCCTTCTGGAAAATGGTTATTTATTAAGTTGATTTTAGTCATTTTATTATATCTATATCATTTTTCTTTGCACAAGATATTTAAATTACAATTGAACAATTGTTTTAAATACAGTACACAACAACTGCGTATTTGGAACGAGGTTGCAACAATTTACTTGATTGCAATTGTCATGTTGGCAACAGTAAAAGATGGTTTTAGTTTTATTTGGGGAATAATAGGCTTGTTACTTTTAATATCAGTTTTGATGCTGGCAATAAGAGTTTACAAATCAATCAGGCAAAAGTAATCTATCTTAAAATTTAACGCATGGAACTTTCTATTTTAGAGCTTTTACATAAATATGATTTGCCCACACCTAGATATACAAGTTATCCAACTGTTCCCTATTGGGATTTTAATTCATTGGATGTAGATATTTGGAAACAACAGTTAGTTAATACTTTTGAATCAGAAAATGGAGAATTATGTATTTATATACACCTTCCATTTTGCGAAAACATGTGTACATTTTGTGCTTGTAATAAAAGAATTACAGTAAATCATGCAGTTGAAGATCCATATATTGTAAGTGTTCTAAAAGAATGGCATATGTATCGAGCTTTGTTTGTTAGAAAGCCGATAATTAAAGAAATACATTTGGGAGGTGGTACTCCTACATTCTTTAGTCCAGAAAATTTAACCCTGCTTATTAATGGAATTATCAGCAATGTTGAAGTAAGTGAAAATCATGAATTTAGTATTGAAGTACACCCGAATTATACTTCTGAAGCACATATTGAAGCTTTATCCAAAGTTGGTTTTAACAGAATTAGTCTTGGTGTACAGGACTTTGATCCACATGTTCAATTTGTTATTAATCGGAATCAAAGTTTTGAAAAAACTAAAGAAGTGGTTGATTGGGCAAGAAAGCATCAATTCAATAGCATTAATGTAGATTTGGTATATGGTTTGCCTCATCAAACTATTGAAAGTGTAGAACATACTATTGGGTTGATCAAAAAATTTCTACCAGACAGAATTGCTTTTTATTCCTATGCACATGTTCCTTGGAAAAGTAAAGTACAAAGAAGGTATAACGAATCAGATTTGCCTACGGCTTCACAAAAATGGGCCATGTACCATAGAGGTAAGGAATTGTTTGAAGCTTCTGGATTCAAGAGTATTGGAATGGACCATTTTGCTCTATTAAGTGATAAAATGTTTATAGCTGCCAAAGAAGGGAATTTGCACAGAAATTTTATGGGATATACCACCACCAAATCAAAACTAATTATAGGTTTAGGCGTCTCAAGTATAAGTGATGCTTGGTCAGCCTTTGCACAAAATGACAAAGAGGTAGAGTCTTATCAGTTTAAAATTAGTCAAGGAATATTTCCACTTGTTAATGGACACGCTTTGAATAAAGAAGACCAAATAATCCGAAAAAAAATTCTCTCTTTAATGTGTAAACGCAAGGCTAGTTTAGATGAAGACTCACTTGAAGACTCTTTTGTAATAAATGCGCTTGATAAACTAAAGCAATTGGAATCTGACGGCTTAATTGTATTGAATGATAAGTTAATTGAAGTAACGGAAAAGGGTGGTTCTTTTATTAGAAATATTAGTGCAGCTATTGATGCGCAGTTATGGAGAAAACAGTTATCTATAAATACCTTTAGCAAAGCTATTTAACCTCCTAATTTGTTATTTGAATTGTATATTATTATAAAACCAACTCGCTAAAATGGGGTGTATAGGGTTTGCCCGTTAAGATTTTCAACAAGTCTTTTTCAAATGATTCTTTGGGTGCATCAATGATGCGGCCAATTTCTTTCTTGCCTTTGTAGAGAATATAAGTAGGTACGCGAACTATGTTTTTCCCTTCTTCCTCGTGCCCCGGACTCTGCCTATTCATGGTGCCGCTATTGTTCAAAAAAATCAATTTGAATTGACTGCTATCTACTTTTGCTGCTTGTAAAATTTTCAAAACACCCGGCATATCGGCCCGACTTTCTCCACACCAGGTACCTACAAAAAATTCCATGCGCTTTCCCTTGAATGCTTTTTTGAGTGCAGGAATGAGTGAACTATCTACTTGGTATTTTTCAAAATTGGGTAGGAACCATTTGGCAAAGGGTTCTTGCTCCAATTGTTTGGGTGAACATTGGCCTAGTAAGAGGGCCTGTTTTTGAGTTGCCTGAATAGTGGTTGATGGATTCTCTTGTGCAAGCAGCAACTGATTTTGCAACAAAGTGCTAGTAAGCAAGATTAGGATATAGTGGAGGGTCTTTTTCAATGTTAGGAGCTTCCTACAAGTTAAATATTATTTTCAACTCGGCACAGATTCGATTAATGGAATCAACTGGTGTACGGTATTGAAAACTAGGTAGGGCTTTTAATAATTTGCTATTGTCAAAAACCACTTTGGCCCTTGCCGTGCGCGATGTTTCTTTAGTCAGTAGGGGTTGTTTGCCCGTGAACATAGATTTGATTCCTTCTAATCGCCACACAATTTCTGCGAGCAACGGACTCACTTTTAAATGAGGTCTTTTTTTACCAAACCCATCTGCAATTAGATTGAACACATCGCGATAGCCTAGATTGGCCCCACTCAAAATAAAGCGTTGTGCACTGATTTCTGATTGCATGAGCGCTTGCATAGCAGCTACTACATCAAGCACGTCTACAAAGCCACTGCTCCCTTCTGTATACCAAGGAAATTGGTCATAGGCCGATTTAAAAATGGCAGATGATCCCTTGGCCCAATCACTAGAACCAAGAATAATTACGGGATTTACTATCACCGCATTTAAACCCTCACCAATAGCCCTCCATACTTCCATCTCAGCCAGGTATTTGGTTTTGCCGTACTCACTATTAGAAGTTTCTTCTGTCCAGTCCATGGTCTCATTTATGGCCCCATCTGTTCTGATTCTTCCCAGTGCTGCAACAGAACTCACAAAAACCATTTTGCGAATGCCAGCATCAATAGAGGCATTCACCATATTGGCTGTGCCTTCTATATTGGTTAAGTGCATGGCTTCTTGACCCTTGGCACTAAAAGATACAATAGCTGCGCAGTGATAGACTTCTGTAACCCCTTCCATGGCGGCTTCTAATGCTATCACGTCTAAGATATCGGCCTGAAACCAGTCTATTTTTTCAGCGCCAGAAATTTTTGGAATAGTAGATCTATAAAGGGCCCTAACCTGTTTTCCTTCAGATACCAACTGGCTTACCAGGTGTGAACCTACCAATCCTGTTGCGCCGGTTACTAAGATCATCAGGTCTGTTTTAGGGTTAAATTTTAAAAGAAGTTATTGGCATTTAATACAAGTGCCACTGGCAACTAAGTCTATTTGATGCACTTGATATCCTGCAGGCAATTGTACGCTAGGTACGGTTACATGGTCTAGACAATAAGTGGTGCCACAAAGGTCACACATAAAATGTACGTGGTTGTCATGGTGGTGTCCTTCTGTGCATGCGTCTTTGCAAAGTGCATAACGCACCGCATTATCGGCAGATGGTATAGTATGCAGGATGCCTTTTTCTACAAAGGTTTGAAGCGTACGGTAAATAGTTACACGATCAAATTCATCTCCGCTATGCTGTTCAATATCGGCGTGAGCCAAAGCAGCTTTGCGTTCTAAGAAAAGCTCAAGAATTTTCTTGCGGCTATCCGTAACACTTAACTGGCTTCTTTTTAGGGTATCTATAATCCTGGGATGCATGAATTATCTAGGGTTGTTATTGAAAATCCCATTGACAAAATTGCCTGTGCCGGATTTTTCATCCAACAAGATACGGATGTCTTTTTTGAGTTGCTCTATTTCAGCATTTTTCAAACCATCATAAACCTGTCCGCGTACTTTTCCGTCTTTGTCTACCAACGCAAAAAATTGGGTATGGATAAACTGGTCTTCAATTTTATCCAAACTATTTTTGGGATCATCTAAAAGGTATGCGCTCCGCGCAATATTGTATAAGCTATCTTTTCTACCTGTGAGGAACAACCATTTGCGGGTATCGGCACCTAGGGAATCTGCGTACACTTTCATTCGAGCAACGGTATCTCTCTCTGGGTCACAGGTATGCGAAAGAATCATAAAATTGGGTTCGTCTTTGTAGACGGCAAAAATCTCCTTCATATTGGTATTCATCTTGGGGCAGATGCTCTTACAATTGGTAAAAAAATATTCTACCACAGTAACCTTGCCCAACATATCTCTATCCGTAAATGGAAGGCCGTCTTGGGTCTTAAATTCAAAGGGTTTGGTATAGCTAATCACGGGCAGTTTAGTGCGCCAAAAATCATTACCACGGAATAGGAAATAATAAAATCCCAAGACCAAGACCACAAAAAACAGTAGATAGGCAAACAGTTTCTTATTCATATTTCAAAAGTTGGCACAAAGGTAGGGAGGGATGGGCTTACCACATCAAAACAGGGGGGAATCCTAAAATATTTTGCAACACAGTTGCATTTGCATATATTTGCCCTTCTAAACATGTCAATCAAGATCAATTGGGACGCATTGGGGATTACAACATCTGTAGCTTGTGCCATTCATTGTGCCATACTGCCGCTGTTTTTGAGCTCCCTTCCCCTTTTTGGTGTAAATATTATTGACAACCTCAGGTTTGAGTATTTTATGGTGGGTCTAGCTTTTGTAGTAGGTATTTATGCACTCTACCACGGCAGAAAAAAACACCACCACCGCTTTGAACCCATATTGCTATTCACAGTAGGTATTTTGCTGCTCTTGGCTAAGGTAATCTGGCACCAATACCAATTTTGGCTACTGTTTCCAGCAGTGGCTTTTATTGTAGCTGGTCACTGGCTCAATTTTAGGTATTGCCGCGTACATAACCACGCCCATTCAGATGATTGCAATCATTGATTAGGCAACCGTATAACTGGTAGCCCCGTCTTTCTCGTCTTTTAATTGAACACCTAGGGTAGCCAATTCATTTCTGATTCGGTCACTGGTCATAAAATCGCGTTTGCTCTTGGCGTCTTTTCTAATGCTGATTAAGAGTTGCAAAACCCCGTCTAATTGGGCACCATCTCCCTGACGCTCACTCACCAAACCAAATACGTCTTCTAAATAGACTTTGAGTTGGCGCTGTAATAAGCTTAAAGTATTACTGCTAATGGCCGTATCGGCAATATGTTTGTCTTTGATAGAATTGATAATAGAAACTATGTCAAACATATTGGCCAAGACCTTGGGAGTGCTAAAATCATCATTCATGAACACCTCAAACTCAGCCACCAATTCTTGCAGTTTTTGATCCAATGCAACATCGGTTCCAGCTTGTTCAGTAATGGTATATTTGGCAAACCATTCATGGGCTTCCCATAATCTCTTGAATGCTTTTTCAGAAGCTTGTAATGCTTCATTGCTAAAGTCTAGCGTACCGCGATAATGACTTTGAAGAATAAAGAACCTCACCGTCATGGGTGAATAAGCTTGGGTTAAAACCGGACTAGCACCACTAAATAATTCTGTGAGCTTGACCACATTGTTATAACTCTTACCCATTTTTCTACCCTCAATGGTAATCATATTATTGTGCAACCAATATCGCGCAGGGGTTTTGTGATTGCATACCGTACTCTGTGCAATCTCGCATTCATGATGCGGAAATTGTAGGTCCATACCACCACCATGTATGTCAAATTCCTGACCCAAATATTTGCTACTCATGGCCGAGCATTCTATATGCCATCCCGGGAAACCCTCTCCCCATGGGCTTTGCCAGCGCATAATATGTTCTGGCGGGGCCGATTTCCAAAGCGCAAAATCATTTCTATTTCTCTTCTCGTCTTGGTTTTCTAACTCACGCGTAGTGTCTAATTGCTCATCAATATTTCTGCCACTGAGCATACCATAGGGTTTACCTAGTTTAGAAAAATCTGTATTGTATTTTTCTACGTTGAAGTAAACAGAACCATTGGCTTCATAGCCATAACCATCAGCGATGATTTTTTTGATCATCTCTATCTGTTCAACAATATGTCCAGTGGCTGTGGGTTCAATGCTTGGTGGTAGGTTATTAAATTGACTCATGGCCCAATGATAGAGATTGGTGTATTTCTGCACCAGCTCCATGGGTTCTAGTTTCTCCAAAATGGCTTTACTGCTAATCTTGTCTTCTGCTGCTCTTCCCTCTTCTTCAAAGTGACCAGCATCGGTAATATTGCGCACATAACGCACTTTATAACCCAATTGCATCAGGTATCTATAAACTACATCAAATGTGATAAAGGGACGCGCATGACCCAAATGACTCTCACCGCTTACGGTTGGTCCGCAAACATACATACCTACATAGGGCGGGTTAATGGGGTTAAAGTCTTCTTTTTGCCTGCTAAGTGAATTATATACTTTGAGTGACATGTTTGGTACTTGAAAAGATTGGAAAATGCTTGGGTTGTCTGCAAAAAACGGTGGGCTGAATTAACAGCAGCAACAACAGCTTGTATGACACAGAAGAAACATGAACTGCAAGATACGGGATTTTATTTTTTCAGACGCAGATCTGTCACCAACATCACGTGGTCAGAAAGGTCTTCATCTACCATATCAAACTGACGCACAGAAAAATGGTTGTCTACCAGAATATAGTCAATGCGCAAAGTGGGAGCTAAGGAAACAAAGGTTCGGCCAATGCCAAAATCCTTTTTCAAAAATGCGTCCTGCCAGTCTCCCTTAATATTAAAATAGGTGTAGGAATTGGGCACGTCATTAAAATCTCCGCAAATAATGCTGGGAAATGGGCTCTTGTCTCGGGCTTCACGCACTATGTCTGACTGAATTCCCCTTCTAGAGAATGCTAGTTTCATCTTTCGGAAAAGATTCTTGGAGGCACTCACGGTTTCTTCATCCTGATCTCGAATCTTCTCAATATCGGCATAATCGTTTTTCTGGAATTTGAAAGACTGTAAGTGGGTAGTGAATACACGTAGGGTATCATCCCCCTTTTTAATATCGGCATGAATCAGGCTTTCTGCAACAGGATAAGCCACCCTTCCGGTATCTATAATGGGATACTTTGAAAAGATAATACTACCACTCAGGTAATCTCCTTTATTGCGCAGATAGTCTTTTGAAAAATAATGATAGGGATGGGTTTTGCTAAACAAAGCAATATTGTCTACACTGCTTAAACTGGTATTGAATTCTTGCAGACAAATGATATCTGGTTGGAGTTTTAAAATGCTTTCTGCAACATCGGTTCTGATTAATTTTCTTGTTTCTCTGTTTTGGGTAAGTCCGTTAAAACTTTGTACGTTCCAATCAACTACGCGTAGGTTTAGTTCGTGTTTCTTTTTGGTGAATCCAGAACCGGCGTGCCAGGCAAAGACAACTTCTAGTTGCTGCCAACCCAAGCAAAGACTTAAAAAAGGAAGCCATGCCATCACCGGTTTTACAATCAACCAGAAAATCATGGCAAAGAACAATAGGAGTACCAAATAAGGCACAATCAAACCTGTGAATCCATTTAACCACCAGTTTGCAGGATTTACATAGGGAGATAAACATGCTACAAGGAACAAGAGTACCAGTAACAAGGTAATAGAAAGACAGAGGGTTTTAAACGCGCGGCGAAAAACGTTTTTGGCCATGCCCACAAAATACAAAAAATCAGGGTTTCAAATAAATATCTGTGATAATGGGCAGGTGATCACTCTCGTGAATGCGTGGTGTCTTAATCTGTTTGGTGCTAATATCCTTACTAGTCAATACTACATCAATGCGCAATGTGGGAGAAAGACTGTCATAGGTTCTTCCAAATCCAAAGCCTTGTTTTAGAAAAGCGTCATTCAATCCCTTGCTTAAATGTTGGTAAACAAAACTAGAAGGAACAGCATTTAAATCGGCCGTAAAGACAAAGGGAAGTTTGGCGCTATCTAAACTGCGTTTCACCATTTGGGCTTGTTGTACGTGTAATCGGTCAAAAAAAGCCATGCGATAGAGCTTGTCTTTTTTCATCAGGATCTCTTTGTTTCTGTCTAAAAACTTGAGCTGGTTTACATGGGTTTCTTCCATTACTTCTACGTGAATATTCATAGAAGCCAAATGGGTATTATAGACACGCAATACTTGATTAGGTGTTTGAATATCTGCGTACTGTAAAGACTCTGTTAGATTGATATTGGTAAAAGGAACCGATTGACGGTTTAAGAAAGGCCAACGTGAAAATATGATCACGCCATAATTGGCATCGGCCTCGCTAAAAAAATGATAGGGAAGACCTGTGAATGATTTGATGGAATCAATGGTTGGTCCAAACTTTCCCCAGTGTAATTCAGAAAAGTCTTGTAAGCAAATGATATCAGGTTTTTGCGCTTGCATAAACTGAATCATGTCTAATGCCTTGGGGTCTTTGTCTTTTTCATTAGTATGAAAATTAGCAACATTCCAAGACAATACCCTAATAACACCAGAATCCTTATTGGCCTGAAAATCCTTACCAGGATGAAAGGCAAAAACACTGATGATGTTTTGATAACCCAGGGCCAAACAAATCACAAACACCGGGCTGTATTTTCTAAACCAAATAATAGCAATAATGGTCCAACCCAACATGGCTACCAATAGGATTGGAAAGAAGAGTGCGGCAAAACTTAAGTAATGCCAGTCAATAGGACTGATATAGGGTGTAAGGCAGGAATAGAGATAAATGAATGTGCAAACAATTCCTCCAAAAAATACTAGGGATTTGAATATGGTGCGCATGCTGCTCATAGAAGGTCTTCCTTGCTAGCCCTTTTTAAAAAAGCTTTTTCCTCATCGGTTAAAAACTGGTAACCTTGTTGGTTAATCTTGTCTAAGATCTCATCCAGTTTTTGTTGAGTAAGGTTGCTTGTTTTTTCAAAAGGTTTTTTTCCTGTTTGATAAAAATGTTTGTCTGCGCTCTTGGTATTGCGGTGTTTTTTTTCTGGGCTAAACAAATCGTCTAACCATTCCCATAAACGGGTCATCCAAGCACCCCAGTCAGAACCTCTGCGCAATTGTCTAATATACAAAAATCCCATGGCACCACCGCAAAGATGGGCCGCACCTATTCCTGCACTGCTAGAAGCAAGGGTGGCAAAATCAATGGCTACAAAAATGACCATCAGCACCCAAAGAGGAATACCTCCGTTGATGAGTGGGAAGATTCTATAGTCCGGCGCCAAGGTTGTGGTAGCAACAGCAACAGCCATTACGGCGGCGCCGGCTCCCATCATGGGTTCAATGCTTTGAATATGATTGGCCAAAACAGGGAACAAATTCACGGTTAAGAAAAATACCAATCCACCTACAAGACCACCATATAGATAAATAGGAATCAATTTATTATTACCCGTTAGGTCTTGCAAAATATAACCAAAACACCAGAGCCAAAGTAGGGAACTAATTAAACCCCAGATGCTACCATGGGTGAACATATGGGTAAAGAGTACCCAGGGTCTAGTGGCTAGTTTTTCTCCCATCCCCGGAAGGGTAAACCAGTTCTGTATTTGCGTATAAAAGAATTCAATGGGAATCTCAGAGAGGTAGTAGATGATCTTGATAAACGTGAGTAACACAAAAACCAAGAGGTTAATGGCCACCAAATATACCAGTGCATTATTGTCCTGGCCTAGGAGGATCCCCCGATTGGTCTTGTAAGTGTTTTCTGCCATAATTGAATATTGTGAACCGTACCGGTATCAATAAAACGTTTTTCTGTTCTTTTTGTTCCAAGTCATGACTATGAGCAATCCAACAATGGCTCCACCTACGTGCGCCCATCTTGCTACATTGTCTCCACCACTGTTCTGAACAGCATAGTATAATTCATAGGCAAAATACCCAATCCCCAACCATTTGGCTTTTACAGGCACCAAAAAATACAAGTAAATATAAGTGTTGGGAAATAGGTAAACAAAGGCTGCTAATAAACCAAAAACCGCTCCACTGGCACCAATGGTAGCCGTATTTAAATTGGCTTCATAATAGGATTGAATCCATGTCATGAGTTGGTTGGTAGCTTGAACATCAGTAGGATTGGCAATCACTTGGTTGGCCAATTCTAATTGACCGCCCAAAACACCAGGGTTATGGTCATTGAAAGCGTGCAAGGCTTTAGAGAATCCTACTCCAGACCCTTGGGCCTGCACTAGGGCTGCCCAATCTGCCATGAGTGGAATGACTTCATAACTCAAAAACAATAAGTGCATCAGGGCCGCACCCAAACCACAGATAATATAAAACAACAAGAAGCGGGTGGGTCCCCAAAGGTTTTCTAGCACGGAACCAAACATCCAAACTGCAAACATATTTCCGAAAATATGCCAGAAATCTCCGTGTAGAAACATATGCGTAACTAGTTGCCAAGGACGGAACAGACTACTCTGCCAAGCGTGCAAGGCCAACATATTGTCTAGGGAAAAGCCTGCTGAAGATTTAAAAGTGATTTGCGCCAAATAGAAAAGACCGTTGATGATCAACAGGTTCTTGACAATGGTGGGCAGGATTTCAAATCTACTGGGTCTGAATTCGGTCATGGGTTAAGGATCAATTGGTACGCAATTTTAGTTGCACCACATTTTCTATATGCAAGGTATGAGGAAACATGTCAACAGGTTGTATTTTCTCTACCGTGTATTTCTCGTCTAATAAATTTAAGTCTCTTGCCTGAGTAGCTGGGTTACAACTGACATAAACAATGGTTGGGGCTGCAATCTCTAAGAGTTTGCGCACCAGTTTCTCGTGCATGCCTGCTCTTGGCGGATCCGTGATAATCACGTCAGGTTTACCATGGGTTTCAAAAAACGCATCGTCACAGATCTCAATCACATCTCCCGCAAAAAACGCTGTTTTGTCAAGATTGTTCAGCGCCGCATTTTCTTTAGCGTCTTCAATAGCTTCTGCTACCACTTCTACACCCACTAGTTTTTTGGCCAACTTACTCACAAAAATGCCAATGCTTCCCGTACCACAATACAAATCATAAACAGTTTGGCTGCCATTTAGTTCTGCAAAATCTCGGGTTACCTGATACAATCTTTCCGCCTGTTTGGTATTGGTCTGGAAAAAAGACTTTGGGCTAATCTTGAATTGAAAATCTTCTAGCTTCTCCAAAATATAACCAGGTCCAAAATAGGTTTGCGGATAGAGGTCAAAGAGACTATCGTTGTGTTTGGTATTAATGGTATAGAGCAAAGTAGTAATCTGTGGAAACTCCTTCAAAACCAAATCCATCAAGGCTTTCTGGTTATTCAGGTCTTCATAGCCAAAGACAATATTCACCATCAGTTCACCAATAGTGCTATTACGGATAAACATATTGCGTAACCAACCCTGGTGCTTACGCACGTCATAAAAAGGTAGGTTCCTATCAATGGCATAAGCCGCCACAAATTTCCGAATCAGGTTGGTGGGTTCTTCTTGCAAATGACAGGTATCAATTTCTACCACTTTGTCAAAAAATCCACGCACGTGAAAACCAGCACCACCCGGAAGGTCATCAAATGAAACCCCCTCGGCCTTCATTAACCTAAATTGTGCCGATGGAATATAGGTCTTGGTGCCAAATGTGTATTCAATCTTATTCCTATACTGCTCTGTTTGGGCTGCACCAATAATGGGCATCATCTCAGGTAGAACAACTTTACCAATTCGGGTTAGGTTATCGGCCACCTGTTTTGTTTTGTAGAATAATTGCTTCTCATAAGGTAGCATCTGCCATTGGCAACCGCCACAAACGCCAAAATGGGAACAGAAAGGCGTTACCCTATCTTTAGAATAACTGTGGTACTTAACCACATGACCTTCGGCCCAGTCTTTTTTGTTCTTAGATAACTGAACATCAACCAAATCTCCGGGAACCGCACCCTCAATAAAGACTACTTTTCCTTCAAAACGGGCCAAAGATTTACCCTCGGCGGCGTAATCTTCCACCAACAATTCTTCCAGTACAATGCTTTTTTTCTGTTTTCTCACGGGTGCAAATGTAATCCAGACTATTTTTATACCCAATTCCATGTTTTTATGAAAAGAATCTTCCCTATTCTCTTGTTGGTCTTGGCGCAAGTAGCGTTGGCGCAGGTAAAGAAACCGGCAGCTTCCGGTGCAGGTGGATCATCCAAATTACCGCCAAAACATATTAGTATTACCCTTACTCCACTCAAGAATTGCAAAATCTACTTGGGTAGCAATTATGGCAAGGGTAGGGCACTAATGGATTCGGCCATGCTGGACGAGAAGGGAATGGGTGTATTCAAGGGAAATACCAAACTCACAGGGGGCATCTATTTTGTGGTATCGCCCCAGTACAGCATTTTGTTTGAAGTGTTAATCAGTGACCAACAACATTTTAGCATTGTGGCAGACACGGCCAAGAAAGACGATGTAAAAATTACTGGCTCCGCCGATAATGATTTGTTCCGCACTTATTCTAAAGTCTCCAATGAGAAGGGAAAAAAACTCAATGACCTAGAACAACAATACAAAGCCGCAACCACAAAAGCAGATAGTAGTCGCTTGCGCGATTTAATTATTGCAGCAGACAAAGACTTGCAAGACTATCGCAATAGCATTACCAAAGAATTTCCTAAGTCATTGTTGGCAATGTTGTTCAACACCATGAAGCGCCCAACGGCCCCTGCTATTCCCATTGTGAAAGGCGTACCAGATTCTAGTTATCCTTATAGATATGTAAAAGATCATTTCTGGGACGATGTAAATTTTAACGACGACCGTTTGTTGCGCACACCATTCTTTGAACCAAAATTGGATGACTATTTTAAATATTATGTATCGCCTGATCCGGATAGCATTATTGCAGAAGTAAAATATATTATGCTCTCTGCAAGAACAGGAAAAGAGATTTATCCTTATCTCTTAACCAAGTTCACCAACAAGTATATTAACCCAGAATTCATGGGTCAGGACAAAGTATTTTTGTACTTGTTTGAAAATTTTTATGCCAAGGGCGATACGGTTTTACTCAATGCCGCATCTAAGAAAACCATTACAGAAAGGGCATATAGCATGATGGCCAACCAACTTGGCCAACCCGCGCCCCTATTGGATTTGACCGATACTACGGGTAAAGCAGTTTCTCTATACAATCTTAAATCTCCCTTTACCATTGTAGCATTTTGGGATCCCAATTGTGGTCATTGTAAGGAAGAGATTCCAAGACTAGATTCCTTTTATCAGGCCAAGTGGAAGAAACAAGGCGTGGCTATTTTTTCAGTGAATATTTATGAGAATGAAATTCCTGCATGGAAGAAATTTTTGAGCGAGAAAAAGATTAGCAACACTTGGACGCAGGCATACCAAACCAAGGCATCGCGCACAGCGGAAGAGAAAGCAGGAAGACCTAATTACAAGCAACTTTATGACGTGTTCAAGACGCCAACCATTTATCTATTAGACAAGGACAAAAGAATTATTGCCAAACAATTGAGTTTGGATCAGTTCAATGACTTGATAGATGCCAAGATAAAATTGGGTACTAAATAATGGTCGTTGCGAATGATTGTTTAGAACACATTCTTTACCACATTCCAAATAACTTTGGGCTTACCCAAGGTATAGTAATGTAGTACGGGTGAACCAAAAGCTTTGAGTTCCTTGCTTTGTTGAATCAACCATTCAGTTCCCACTTGTTCGCATTCCGCATCGGTCTTGCACTTGTTAATGGCGTTAGACAGATCAGTAGGAATGTCTACATGGAAAATTCTTGGCAACACAGACAATTGCTTCTTATTGGTAATGGGTTTTAGACCTGGAATAATGGGAACATTAATACCCATATTCTTACAAGCCGTTACAAAGTCAAAGAATTTTTGGTTGTCAAAGAACATCTGGGTCATGATATAATCGGCGCCAGCGTCTACTTTTTCTTTGAGTTTAATCAGGTCTATTTCTAAATTGGGTGCTTCAAAATGTTTTTCGGGGTAACCAGCTACGCCCATGCAGAACTTGGTTTTACCACCGCTCTTAATGTCTTCGTCTTGGTAGATCCCGTTATTCATATTGCTCACCTGACTCAATAGGTCAATGGCAAAATGGTTCCCGTCTTTCTCGGGTTCAAAAGCTGATTCGTTTTTGGCAGCATCACCACGGAGTACCAACACATTGTCTATGCCCAAGAAATCAAGGTCAATCAATGCGTCTTCGGTTTCACGCTTGGTAAAACCGCCGCAGATAATATGGGGAACAGCGTCTACTTGGTAGTGGTTCATAATGGCCGCGCAAATACCCACAGTGCCGGGGCGTTTGCGAACCTCAACGCGTTCAAAAGTACCATCGGTCTTCTTTTTGAACATGGTTTCACTACGGTGATAGGTAACATTGATCCAAGATGGTTTGAATTCCATCAAAGGGTCTAAATGGTCATATAAGGTATTAATGGTCTTGCCTTTTAAGGGTGGCAATACTTCAAAAGAAACTAATGTGTCCTTGGCCTGGGAAATATGATCTATCACTTTCATGGCGGCAAAAATAGGCAGAAACACAAAACTATCACAAAATACTAGGTATGAATGCCCCATCTTCCTACTAACAATCCTATTTTTACAGCAGTTTATGAACCTAACCATCCATACCAAAGACCTGATCAAGAGTTACAAGGGTAGAACCGTTGTGAACCATGTAAGCGTGAATGTAGAACAGGGAGAGATTGTGGGATTGCTGGGCCCCAATGGAGCCGGTAAGACCACTACTTTCTATATGGTAGTGGGTTTGATTAAGCCAGATGAGGGCAGTGTATTCCTGAATGACCAAGACATTACAAAGCTGCCCATGTATAAAAGGGCGCAAATGGGCATAGGGTATTTGCCACAGGAAGCCAGTGTATTCCGCAAGCTCACCGTGGAAGATAATATTATGGCGGTTTTGGAAATGACCAAGTTGACCAAGGCCGAGCGTTTGTATAAATTGGAGTCCCTCTTAGATGAGTTTCACCTACATCATGTGCGCAGTAACAATGGAGATAGTTTGAGCGGAGGAGAAAGAAGAAGAACCGAGATTGCCCGAGCCCTGGCGGTTGACCCAAAGTTTATTTTATTGGATGAACCCTTTGCAGGTGTGGATCCTATTGCGGTAGAAGATATACAAAGCGTGGTAGCCAGACTCAAGTATAAGAATATTGGCATTTTGATTACGGATCATAATGTAAATGAAACCCTTTCTATTTGTGACAGGGCTTATTTACTCATTGAAGGCAAGATTTTCCGTCATGGTACCGCAGAAGAGCTGGCCGATGATGAAAAAGTGCGGAGGCTTTACCTTGGAACCAATTTTGAGCTAAAGCGAAAAGATTGGATCATAGAAATGGGAAAAGAAAACAGTCCATTGGCAACGGTTGTTACCCAACAATCTGATTCTGAAGCCCATCCGTCAGAATAATCCTTCGGAATTCTCAACTTCATTGCTTATTTTGCCAAAGTCAAAGCAATGAAAATACTCAGCCCAGCCATATCCCGTTTAGCAAGACTCAGACAGGGTAAGATTGACCAATGGATGAATGAACCCATTGCGGCGCAGCGCGAGGTATTGCAAGACCTGATTACCCACGGTCAATACACAGAATTTGGTAGGCGATATGGGATGAAAGAGATTTTCAACATTCGCAAATTCAAAGAAGCCATTCCCATTCACGAATACGAAGACCTAAAACCCTATATCAATAGATTGATGGAGGGAGAGGAACAACTGCTATGGAACACACCAGTGAATTGGTTTGCAAAAAGCAGTGGAACTACTTCTGAGAAAAGTAAGTTTATACCTATTACAGAAGAGAGTTTGGAGAACTGTCATTTTCAAGCAGCCAAAGACGTACTCACACTATATTATAATATTAATGCTGAAAGTGATTTGCTCACGGGCAAGAGTTTGGTCATTGGTGGATCCCACCAGATTAGCAAAGTGAATGAAGAGATTCAGTATGGAGACCTGAGTGCGGTACTGTTGCAGAACACCCCATTTTGGGGGCAGTGGATCAGGACTCCGGAACTTAGCATTGCGCTCATGGATGAGTGGGAGGGAAAGATTGAAAGTCTTGCCCAGTCTACTATTGAAGAGAATGTGACTTCAATTGCAGGAGTGCCTACCTGGACCTTGGTTTTGGTAAAACGCATTTTAGAAATTACGGGCAAAGCCACTTTAAAAGAGGTCTGGCCCAATCTGGAATTATACGGACACGGGGGCGTTTCCTTTACGCCTTATCGCGAGCAGTTTAAAAAACTATTGGGCCCCGGTGTTACTTATTTAGAAATGTACAATGCCAGTGAGGGATTTTTTGCAGCGCAGAATGATCCTTCTGAGGATGGTATGTTGCTGCTTTTGGATCACGGAATCTTTTATGAGTTCATGCCCGTAGAAGAATATGGCAAAGCCAATCCAAAGACCATTGGTTTGAAAGATGTGGTCATTGGAAAAAATTACGCATTGGTCATCAGTACCAATGGGGGCCTATGGCGATACCTAGTGGGAGACACTATTCAGTTTGTGAATCTCTCACCGTTTAAAGTAAAAGTTACTGGCCGATTAAAACAGTATATCAATGCCTTTGGCGAAGAGCTCATTGCAGACAATGCAGACAAAGCCATTGCCATGGCTTGTGAGAAAACTGGATTAGTGGTGAATGATTATACCGCGGCTCCTGTTTATATGGGCGATGAGTCAAAAGGTGGACACGAGTGGTTGATAGAATTTGATAGCATGCCGGATTCAGTGGATGAATTTGCTTTTGAATTAGACTGCGCCCTCAAAATGGTGAACAGTGATTACGAGGCCAAACGCTATAAAGATATTGCGCTAGTCATGCCCCATGTGCATGCATTAGAAAAAACCGTTTTTCATGAATGGTTGCGCAGCAAAGGCAAGCTGGGCGGGCAACACAAGATTCCGCGATTGAGTAATGACCGGGTTTATGTTGATGAGATTTTGGCGCAAATGCAAGCTGCGAAAATTTAAAACGGAATCATTAAAGTTTGGGTTAGGGGGTGAACTAACTGTTTTTCAGAAAAATATTTTTTGCCTTTTTTTATACTAGAACGAGTATAAAACAAAGGCGGCTTTTTCTCTGAGCCTAGAAGCTCTTTCAATTTACTTTTTATGGGTACTGTTTTTTGAAAAAATAT
>NCHJ01000059.1:0-786 GCA_002256765.1 Bacteroidetes bacterium 24-39-8
TTCCACGATGGTTCTCTAAGCATAATCTAGCCCCTATATTTGTCACTTTAGCATAAACCCACCATAATGCCCAAAACCATGCTGGTACCCATTCTTAGTATTTTTTTGTTCTCCTGCGGTAACCCCAGCTCGGAACCCCAAAAAGACACCATTGTACAGCAATCTATTCCTGCAAGACCTCTAACTGATAAAGAGAAAGCCTATTACCAAGATAAAATTGAAACCTTATATAATACAACCCTTAAGAAAACTGGCTTTAACGGAAGCATTTTGTTGGCTAAAAATGGAGAGATTGTATTTGAAGATTACAGAGGTATGGTCAATTTCAGAACCAAGGAATATATTGGACCCACTACTCCATTTCACCTAGCTTCTATTTCTAAAACCTTTACGGCAACAGTCATTTTGCACTTAATGGAGCAGGGTAAAATTAGTTTGGAAGACCCAGTTGAAAAATTCCTACCTACATTCCCTTACCAAGGAATAAGTATTCAAGATCTTTTAACCCATAGAAGTGGTTTGCCCAAATATGACCATTTTATGGATGGTACTAGAACGGAGACCTATAAAGTGAAAACCAAAAAGGGCAAATGGGTTAAACGTACCAGGACCTATAAGATTCCTGTAAAAGTGACTGGATTACCTGATAATGAAGGCGTTTTGCAATATATGATTGACAATAAACCCAATCTGGAAGCATCGCCTAATAGAAGGTATCAGTATTGTAATACCAATTATGCTATGTTGGCCCTAATTGTAGAAAGGATTACCCAAATGGATTTTCCT
>NCHJ01000059.1:826-20634 GCA_002256765.1 Bacteroidetes bacterium 24-39-8
TCCTACTTATATGCAAGACAGTGTATTTAAAGTCTTGGGTATGCAAAATAGTTATGTGTTTAGTAAGAAGGATACTGCCAATTATGTACCGTCTTACAACTATAAAAATGCGCCATTCCCTTTAGAAAAATTAGACTGTATTTATGGTGACAAGAATATCTATAGTACGGTAAGAGATTTATTACAGTGGGATAAAGCCTTGTATGCAGGTGAATTTGTAAGTAAGGAAACCATGAATATGGCTTATAGACCCTATAGTAATGAAACCCGTGGTCAGAAGAATTATGGATTGGGTTGGCATTTGTATATTAATCCACCAGACCCCACTGTGGTATACCATAATGGATGGTGGCATGGTAATAATACCGTCTTTAAGCGCTTGATTTCTGACTCTGCCACGGTCATTATCCTAGGAAATAAGTTTAATAGAAGCATTTGGTCAGCGGGTAAAATGAGCTCTGTATTCACTGGCACACCCGATACATCAGAATTAGAACAATAAATGATAATAATTCGTCAAAATCAACGTTTTATAGCTACTGCGGCAAGAAAAGCCTGATAGGAAGCTAACTATACCGTTTTCCCCTATTTTTGCAGACTTTATATTTTAAACTACGAGACATTAACTGTTTATGGACAAAATTCTGTTTTACGCTGTCCCCGCTATGGGACTAGTAGGATTGCTCTACACCCTGATCAAGTTTAACTGGGTGGCCAAACAAGACGCGGGAAATGACCGCATGAAAGAAATTAGTACGTATATCGCTGAAGGGGCTATGGCTTTCTTGAAAGCGGAATACAAGATCCTAGCCTATTTTGTGGTAATTGTTGCCATCTTATTAGGTATCATGGGATATTCTGATTCCAATAGCCATTGGAGTATTGCCCTTGCCTTTATTTTTGGTGCATTCTTTAGTGCACTTGCTGGTTTTATTGGTATGAAAATAGCTACCAAGGCAAACGTGCGTACTGCTCAAGCTGCTCGTACTTCATTAAGCCAAGCATTGAAAGTTTCTTTCACTGGTGGTTCAGTAATGGGTATGGGTGTTGCAGGTTTGGCTGTTTTGGGATTGGGTTCTTTGTTCATTGTTTTGAAAATGGTCTTTGCTCCAACGCAGGCTGTAGACAGTGAAGAAATGAAACGCGCTATTGAAGTATTGACAGGTTTTTCCCTGGGTGCTGAAAGTATTGCTTTGTTTGCCCGTGTTGGTGGTGGTATTTATACCAAGGCTGCTGACGTAGGTGCTGATCTTGTAGGAAAAGTTGAAGCAGGTATTCCAGAAGATGATCCAAGAAACCCTGCTACTATTGCAGATAACGTAGGAGATAACGTAGGTGACGTTGCTGGTATGGGTGCCGATTTATTTGGTTCTTATGTGGCAACCGTTTTAGCTACCATGGTACTTGGAAGAGAAGTAACTGGTGTTGGTGGAGTTGCTTTAGTAGATAATTACGGTGGTCTCTCCCCTATTTTATTACCAATGTTGATTGCTGGTTTGGGAATTCTATTCTCCATTTTTGCAACCTTCTTTGTTAAGATCAGTGATAGTGCTGGTTTGAGTACTCAGAAAGTACAAAATGCGCTGAACATGGGTAACTGGGGCTCTATTGTAATTACTGCAGTTGCATGTTATTTCTTGGTAGGCTATTTGATGCCAGAACATATGTTGTTGCGTGGATTTGACTTTACACCCAATATGATTTTTGCCGCTATTTTGGTAGGTCTTGCTGTAGGTACTTTAATGAGTATGATTACAGAATATTATACTGCCATGGGCAAGCGTCCTGTAATGAGTATTATTAAACAATCTAGCACAGGACACGCTACCAATATTATTGGTGGTTTGGCAGTAGGTATGGAATCAACTATGTTACCTATCATTGTTTTAGCTGGTGGTATTTATGGTTCTTATTACTGTGCAGGTTTATATGGTGTTGCCATTGCAGCAGCGGGTATGATGGCTACTACTGCAATGCAATTAGCTATTGATGCATTTGGACCAATTGCTGATAATGCAGGTGGTATTGCTGAAATGAGTGAATTGCCAAAAGAGGTTCGTGAGAAAACAGATATTCTTGATGCGGTTGGTAATACTACTGCAGCAACTGGTAAAGGTTTTGCCATTGCTTCTGCAGCTTTAACGGCACTTGCTTTGTTTGCTGCGTTTGTGGGTATTGCTGGTATTAATGGAATTGATATTTACCATGCCGATGTTTTGGCTGGTTTGTTTGTAGGTGCTATGATTCCTTTTATCTTCTCATCACTAGCTATTCGTGCGGTGGGTGAAGCTGCAATGGCCATGGTAGAAGAAGTACGCAGACAGTTCCGTACCATTCCAGGTATTATGGAAGGTACTGGTAAACCTGAGTATGACAAATGCGTAGCTATTTCTACAGAAGCGTCTTTGAAAAAAATGATGTTGCCTGGTGCTATTGCCATTCTCTCTCCTATTATCATTGGATTTGTATTTGGACCAGAAGTATTGGGTGGATTCTTAGCAGGTGCTACTGTAAGTGGCGTACTCATGGGAATGTTCCAGAACAATGCTGGTGGTGCTTGGGATAATGCCAAGAAATCATTTGAGAAAGGTGTTGAAATCAATGGAGAAATCTATTACAAGAAATCAGAACCACATAAAGCTTCTGTAACTGGTGATACTGTAGGTGATCCATTTAAAGATACTTCTGGACCTTCTATGAATATCTTGATCAAATTAATGTCTATTGTGTCTTTGGTTATTGCTCCTACTTTGGCACAATTGCACAAGTCTAAGGCTGCGCCGATGGTAGAAAAGAAAATTGAAATGACCATTAGTGCTACTACAAATGATTCTACTAAAACCAGTGCAACAATCACTGCCACTGGGGATGATTATAATGCCCTAATTGAAGCCATTAAAAAAGATGGTTTTCAAGTAGCTGGTAAATTAATGGTAGAATTAAAAGATGGCAAATTGAGTATCAATGGTAAAGAACAGGATGCTGCTACATTGGCCAAATACCAATCTTTATTCAATGGTAAGGATCATTTGAATATCAATATCAACGAAGAAGAAATAAAGAAATAAGTCTAACTAACTCAAATAAAAAATCCCGAATCATTGATTCGGGATTTTTTTATACTGTTTATCAATGTGAATTACCACAAATTCCTTGGACACCAATCACCATAACGGTTTCCAATTAAAAACCCAATCAAGATTTCATGGGTTCCCTTACTCACAGTATTGAGTTGAGAAGTTTGTAAGTCATAAGAATAACCCACATTAATGGTGCGGCTAATATTCAACCCTACCATCCCAGCAATTCCGTCTTGATATCTATATGAAGCACCGGCCCAGATTAGGTCTTGGTATTGGAATTTGGCATTTACGTCAAATCCCAGAGGCAAAGGGCTTACATAACGAATTAAGGTAGATGGTAAAAAACTTACATCGTCACTTAATTGAAAACGCATACCAGCGCTTAAGAACAAATGTGGCACCAATTTTCCTTTTTCTAAATAAACCGTGTTATCAGAAAACGCAATTTGTTGTGGAATAATTTGCTGAGCAGATAAACCAATAAAATAGTCAGCAGAATAAAGCCAAAGCCCCGCACTAATATCAGGTTTAATGGTATTGATTAAGCCAGATCCAGCTACAGCTGGATCAACAGTAGTTGTACCAAAATTCAATTTACTAGCATCTAAACTCAGATTGGTAAACCCTGCAGAAACACCAGCCGATAAACTGGTTGTTGGTGACAAGCCTAGATGATAGGCATAAGTTCCATAAGCTGCAAATCTATTCAGAGGACCTGTCTTATCATTGAGCATGGTAAAACCTACCCCATGATGTGGATCAGGTGCGGTATAATTGCGCCAATAATTGGCACCTCTAGGATTTTCACCTGGGGTACGAAAACTAGTAGCATTATCATTGCTATAAGCTGCTTTTTTTAATGGTCCATGCAAGGTCAAATAAGTGGTCACAGGAGCGTCTTGTAAACCCACCCATTGCATGCGGTGGCTAATTTTCATATCCCAATAATTTTCAATTCCTGCTACAGCAGGATTAATCAAATAATTATTCAGGATGTATTGGGTATAATATGGACGTTGTTGTGCAGCCAGTCCGCTAACCAGTAAGCAACCCAATAACAATGTTTTTATTTTCAATTGCATAATCTATTTGATAATGGTCACTGATCCTTGAATGGTAGCCCTACCATTCTTGGGGTTGATAATATAATAATAGGTTCCAATGGGCAAGGGCACTCCATTAAAATTTCCATCCCATTGGGTGGTATAACCATTAGAACTAAATACTTTTTGTCCGTATCGGTTAAACACATCTACTGTTGCACCGGGATAAGACTCAAGGTATTCAATTTTCCAGGTATCATTAATGCCATCCTTATTGGGAGAAAAAGCATTTGGAACAAGTGGAGCCAACAATAATTTGATAAATATTTCATCTGTTACACTACAATTACCAATACCTGTGAGCGTTAGTTTATAAGTCAAATCGCCCAGAGGGATAGAAATTGGAACCATGGCTGTATCACTATTTAAATACAACGAAGGCGTCCATAAATATTGTAAATTAGTACCATACGCTTTTAATGGTTTTAATGGCGTTTGTCCACCTTCTAGTACCACCAAATTTGGCCCAAGATCCAACACAGGATATGGATGCACTGTGATTGATTTGGTCAAAGTATCACTAACACAACCTTGGGTATTATAAGCGTAAAGCAAAATATTATAAGTGCCAGAATCTGTAAATTTCTTAGTGGGATTTTGTAAATCAGAACTTGTTCCTTGTGCTAGGTCCCATTTCCAAAGATTGATGGCACTGGTAATACCCTGACTATTGTCTGTAAATTGAATGGTCTCATTGATACAGATTTCTGTTGGAGTAGTAACAAAAGCGGCTTTAGGTTGCGGGAAGATATTTGAGAATGCTTGAATAGCTGAATCAATACAGCCATCCTTGGTAGTAACCTGTTGTTTTACCTGATAAGTTCCAAGAGCAGAGAATTGGTGTTTTCCATCTTTCAAAGTCCAGGAAGAAGTATTATTGGCGTCTCCAAATGTCCAGAGATAACTAAACAAAGCGTCGGAACCATCTGGAATACTGCTGGTATTAGGGAAGGTTGCATTACCATCTGGTAAACAAACAATGGCAGGTTGTGTAAATGCAACCCTTGGTAAGTAATTTACTTTTAAGACCTGTTCGTTCAACGGACTAATACAACCACTATCGGTAGTCACGCGTAATCCAATAGTATAATTATTAGCAATATTGTATTGGTAGTTAAAATTGGTAGTTGATTGTTTGTCTGCGGTAACACCATCTCCAAAATTCCAATCTCTTTTTACAATATTGCTATAGTTGGCTACAGAACTATCTGTAAAGGCAATACTGTTTTTTTCACAAACAATATTTTGCACGCCCCATTTAGCCGTTGGCGATGGCCAAACAGTAATGCTTTGTGTTGCCGAATCTCTACAACCTTTGTCAGAAATACTTAGGTATTGAATATTATAAGGCGCTCCTACTCCAGCGGTCAGGGGATTGAATAAACCAGTAGCAGTATTGGTAATGCCTGTTCCAGAGAAAATGGGACTACCACTGGCATTGGGTACATTGGTATTAAAACTAGCTTGCGGAAATAATCTAGGTGTAGCATCTAAACAAATACCAGGCACTGTAGTAAATGCTACTTTAGGGCTTTGTAAAATGGTCACTTGTTGCTCTATTTTTTTATTACAAGAAGAACCAGAAGCACCTGAATAAGCAATAAGTCTAATTGTATAGTTTTTAGTAGCAGGCGTTTGAAAATCAGGATAGAGATAACTATACAAAGAATCAAATCCCGGATCTTCTACAACTGTTTTCTTGGTTAAATCAGTAATATCCCAGAAAATTTCAAGCCTAGTAACACTACCAAAATCTAGCATTTTAGATTTATTTCTAATCACTACTTTTCTATTGGAGCAGAGCTCTGTGCTATTCAAAATGTCAAACTGCGGATCAGGATTACTACCATTCACAGTAAATGCTTGGGTTATACTTGTTTTGCAACCATAAATAGAAGTGACTTGTAAAGACACTTGATAATTAGCCGGTGTAGTATATTTAACCCTAGGGTCTTTGGCCGTTGCTTCATTGGCAGACAAAGGAACTGGTGCTGGACTTACTGCAGGACTGCCTGCATTAAAATTCCAGAGATAAGTAAAGCCATTGCTATTGTCTGCAATCTTGGTACTGTCAAAGAACTGTGTTACGGCATCGTTCTGACAAACTTCTGGCAAAATAAATCCTGTTTCTGGTAATGGTCTAATGGTAATGTCTTTTGTAAATGGTAAACTCAAACAGCCCGTATTGGTCTCAACGATTAATGAAACTGTTTTTGAACCTGCAGAAGTATAGGTAATGGTTCTTGCTGTTGAAGCAGTTAGTGTGTCCTTGGTGCCATTGCCATAGTCCCAATACCATTTTACAATACTACCCGAAGCAATGGTGGAAAGGTCATTGAATGTAATTACTTGATTTACGCAACTATCATTATAATTAAAGCCTGCTACAGGCAAAGCCGAATAGGTTTTGGCAATGCTTACATCTCCTATACATCCATAACTAGAGATAGGCCGGTATTGAATATTATAAGTGCCTCCAATGCTATACTTTTTGACTGGATTAAATGCTGAATCTGTGGTTCCGTCTCCAAAATCCCATAATCCAGTTTCTATAATTCCGTCTCCAAAAGTATTGGTAGCGTCAAAAAAACGAACAGAGTCTGATATGCATCCATTATTATTGGTAGTGAAATTAGCAGCAGGTAATTCAGCCACTTTAACGGGAATGGTATACAATTGGTCAGTACTACCACAGCCATCCGGCGTGGCCGATGTGGTATATAGTTTAATGGTATCTCTTAATGCAATTGAGTTGGCTTGTGCAAATTTGTAAATTTGACCTGGGCTATAATAATACAGCTTTTGACCATTGATATTGGTGCTACTATCCGCCACAGGTGCATTGATAATTCCAATGGTTGCATTTGGGCTAATATTGGGTGCTGCAGTAAACTCCCATTTCAAAGTGGATGGTTGGAAATTTAAGGGGATTGAAAACTGGAAGGGGGTATTGGCGCATGAAACAGCAGAATCAAGTCTTTTATAAGGATTCTGAAAAGACGCTGTTTGAGAGAAATCTTTTACATTGGTTCCTGCATTGTATCCATAGGATTCAGCATTACCAAATCCATAGGCAATAGCATTAAAACCAGAATCAGCGAATAGTGTATGTGATCCAGAAGTTACTGGAATAATGGCATAAGAAAAATTGCTTTCCTGAGGGTGTGTTTGAAATAAAGCTTTTTGAGAAACCCCATCAAGAGTAAAACTGTTGACTCCCCCAGTTTTGATAATTATGTTAATATAACTTTGTAAGATTCTATATTGATTTGCAGAATAGAGGGTGATTTTATTAATAGTCTGTTCAACAGGACTTAAATAAATCATTTCTGGATCCCCACCAATGCCATTACTACCAGCACCAGAAAAATTTGGATTACCTTCTGTACCTTGAGTAGTACAATATTGTGCTACCATTATAGGAATATCGGATTCAATTAAATTTGGAATGGCTGGATTTGTGCCTGTAACATTGCCATTTTTAAATTGATAATAAAAGTTGTTTACCAAAGATGATTTGGGAAGCACTACCCCATTTAGTTTTACTTCTGTATTTGGGTCTGTAACACAAATCCTATAAAAATTATTGGGCTGTGAACCAGTTGGAACAGTTAAATATTTTTTACCCCAAGCTACAGAAGGAAATGCTTGTGCAATAACATTATCTGCTGGACCATTATTGGATCCACCAATACTCAATTTGCCAGCTCCCGAAAACACGGCTATCTTTTTACAGCCACCAGATCCATTATTGCTAATGGACCTAATTTTCGAACCCGATAAGTCAACCCCTGTGCTACCCACTACGGTACCTATCACAGAATAAATTTCTCCTTTGGCTAAAGGAATGGGTGTAGATGGTACTCCAACCGCTAAACCATTTAAATTGGTACCAGAAGGCGTAATTTCTATGGACGTATTATCCTCTGTTGCAATGACAAAAAAGTAGGAGTTTGAGAAAGCTTGATTAGAAGATTGTGTGAAATTAACAGAATAGTATTCTTTCCCTAAAGTATTGGTTGGAAATAAAAGAGATGCGCCTGAAACAGAGTTATTATAAATATGTTCATAAGCCACAATGGGTACATCACTGGTTACATGAATACCTCTGTTTTGCTTTCCGAAAAAGTTAATTCTACAATCTTGGGCGCCAGTTTTGGGTAAGGGATTGGATAATGTAACCTGATTGGCGGTTACCGTATAAGTTTGAGAATAGCCCAAACCTGGAATTTCAACCAATACATTGGCATTTTTGTCAGATGTGAAATAGAGAATCATTTCTTGGGCACCACCACCATTGGCATTTCCAAATGCGGAAGCTGACATACCTACATGGTAGCCATAGCCCAGCCAAAAATCAGTACCCTTATTTGAAAAATCCTGTGAATTGGCGTTCAGGATGCCCAATAACAATATGCAACAAAGCAAAAAGGAGGTCTTCTTCATCTGGGGGGCAACTGCTTTATCAGAAACTTTGCTATTCCTGATGAACGTTTAAAATTAATGATTAACACTTTAAAAGCCATGAGTAAGAGCCATTAAAATACCATTATGCTGTATTTATAACAAAGTTTTACTGGCGGGCCCCATGCAACTCAATAAATCCAAAATGCTTAAGTTGGCTTGAAACCCAATTCTATCTTCAAAAACCTGCGAATATTTTACCGGTTCTTGGACTAAATGAAAATTATTAGGTTTAATCCTATCTCTTTGGTCAGAACTGCTTTGTCTAAATTCAGCTTCCTGTCTAAAAGAGTAATTAAGGGTTCTTGTGAATTTAAGTTGTTTCAAGACCCATTGTTGAATTCCCCAATTCATGTCTAACAAGTAAACCTGTTTTTGACGCAATACCAATTCTAGGCTATTTTGATAATACTCAAAAAAGGGTGATTTGCCATAGCAAGAAACAATGCTTCTCCAATGCTGCTCTTGCCAATCTTGGTCATAACTAATTTTTACATCCCTGGTTTGGTTTTTTTGAATCCTTCCTTTTTGTAGGGGCACGGACAAAATAATGAGCCCATTACTGCCTGCAATGATGGTACGGTTTCTAAAACTGGTTTTTGGATAGGCTTCGTATTGAGCTAATTCAACATGTGAATTTTCAAACAACATTTTATACCAATTAACAGTTCCAAAATATTGACTTTCAATAATTTGAATATCATTTGAATTGACTTGTTGAACTATTTCCATTTTCAAGCTATTTGAGCCATATATTGCCTAAAATACTATCTAATTAAATTTCAATTAATAGCTTTAATAAATTGATTAATAAAGTAATAAATGAATTATAATCTACTAACTATTTGAGTTTCAATTTTATCGCTTGTTTTATGAGGTTTTCCTAACCTATTTAGTAGGAAAGTTACAAATTATAACAATTGATTGTGGGGCAATTTGGAGCTTCTGCCCTATTTTGTGTACAAATTAAAAAGGATGAAAATTTGGACCCTTTCTGGCCTATTGGTAGTGTTACTCCTATCCTGTGCTGCGCCCAAGGCTTTTGAATACCGTGACGTTAGAAACGTGAAATTGGATAAAATTGGTTTTGACAAGACCACCCTAAATATGGAATTGGTCTATTTTAACCCTAATAAATTTGGACTAGAA
The DNA here is from genome assembly GCA_002256765.1 of Bacteroidetes bacterium 24-39-8. Classification (GTDB taxonomy): domain Bacteria; phylum Bacteroidota; class Bacteroidia; order Chitinophagales; family Chitinophagaceae; genus Sediminibacterium. Next base: position 10,626 of record NCHJ01000059.1, read on the forward strand.
TTGAGAAACGTGGATGCGGATGTTTATATAGACAACCACTATTTAGGAAAGATGAATCTGGATACCAGCATGCATATTCCCAAAAACAAGGAATTTGTTCTACCGTCTAAAATTGCCATTGACCTTAAGGGATTGTACAAAAATGCCCTGAACCTGATGATCAGTAATGAGGTCCTGGTGTCTGTAAAAGGGACTACCAAAGTTGGTAAGGCAGGAATCTTCAAAACAGTTCCCTTTACCTATGAAGCTAGGCATCAGATGAAACTGTTCTAAAATGGTTGTAGAAATATCTTAATAGCCCTTATAGGGTTCCATATGACAGGGTTTTCTGGGTTGAGGTCCACCCCCGTCTTCCGCTCTTTTACACAAAGCGGATAGTTTTTTATATGCGTCTTCTGTGGCTTTTTCGGTATCCGCATCAAAACCAGCATTGTTCATGGCAGTTCTTATTTGGTCCGGACCCACTCTATCTGGAAAATATTGGAGTTTGATTTCACCTTGTAAAAGGTTGTATTTCCACTGAATGATCCCTTTTTCAAAATTGCTATTGTTTTCAACTATCAGGTATTTGTCCAAGGACTCTCTACATTCCCAACACTTTAAATTGGCCGATTTAATGGTAATCCACAAGGCTTTATCGGCTTGTGCAAATAGATAATTACTAATTAATAATGTGAAAATACTAATTAAAAGCGCCTTTTTCATGTGTTGTTTTTTAGATTAAATGCCTTTCCAATTAGCGGGATCTTCTCTCCACTGTAATAATAAAGCTTCCGTTTCAGCTGAAACGGTACCTTTTTCAACCGCCATACTAATCAAAGTACTATAGTTGGTTAGGCTCTTATAGGGTACAGATGCCGTTTCAAAAGCTTGCGTTGCCTGTTTGAATCCATAAGTAAATATTGAAACCATACCTATCACTTCTAGGCCGGCATCGCGCAGCACTTTAACCACGTCTAAAGAACTTTTACCTGTAGAAATCAGGTCTTCAATGACCAAGACCTTTTGACCCGGTTCAAAACTGCCTTCAATTTGGTTACCCAATCCGTGTTCTTTGGGTTTGGGTCTTACATAGATATAGGGCATTTTCAATTGGTCTGATGCCATAGCTCCCCAAGGAATACCCGCAGTGGCAACACCGGCTAATAATTGAGCTTCCGGAAAACCTTCAAAAATCACATTGCACATTTCACTCTTGATAAAATCACGGGTATAGGGAAAAGACAATACTTTTCTGTTGTCACAATAAATGGGGCTTTTCCATCCGCTTGCCCAGGTAAATGGTTCCTCGGGACGCAGTTTTACCGCCCCTACTTGCAATAATTTCTCTGCAACTGCCTTTTCATTTGTCATAAAACGAAGTTAAGCTGCGCAATATAATTTTTGCTTGTAGATTGCAGAATCTTATTCACAGGTTCTATGAAAAAAATTATCAAAGCAGGCGGAGGATTGGTCAGAAACGGAGAAGGTGAATTGTTACTCATCTTTAGAAGGGGCAAATGGGATTTGCCCAAGGGTAAACTTGATGAGGGCGAAACCATTGAAGCCTGTGCCTTACGTGAGGTTGAAGAAGAAACAGGGGTCAAGCATTTGGCCTTGGGCGAGTTAATCTCTGTTACCTGGCACGAATATTTTGACAAATGGGTGGGTGAAGACGTGATAAAAGAAACCCATTGGTTTAAAATGGATGTGGCTGGTGTACCAGCATTAGTGCCACAAACGGAAGAAGATATTAGCGCTATTGAATGGACTAAGAAGGCGGATCTTCCTAAAAGAATGGAGCAGTCTTATATTACCATTATTGATGTATTGGAAGAGTCGGGTTGGTTACCCATGGATAACCTAGGCTAAGGGCTTCTTTATTACAGCAACTGTAAGTCTGCTGATACAAACTATTTTATCTCTTTGATCTGTAATACGAATATCCCAAACATGGGTACTTGCGCCAAGATGCACAGGACGTGCAATAGCTGTTACAAAACCATCGCGCACGCTGCGCAAGTGATTGGCATTAATTTCTAAGCCCACACAATTGAATTTGCTTTGGTCTACCACTAAGGCGGAGCCGATGGAACCCAAGGTTTCAGCCAATGCTACAGAAGCCCCACCATGTAATAAACCATAAGGTTGCTTGGTGCGATGGTCCACAGGCATAGTTCCTTTAATATAGTCTTCCCCTATTTCAGTGAATTCCATACCCAGTTGTTCTCCAAGGGTATTCTTTCCTAAATGAGCAAAGTCTGTTAATTTGATATTGTCATAGAACCAAATGGACATACTAGGGATATAAGGTATTAATAACTGCCTGAGGCAAGAATGGAGAAGCATTACCACCATTGCGTAAGATATCTCTGACAATGGTAGATGCCACAGATGTGTATTTGGGTTCTCCTGTTAAGAAGATGGTTTCAATAGATTTATCCAAAGTTCTATTGGCGTCTGCAATGGTTTTTTCGTATTCAAAATCACTGACAAATCTAATGCCCCTTAAAATAAAATGTGCATCTATCTCTTTGCAATACTGAATAGTAAGTCCCTCATAGACTACAGAAGCTACTTTGGGTTCATCCTTATAAATTTCATTAAACCATTCCATTCTTTGTTCTGCAGAGAACATGGGGTTTTTGGATGAATTGATCCCAATACCTACATAGATTTTATCAAAAAGCGGCAAAGCCCTGTTGATGATGTCAATATGCCCCAAGGTAACCGGGTCAAAGGTTCCAGGAAACAAACAGATTCTTTGCATATGCTTTTTTGTTGTAGGATTAGTTTTCTCTATTGGCTAGTAAATATAATACAGCCATTCTTACGGCAACCCCATTTTCTACCTGATTCAAAATAATGGAAGAACCACCATCGGCAACATCGCTATCCAATTCCACACCACGGTTAATGGGTCCTGGGTGCATGATTACTATGTCTTTACCCAAGGAATCCAATAATCTTCTGTTGATGCCGTAGGCCAAACTATATTCTCTCAAAGAAGAGAACAGTGGTTGGTTCTGTCTTTCTAGTTGAATTCTTAGAACATTGGCAACATCGCACCATTGCAAGGCTTTTTTCAAATTATATTCTACCCTAACGCCCAATGCTTCACTGATGTATTTTGGAATCAGTGTTGGAGGCCCAGCTACAGTTACTTCCGCACCCATTTTCTGTAAGAGATACATATTACTCAAAGCAACCCTGCTATGCATGATGTCTCCTATAATGGCCACTTTTAATCCTTCTAATCTGCCCAATTTTTCCTTCATTGAAAAAGCATCTAACAAGGCTTGGGTGGGGTGCTCATTAATACCATCACCCGCATTAACAATGGCTGCGGGTATATGTTTGGCCAAGAAATGGGGGGCTCCAGAAGCACTATGCCTCATCACCACCATATCCACTTTCATACTTAAGATATTGTTCACCGTATCAAGCAAGGTCTCCCCTTTTGCTGCCGAAGAACTGCTGGCCGCAAAATTGAGGGTATCAGCAGAAAGCCTTCTTTCTGCTAGCTCAAAAGACATTCTGGTTCTAGTACTGTTCTCGTAAAAGAGGTTAACAATGGTTACATCGCGCAGCGATGGTACTTTCTTAACGGGTCTTTGTAATACTTCCTTGAATTGCTCGGCAGTAGATAGAATAAGCTGAATATCCTCAGGTGTGAGGTGCTTAATACCAAGTAAGTGTTTGGTAGATAGTTTCATTAAAGAACAAAGATAAATGATTTAGTTATCCAACAGCATGACTTGTTCGCTATCGTCGTTTTCTTTCCATAAAACCGTTACTCTTTGGGAATAAATGGTGTCAATGGCTTTACCCAAATAATCGGGTTGAATAGGTAATTCCCTGCTAAACCTCCTATCCACCAATACACATAAAGCTACTTTAGAGGGTCTCCCATAATCTAGCAAGGCGTCTAAAGCGGCTCTAATGGTTCTTCCAGTGTACAAGACATCGTCAACCAAGATCACCTGTTTGTTTTCAATGCTAAATGGGATATCCGTATTACTAGCAATGTGTAAGCTCTTACGAACATCGTCTCTGTAAAAAGTAATATCCAATTTGCCATATTGAATAGCCGTTGACGGAGCCAGTTTTTCTAATTCCTTCACAATCCGGTCACTCAAAAAAATCCCTCTGGGTTGTAGACCTATGATCACAGTATCCTCCAACCTGTGATGGTTCTCCAGAATCTGGTGAGCCAGTCTTTTGATGGTTAATGCCAGTTGTTCCTTTGATAAAATGGTCTTCAAAACAAAAATTTTAATAAAAATAAATCCTTTCTTTCAGACTTAGGGCTTTATTCAGCAATGAGTTGATTAATTTGCTGGCTCAATGCTCCGATTAAACAAAATAGAACTGATTCAGTTTCGCAATTATTTAAACCAAAGCTTCCCCTTTCAGGAAAGAGTAGTAGGCATTTGCGGGAAAAACGGAACTGGGAAAACCAATTTATTAGACGCTATTCATTATTTGAGTTTTGCCAAAAGTTATTTTTCTAGGTCAGACCAAACCAATGTGCATCATGGATTACAGGGTTTGAGATTGGTGGGTAATTATGAACTAAATGGAGCGCCCCAAGAGTTAATCTATATTATGCGAGAGAATAATCGCAAGGAATTGAGTTTGAACGGTGAGCCCTATCAAAAATTTAGCGACCATTTGGGCAAATTTCCGGCCGTAATGATTGCCCCTGACGATATTTCTCTGATTGGTGGAGCCAGTGAAGAAAGGCGTAAATTGGTTGATAGTATTTTGTCTCAAATTAACAAGCCCTATCTCCTATCACTGATCCAATACAGCAAGATTTTGCAACAGCGCAATAGTGTATTAAAACTATGGGCAGAACAAGGCAATTTGGATGAGACATTATTATCCATTTTAGACGAGCAGTTGTCAGTTCAAGGGAATAGCATTTATCAAATTAGACATCAATTCTTGGCAACCTATTTACCCATGGTGCAAGAAATTTACCAGAAGATAGCAGGGCAATTTGACAATGTTCAATTGCAATACGAATCAAAACTGCATCAGTCAGACATGATGGGTTTATTAAAAGCCAATCTACAAAAAGACAAAGCCTTACAAAGAACATCTGCTGGAATTCATAGGGATGATTTGGTTTTTCAATTGCAAGAACAAACATTTAAAACGGAGGCTTCTCAGGGGCAAAGAAAGAGTCTGCTTTTTGCGCTTAAATTGGCTGAGTGGCAGGTTTTGAAAAATGAAAAAGGCTTCACCCCCATACTTTTATTGGATGATGTATTTGAAAAATTAGATGAAACCCGAATGTTTCAATTGCTGCATTGGGTTTGTACGCAAAGCGATGGTCAGGTTTTTATCACAGATACCCATCCTGAACGTCTAAAAGAACAGATGCATCAAATTCAAGCCAGTTTTCAATTGATTGAATTGAACAACTAACCTAACTTTGAACTATGTCTGAGTTTCATATTGGAGATGCCATCAAGGGCTTTTTGAAAAAAAGTCATTTAAACAACGGGGTTCGTGCTGTTCAAATTGAAGAAATTTGGGAGAAACTCATGGGTAAGACTATTGCCAAATACACCGATAAGATTAAAATCTTTAATAAGAAACTATATATACAAACCGCTGTGGGGCCCTTGAAAAATGAATTACAGTTCCAGAAACCACAAATCATAGCGCGTGTAAACGAAGCTTTTGGAGAAACCGTAATTGATGAAGTAATTATTAGTTAAGCTTCCTACCCAAAATAATATCAGTGGCATCCTGCATCATAGTTTGACTACGAACACTGAATTTCTCTTTGATTTTTGAACCTTCCATCAAAAAGATAGTTGGCTTTACCCTTGCTGCAGTTTTCATTACAGTAGCATCACATTTCAGTATTTCAATGGTTCTAAAATGTTCACTAGCAGTATTGGCATCAGCGGTAACTAAAAAGATGGGAATATGTTTGGACTGGACTTCTTGGATGAATTCATGAATAGCAGTTTTCCAATTGTCATAGTTTTCAAAATCTTGGGCCATGACCAAGATGTATTTATCTGTTTGAAAAATAGCATTAGTAGTATCTGCACCAGAAATTGTTTGTAAACTAAAATCAGCAATGGGTGCCACTAAACCATTTCCTTTCTTGGCCACCACATCTTTACGGTCTATATATTCATAGGTAGAATCAAAATCATCTGGAAAATGGGCTTGGTCAAAATTGAGTATTTTACCATTTTTCTTGTACACAAAATTTAGGGTAAGACTATCTGGAATGGCTCCAGCAGGCACTTGCATTTGCTGCATAATATCATTGCCTTTTTTATAGGGCAAACAATCTACAACAGGCAAGTATTTTAAATCTCGGTATTGTAAAAAAACAGTTGCAGCCAAACTAAAAACCAATATTTTCAAAGAAGTCTTACTAGAAATTTCTGGTTGAATCTTGTTACGCATCAAGAACAAGAATATAATCAAAGCAAGTAAAATCAAGTCTTTGATAAAGGACTGCTCAGAACTCAAGGGAATACAGTCTCCAAAACAACCACAGGTTTTGATCTTGCCTGAAAGAACTGCGTAGCCCGTTAAAAAAGTAAAGAATATAATAAGTAATAACAGTAACCAACTAAACAACCGCATCTGCCAGCCAACAATTACGGCAACACCAGCAACAACTTCAAATGTGTTCATTAATAAAGAAAACAAAAGGGTATAGTCTTGCAATCCATGCATTCCCCATACTTCAAAAAACTCTTGCATTTTATAGGCCAATCCTAGTGGATCATTGGCTTTCACTAATCCAGAAAAGATGAACAATAAGCCCACTACCCATCTGATAACCAATAACAGTATTTTCATGATTAGCTTTTGTGTTTACCTTCTTCCATTAAGATCAATGCAAAAACGGCATAGTTCAAGATGTCTACATAGTTAGCGTCAATTCCTTCAGAGATAAGGGTTTGTCCATCGTTTTGTAGAATTTGTTTAATACGCAAAAGCTTTACCAAGATTAAATCGGCAAAGCTTTCTTGACTCATATCGCGCCAAGCTTCACCATAATCATGGTTTTTATTGAGCATGGTATTGCGCGCAAATGTGACGTATTCTTGGTACCATTTTTCTACTTTCTCTACAGCCACTTCTTCTACTGTAGGATTATCCAAGGCCAACTGAATTAAACCAATCACTGCATAATTCACAATTCCTTTGAATTCAGATGGAATTCCGTCTTCTACTTTTTGTGTACGCTTGTCTTGTATGGTACGGATTCTCAAGGCTTTAATATAAATCTGGTCTACCACAGAAATACTTCTCAGTACGCGCCATGCTGTACCATAGTCCTTGGTTTTTTTGATAAAAATATCTCTACAACCCTGTATTGCCTGATCATATTGTTGATTCGTATCCATTTTGCTTGTACTCCGTTAAATGCTTAGTAATATCTTTGAACTGCATGCAAGATAATTCAAACCACAATAGTTTCACGCTTAACTGTAAGGGAAGATTGGTAACCTGGCATTCTGCCCAAGTAATGGGCATTCTCAATGCTACCCCAGATAGTTTTCACGCAGACAGCAGAACCAAAATGGATACGGTTTTGGAGAAGGCTCAAACCATGATTAATGCAGGAGCAGCCATTTTGGATGTTGGGGGGCAAAGTACTAGGCCTGGCGCCGAGATGGTGGGGCCAGATATTGAAATTACCAGAGTTGTACCACTTATAAAAACCCTCAAAACAGCCCATCCACAGGTCTTAATTTCTATTGACAGCTTCTACCCTGCTGTTGTACAGGAAGCGGTAAAGGCTGGGGCCGATTTAGTCAATGATATTAGTGCGGGTCTCTTTTTTCCCGAGATGCTCTCAACGGTTGCCGCTTTAAACACGCCTTATATTGCCATGCATATGGGTGGAAGTTTGGAAAATATGCACCATAGAAAGCCAACCGATCATATTAGCCGAACCGTGCTTGATTTTTTCATTGAAAGAAAGGCAGCTTGCTTGGCTGCTGGGATTAAGGATTTGATCATTGATCCCGGTTTTGGATTTGGAAATACTACGGAAGAAAATTTTCAATTAATCAGAGACCTAGGAATTTTAAAGATGCTTGACTGTCCCATTTTATTAGGGGTATCACGCAAATCCAGCATTTATAAAACTTTGGGAGTCACGGCTGCGGAAGCCTTAAATGGCACTACCGTTTTACAAACAGCGGGATTATTAGCAGGTGCCAATCTATTACGTGTACACGATGTAAAGGAAGCCAAAGAAGCCATAATACTTACTTCTTACATACAATAAAAAATCCCCCCGGATGGCACCTGGCATAGCAGGTTCTGCTGCTTTTGGAGCAGGTACTTTAACGTCAGTTACCTGAATGTCAAAAGACAAGTTAGCATAAGGAGGAATTACTGGCTGAGAACCTTGTGGTCCATAAGCAAGCATTGCTGGGATAAAGAAACGTGCTTTAGCACCTTTACTCAACAATTTCAAACCTTCTTCCCAACCTGGAATTACACCATGAGATCCAACCACTACATCGTAAGGTTGGCCAACACCGTTAACCATATTGGAATCAAAAGCGTTTTTGCTATCCAAGAAAGCACCTCTGTACAATACAGAAGCTTGCATACCAGAATCAGCTTTAGGCCCTTCTCCTGGAGTAATTATTTCTACTAATACGCCACCTGGAGTTGACTGAGTTTTGATTCCTTTTTTATCAGTGTAAGCTTTCAAAGCTGCAATTTCTTTTTGCTTTTCTGCTTCCACTTCTTTGTTATAATCGGCCATCATTTCTGGTTGACCTGGGAATGTTTTAATAATGTCTACTTTACCAGCAATAAAATCGCCTTTGTGGAAAATAGTATTGTATTCAACCATACCCATTTTCTTTAAGGTATCAATACTTAAACGGAATTCAATTTTGTCTCCTTCAGAAACAGAAGTCAATAATTCAGTGAAATTGTATTTACCCAAATGTGCGGTATCAAGCACAAAATAAACGGGGATATGCTCAAAAGAAGAACTCAAAATACTGTCTTTAGCAGGCAGTTTGTATTCAATGTTCAATTTAATAGCTTGTCCGTGTTTCAATTTCTCTTTTCCATTGCCCTTAGTGATTTTGTATGCAAGGCCGCTGGGAGATTTTTCATATTGGTTACAACTTGCAAACAATACAATCGCTAATAAAAGCTTGATGGTGTTTTTGATCATGTTACTGGAGTTGATTTTGATATTCTTTTATAACTTGTTTAAATTTCAATACGGTATTTTCCAAACTATCACTGCTTCTACCGCCAGAAGCATTAAAATGTCCGCCACCTTCAAAATGCTTTCTTGCAAAACTATTTACGTCAAAGCCGCCCTTGCTTCTAAAGCTCCATTTTCTTTCTTCGTCTCTATCAATACAAATTGCACCAAAACGAATGCCCTTAATGGTTAATAAATAATTTACCAACCCTTCAGTATCTCCAGTCTTGATATCAAATTTATGTAAATCTGCGTGAGTGATATACATAATGGCTGTATTGTATTCATACAAAACTTCCATTCTGTTTAATAAGGCATAACCAATAAATCTTAACCTGCTTTCTAAGAAATTGTCGTAAATCTCTTCATGAATCTGACGATGGTCTAATCCAAGGTCTTTAAAATGAGCAATAGCCCTATGTACAGAAGCGGTAGTTGCAGGAAAACGAAAAGAACCTGTATCGGTCATCAAACCTGTATAGAGGCATTGCGCCATAGTGGTATCTAATAATTGGGCATGGCCCGATGCCATGATAAAGTCATATACCATCTCACAAGTAGAACTTTTAGATGTAATACTTACCCCATAATCAAAAGCAGCAACTTGTGGCTGTTCATGATGGTCAATCAAGATTTTTACGCATTTGGCCTCAGTTAAAGGCTTTTCCATGTGCTTGGTTCTATGTAGCACATTAAAGTCTAAACAGAACAACCAATCAGTGGCTTCAATAATCTTTAGCGCCTTTTCACGGTTTCTTTCATAGTCAATCAATGTTTTTACCCCTGGCATCCAGTCTA
>NCHJ01000060.1:0-17897 GCA_002256765.1 Bacteroidetes bacterium 24-39-8
TTTGGTTTGAATTAGGTGAGCGAAAAGATAAGAAAGAAGAAAAAGTACCCACTTTGAGTACTTCACAAGGGTTTGTGGTTTTTTCTAGCTATACCTATGGTAAACAGAACAATTTTTATTACGCCAAACTGGGTTTTGGACAACAAAAACTCATTGGTGGAAAGGGGAATAAAAACGGTGTGGCGGTTTCTGCAATTTACGGTGGAGGATTGACCTTAGGTTTATTGAAACCCTACTATATTGAAGTAGAGAATCCTTTTGGAAGTGGAATACGCGAAACCATAAAATACAATAATAACGATAGTATTTTCTTAGACCCAACCGTTATTATAGGGAGAGCAGGACTAAGTAAAGGGTTTGGTGAAATACAATATATTCCGGGGGCTTATGCTAGAACAGCCGTTAGATTTGACTATGGCCGTTACAATGAAGTGCTTTCTGCTATTGAGGTTGGTCTCAATGTAGAATACTATTCTAAAAAAATGCCCATTGTCTTACTGAATGATCCTAAAAGCTTGTTTTTCAACGCTTATGTTTCTATTGTCTTTGGTAAACGAAAGTGAGTTATTTTTGTTAATCAATTAGACCAAGCAGTAGCGGAATGCAAGAATTACCAGTAGTACCCAAAATAGACAATACCCAGTCAAAAATTCAGAAACCCAATTGGTTAAGGGTTAAACTTCCCATTGGAGAGAGTTATAAACACGTTCGTGGATTGGTAGACACTCATAAATTACATACCATTTGTGAAAGTGGTAATTGCCCAAATATGGGTGAATGTTGGGGTGAAGGAACTGCCACATTCATGATTTTGGGAAATGTATGTACCCGAAGTTGTGGGTTCTGTGCCGTAGCAACAGGTAGACCTGAGGCCGTGGATTGGGATGAACCTCAACGTGTAGCGGAAGCTATTCACCTCATGAAAGTGAAACACGCTGTATTAACAAGTGTTGACAGAGATGAATTAAAAGATGGTGGATCCATTATTTGGTACAATACCATTAAAGCGGTGAGGTCTCTTAGTCCCGATACAACTATGGAGACTTTGATTCCAGATTTTAGAGGTATTCAGGACCAAATTCAAAGAATTATTGATGCTGCTCCAGATGTGGTAAGTCACAATATGGAGACTGTAGAAAGAATGACCCGCCAAGTAAGAATTCAAGCCAAATATAGAAGAAGCTTAGACGTATTAAAGACTTTGAAACAAGGTGGGATGCGCACTAAAACGGGGATTATGCTTGGTCTAGGAGAAACCAAAGAAGAAGTGATTCAGAGTATGGAAGATTTAGTGGCAGTAGGTACGGACGTACTTACCTTGGGCCAATATTTACAGCCTACCAAAAAACACTTACCTGTTCAACGTTTTGTACACCCTGACGAGTTTGCGGAATTACGTGAAATTGGCTATCAAATTGGATTTGATTATGTAGAAAGTGGCCCCTTGGTAAGGTCTTCCTACCACAGTGAAAAGCACGTGATACCAGGTTATGGTAAAGCTAAATGGATGCAAGAAAAACAACAACAAATTGTATAGATTCAATTTTTTGCAAAGCTTGGTAATTCTTGGTTTATTAACCTTGGCTCACTCATCTATTGCCCAATTAAAATGGGTAAATGTTGATCATCAGTACCAACCACTGCCCCCCAGTGTACACGTATTTTACACAGCCGATAGCATTAATGGAAAACCAAATCATGCTTACTATGTGAGTGCCAATTTTAAAGACAAAAATCTCTTATTTGAAACCCAAGCAACCAATGGTAAGAGAAGCACACCAAGCCAATTTTACCGTTCAGAATCACAGCCTTTATTGGTGATGAACTGTAGCTTTTTTGAGTTCAAGCACAATACCAATGTAAGTCTGATTATCAAAGATGGGCAACAAGTAGCTTATACAGTTTCTTCAATACCTAGAAAGGGAAAAGATACTTTTACATATATGCATCCAGTTTCAGGTGCAATTGGAATTAGTAAAAAGCGCAAGGCCGATGTAGCCTGGGTTTTGAGCGATTCAACTACCAAATATCCTTGGGCCATTCAAGCCCCTATTAAACCTGTGCTGGATTCTTTGTCAAAAACCAACATACCCAGTATGTTGACAAAAGCGCCATTTAAACCATGGAAAATGCAGTCTGCTTCTGCAGGCGGTCCGGTTTTAGTACAAGACGGAAAATTGGTGATTAGCAATAATGAAGAAATGAAATTTTCTGGCAAAGCTATTGCGGATAAGCATCCCAGAACAGCCATGGGTTATACCAGTAATGGGCAATTAATTTATTTGGTAGTAGAAGGGCGTTTTCCAAAAAAATCAGAAGGAGCAACACTGCCTGAATTAGCCAACATACTAAAAGACATTGGATGCATAGAGGCATTAAACTTAGACGGGGGCGGAAGTAGTGCCATGTTAATCAATGGTAAGCCTACTATAACACCAAGTGACAAAGAAGGTGAAAGACCGGTTCCCGCAGTTATGATGATCAAGAAAAAATAGTTTAAGCTTGGGGACTTCCCCATCGGTAGGTATTGGTAGTTAAACCCGCCAAATCCAATGCCCTATCAATCACAGTAGCTGCAAGAGCTTCCATACTATTGGGTAAACTATAAAAAGAAGGACTACAAGGACAAATGATTCCACCAGCCATTGTTACTGTTTCCATATTGCGAATATGGATAAGGTTATAAGGCGTTTCTCTAATTAGAAGAACCAATTTTCTTCTTTCTTTTAATATTACATCTGCACCCCTTGTAACTAAATCATCACTAAGACCTCCAGCAATTCTACCCAAGGTACCCATGCTACAAGGTGCAATAAACATGGTTCCAAACCTAGCGGAACCTGAGGCAAAGGGGGCGTTAAAATTATGCTTTTCAAAATAGGTAAAAGGGTAATCCTTGTAAGAGTCATTACCCAACTCGGTTTCCCAAACAGTTTTGGCATTTTTGCTCATGACAATGCCAACTGTGTCTACTTGTTCAGGCATTGCCTGTAATTTGTCTAGCAGTACTTTGGCATAAACAGAACCACTTGCACCTGTTATGGCAACTACCAATTTCTGTTTCATATTCATGAGATTAGAACAAAGGTAGGAGGGAAAGGTTCTAATAATTCAAAACTCAAAACTCAAAATTCAAAAATGAAGTTGAAAAGCTAGCAAAAAAAGCGTCCCAACCATTTCTGATTGGGACGCTACTATTTCAATAATGGAATTAATTCAGCTATAAATTATCCATTGTACATTAAGTCATAGTATTCTTTGGCCATGCGATTACTATCAAACTGCCAACGAACATCCATCATACCATTTTTCATGATCTGTCTCCAAGTATCTTTGTTTTCATAGTACAGTGGAAGAATCTGTTGTTCCAAAATTTCATACAATTTGTTCAAATCATAATCATCCTGTTCTTGAACAGACATATTATCATAATCAGCTTTTGGTACCACAAAACCATTGTTACCATGGTTAATGAATTCTGGAATCCATCCGTCATCAGTAGAGAAGTTAACAGCTCCGTTCATAGCAGCAGTCATACCACTAGTTCCTGATGCTTCTCTTGGAACCCTAGGGTTGTTTAACCAAACATCGGATGCTTGTTTTAAACGCTTGCTCAAAGACAATTCATAACCAATTAATACGGCTACATTCTTGTATTTTTTGCTAATCTGTACCAAACTATTAAAAGTGGTAATGGCTGGGTAATCCAATGGGTAAGGTTTACCTGCCCAGATAATTTGAACGGGGTATTTAGCACTGCTCAACAATTTTTCAAAACGCTCTAAATGCCAACTCAACATATCTGCACGCTTATAACCAGCAAATCTTCTTGCCCATACAATGGTCAATACATTTGGGTCAAATATTTTACCAGTTTGGTCAGCTACTATTTCAAAAGCCCTTTTCTTTAAGAAAGTTTTTCTATCGTCAAAAATGGCATCATTTTTTTCTTCTAAAGCACGGTATAATTGTTTGTCAGCCCAATAATGCCAGTTCTGTGCATTGGTAATGCTGATAATGGGGCAAATACCTTCATAGTGTTTCCACATATCGCGGCTAATAACTCCATGCAAAGCAGAAACGCCATTGGCTTTTCTAGCAAATCGGAGTGCAACTAAAGAGTGGTTAAACTGGTCATCATGAATGCCAGTAATTTTTCTAACCTCGTCTAGGCTCATGCCACAGAAATAACTCATTTTTTGGCAGAGATAAATATCGTGTTTTTCATTACCTGCTTCTTCAGGAGTATGGGTAGTGAAGACCATATGCTCTTTCACTTTGGCCAAACTTTTGAATTTGTTCAACAAGTAAAAACCTGCACTAATACCATGTGCTTCATTGAGGTGATATACTTCTGGGTTGAATCCTAACTCGTCTATTAACTTAGCACCACCAATACCCAATAAAATGAACTGAGCCACTTTGGTAGCTACGTTAGCATCATATAAGCGGTGTGTGATGGTTTGTGAAACATAATCATTTTCTGGAAGGTCGGTACTTAATAAGAACATAGGAGCGCTCTTAAAAGTCTCTGGATTTAAGTAATAAGCCTTAACCCAAACAGGATGATCATGTATTAAAATTTGAAATTTAATATCAGTTTCTTCAAGAAAACTATATTGTTTTTCCATGAAAGTAACCTGCAAGGTTTGATCCTGATTTCTTGCTTGGTCATAATATCCATTCTTCCATAAAATACCAATTCCAATCAGGTTCTGTCTTAATTCATAGGCACTGCGCATATGAGAGCCAGCCAAAAAGCCCAAACCGCCACTATATATTTTCAAAGGTTGGTGAATGGCAAATTCCATTGAAAAATAAGCCGTTTTCTTTGCGTATTGTTCGTCTACCGGATAGGGAACCTGAAAGTTTCTAAAACTCATAAATACATGTTTCGTTAAATAAAATCAGTGCAATATAAGCCAAAAAAATAAAATGTAAATTTTACACATTAATTAGGGAATGGTATCAGCCAAATTGGAGATTTATCGCTTAGACCCAGATTTGTGTTTTGGCTCTTTTTTTCTGGTAAAACTGTCGTCAAAATAGCATTTAATACCCCTATGATTACCACAATTCCCTTGTTCTTTAAGACTTATTTCATTGTCTTCAAAGCTAAAGTCAATGACACAAGGGTCTCCATTAAAACGGTATTGTGCATTAGTTGCATCCTTCATGGTAAAAGATCCTTTTAGTTCACCAATACAAGCACCATCATTCTTTTCAAAATGAATAAAAAATTCATAATTGCCATTTTTATTACCATCTCTGATAGAGATAAAATTCTTCTTGTCCTGTGCATAGTCTGCACTGTATTTGTATTTACGGGGCAATGTGTCAATGGGATTGATAATATCAGATTTACTTGGGGCTTCATTAGAATCATTGATAACAACCATGAATCCCATTTCTGTGGTAAAGACCCATCCAATTCTAGTAAATTGGGTAATATTGTCTTTACCAGGTTTTTCTCTACCTAGTAAAAAAGTAGGTTCTCTGTTGACCGATACAGAATGAAGGTATTCATCCTCCACACTATTGTCTAATAATAGCTTAGAAGCCAAGTAGGCATTGGTTTTTGTGTTCAATACAATCACTGCCATAACCCATTTGTGTTTGAGTTTAATATTGACCAACAAATAGGTTTCTTTGTCTTTTAAAATCTGTCCAACAGGATGAAAAATGGCTTTTTTATCTTTTCCAATTAAACTATTGACTGCAGTGTCAGGAACAAATTGTAAAATGGCTTTTAGCCCAATTTTACTGGTATCCCCCAATTTGATGAAATTACTATCGGCAGCTTGATAATTTCCGGGAATCACAGGAAAAACACTCAAAAACTCCTTGGGTTTTAAAGTTATCTCACCCGACAAATCAAGTTTTTTCTCCCCACAGGACATAAGAAATAATAGAAAGAGGCAAAGCATTCGGTTTTGCATACCAGGATTATTTGCATAAAAATAAGTGTTTCAATGGTAGTAGCCGATTATGTTAGCTTTAAGAAAATAAAAATATTTAGATTTGTCTAAAAATATTTTTCAGGCAAATGCATCTTACCGTATCAGAAGAGAATTATATCAAAGCCATTTTTCATTTGCAGGAAGCTGATGGAACGGTTAGTACCAATCAGTTAGCAGCAAATATTCATACCAAACCAGCATCGGTAACCGATATGCTCAAAAAGTTAACCACTAAACGCCTCTTATTGTACAAACCATATCAGGGTGTGAGATTGAGTAGTGAGGGAAGAAAATTGGCCTTAGGGATTGTACGTAAACACCGCTTATGGGAGTCTTTTTTAGTAGACAAACTTCAATTTGGATGGGATGAAGTTCATGAAGTAGCAGAGGAGTTGGAGCATATTAGTAGTAAAAAGTTGGTTGATAAATTGGATCAGTTTTTGGGTAATCCCAAATTTGATCCACATGGAGACCCCATACCAGATAGCAATGGGGTTATGCATGCAATCATGCAGGTCAATTTACTTGATCTAAAACCACATACAAAAGCAGAAGTGTGTAGCGTTGGAAGCCAATCTCCAGAATTATTGGAATTGCTCAAACACAAGCAAATACTGATTGGGACTAGGTTAGAAGTGCATTGCAAATTTGAATTTGATCATTCATTAGAAATACAATTAGAGGGAAGAGGAAAAATCAATATTAGCCAACAATTGGCTCAGGCATTATTTGTAAAAACAATTTAACATGCAAGCAAATAGGAGAGATATAGAGCAGTCATTAGGAGAAGTGCATGAAACGGTAGATACTACCAATAGCCCAAAAGGATGGCGCAGAATTTTAGCATTTTTAGGCCCTGCTTATTTAGTAAGTGTGGGTTATATGGATCCAGGTAACTGGGCCACTGATTTACAAGGAGGCGCACAATTTGGGTATAGCCTTATATGGGTTTTGTTGATGAGCAATTTAATGGCCTTGCTTTTGCAAGGTTTGAGTGCCAGATTGGGTATTGTTAGAAGAAGGGACCTAGCTCAAGCCAATAGAGAAGTATATCCACCCTTGGTAAATTTTAGTTTATACGTATTTGCAGAAGTAGCCATTGCTGCCTGTGACTTAGCAGAAGTTTTGGGAATGGCATTGGGAATTTATCTACTAACTGGATTGCCATTGATTTGGGGTGTGGCTATAACAGTATTGGATACTTTAATTCTGTTATGGTTACAACGATATGGTATTAGAAAATTAGAAGCTTTTATTATAGCATTGGTGGCAGTGATTGGGTTATCCTTTTTGATTGAGATATTTTTGGCAAAGCCAGATTTGAGTTTGGTGGCAAAAGGGTTTATTCCAAGTATGCTCAATAACAATGCGCTTTATATTGCCGTAGGTATTATTGGTGCAACTGTAATGCCTCACAATTTATACCTGCATTCAGCTTTGGTGCAAACACGTAAAATCAAGCCAGACGCACAAAGCATCAAGCGAGCACTCAAATACAATATGATTGATAGTACCATTGCGCTCAACGCAGCTTTTTTTGTAAATGCAGCCATCTTGGTATTAGCCGCTTCTGTTTTTTTTAGTACGGGAAATACCCAGGTTGCCAAAATTGAAGATGCACATCAATTATTAGCCCCTTTATTAGGAAGCAAATTAGCACCCATGTTATTTGCTATAGCCCTAATAGCGGCAGGTCAAAGCAGTACCATTACAGGTACATTGGCCGGACAGATTGTGATGGAGGGCTATTTGAAATTGCGGATTAATCCACTTTTAAGAAGGCTTATAACTAGGTTAATAGCTATTACGCCTGCAGTGTTAACTATTTTAATTTATGGCAATGAAAAAATTGATGCTTTATTAGTTTTAAGCCAAGTGATACTTAGTGTGCAACTAGGTTTTGCCGTGATTCCATTAATTCATTTTGTGAGTGATAAACATACTATGGGTGAGTTTGCCATTAAAATGCCTACTAAAATAGCGGCATGGTTAGTAGCTATTGTGTTGGTATTCTTAAATGTAAAAATGGTGGTAGAGCAAGCCCTGCCGCTATTTCAGGAAGAAGGTAATTGGATTTGGAAAATCCTAATTGTAATAGGAGCCATTATTTTTATTTGGCTATTTCTGATGATGACTTTTCTACCTTTTGTAAGAGATAGAAAGCTGCGCGATATTGCTCGCATGCACAATGACACACCTATTTTGGAAAATCTAGACGTTAGAGAAACCAGGTGTATTGCTGTTTCGCTTGATTTTACCGATGCAGACAAAAAACTAATTGCCTATGCCATTGCACAAGGTAAACAACAGGTAGACTATGTACTATTGCATATTGTAGAAAGTGCCTCTGCTCGTTATTTTGGAGATAGTAGTGATGACTATGAAACCCGAAAAGACCAAGAAAGATTAGATGATTTTGCCCTTCAACTTCAAAATGCCGGGTTTAGGGTTAAAGTGGTTTTGGGTTATAAAAATCGGGTAACAGAAATAGTCAGAATTGTCAAAGATGCTGGGGCCGATATGTTGGTCATGGGGGCACACCGTCACCGAGGTTTGAAAGACTATATTTTTGGAGAAACCATTGAAAGTGTGCGGCATGAATTAGAAATTCCAGTATTGATTGTCAATGTGTAGTCCGGAAACGTTACCGGATTTTGCTTGTCAATAAAACCGAATAATCGCTACCTTAGTACCCTTAAAAATTAAACGCTACGTTATGGCTCAAAAAATTAAAGTGCTCAATCCAGTAGTAGAACTGGATGGGGATGAAATGACAAGAATCATCTGGAAGTTCATAAAAGACAAGTTGATCCTGCCTTATTTGGATGTGGATATTCAATATTATGACCTAGGGATGGAATACAGAGATGAAACCAATGACCAAGTGACTATTGATGCAGCCAATGCCATCAAAGCCTGTGGAGTAGGTATCAAATGTGCTACCATAACTCCAGACGAAGCAAGGGTTAAAGAATTTAACCTAAAGCAAATGTGGAAGAGTCCAAATGGTACTATCCGTAATATCTTGGATGGTACTGTTTTCCGTGAACCAATTGTGTGCAGCAATGTACCACGTTTGGTGCCTAACTGGACAGCACCAATTTGTATTGGACGTCACGCATTTGGAGATCAGTATAGAGCAACAGATTTTGTAACCAAGGGCAAGGGAAAATTGACCATTAAGTTTGAAGGAGAAGACGGAACCAAACAAGAATTTGAAGTGTTCAATTTTAAAGGAGATGGCGTAGCACTTGCTATGTACAATACTGATGAGAGCATTTTTGGTTTTGCTAGGGCTTGTTTTAACCAAGCATTGATTAAAAAATGGCCTTTGTATTTGTCTACTAAAAATACCATCCTGAAAAAATATGATGGTAGGTTCAAAGACATTTTTGAAGAAGTATACCAAAATGAATTCAAGGCAGCTTATGAAGCAGCTGGCATTACTTATGAGCATCGTTTAATTGATGATATGGTAGCCAGTGCACTTAAGTGGAATGGTAATTTTGTATGGGCTTGTAAGAACTATGACGGAGACGTACAAAGTGATACCGTAGCACAAGGTTTTGGTTCTTTGGGACTAATGACTTCTACCTTGGTAACCCCTGATGGTAAAGTTATGGAAGCTGAAGCGGCGCATGGAACCGTTACACGTCACTTCCGTGAACACCAAAAAGGAAATCCTACATCAACCAATCCTATTGCATCTATTTTTGCATGGACTAGGGGATTAGAGTTCCGTGGAAAATTAGACAATAACCAAGAATTGATTGATTTTTGTCAGGCATTAGAGCAAGTTTGTGTGGAAACAGTTGAAAGTGGTAAAATGACAAAAGACCTTGCCCTTTGCATTTATGGTAGCAAAATGAATCACGGCGAACACTATTTATACACTGAAGAGTTCTTGGATGCTTTGGATCAGAATTTACAAAAGAAGTTAGCTAAGTAATTTCTAGGAAAATAGCTTTAAAATAAAGGCCGTCCTGATGATTCGGGACGGCCTTTGTAGTTGTAAGAGTTTAAGTCTTGTTATTAGTTTATTTCAATACATCAGTAATAACATGTCCAATATTTCCACTTGGCATTTGAATCTTTAATAGCGCCGCAACGGTAGGAGCAATATCGGTCATATAAACTTCCTTGTGTGAACTTCCTTTTTTAATGCCCCATCCATAAAATAACAAGGGAATATGTGCATCATAAGGTGCCCATAGACCATGCGTAGTTCCTGTTGAACCACCTTCCATATATCCAGACTTTAAAATAAATTGTACATCGCCCCCGCGATTAGGAAAATACCCATTGGCAAACATTTCACGTTGCACTTTAGGAATACTGGTTGCCATTATATTGGCTGTTTCAAATGCATTAGAAACGGCTTCTTTTTTTAGCAACATACTAATGATCTGTTGTTTGATGACTTTGAGATCAGCTTTTGCGGAATCTAGTTTTGCATGGTTTAAAGTTACTTGATAATTAAACAAGCTTTCAACTGCACCAGATACACCATATTTTTCTTTGATAAAATCATTCATTTCTTTTCTAGCCGTATTATCATCAAAATTACCGCCGGGTAGTTTGTGTTCTTTCATAAAACCAGGCACATGTGCTACAGCGTGATCCGCTGTTAAAAAAACAGTGTACTGGTTTTTGCCCACTTGTGCGTCTAAGAAATTCAACAACTTACCTAATTCATCATCCAATTTTACATAGTCGTCAACATGTTCCCATGAATTTGGCCCAAAACTATGACCAATATAATCCGTTGAAGAAAAGCTTACCGCCAAAAAATCTGTAGCAGATCCTTTTCCCAATTGTTCCGCAATAACGGCTGCTTTGGCCATTTCAGCTGTAAGACTATTGCCATGAGGTGTAGTGGAAATTTTTGAATAATCCTTACCAATAAAGGAAGTAAAGTCATAGGGGAATGCTATTGCGTCTTTACCAAAGGGTTTGCCCTCATAGGATTTTACGTCATCTGTGGCATAGTTGGCAAGGGTTTCTTTGCTTAATGCTGTTTTCCAACCCAAGGCATACAATGAATCAACTAGTTTGCGCTGATTAAATTGATTCACCCATTGTGGAAGGGCATTCATATAATAACTACTGGTGATAAAATTACCAGTTTTGGAATCATACCAATAAGCGGCATTAGCAGAATGACCAGCTGGTAAAATAGAACCGCGATCTTTTAAAGCAACACCAATTACCTTGCTTTTGAAATTGCTAGAAATCCTTAATTCATCACAAATACTGGTCGTGAGCATATTTTTAGGACTCATTTGCCCTGCATCAGTATTGCTGCCTACCGTTTTAACAGATTTATCTTCACTGCAATAAACAATCCTGTTTAATTGGTTATCCCACCAAGCATTTCCAGCAATTCCGTGAATGGCAGGTACTGATCCAGTATAAACGCAAGTATGACCACAGGCAGTTACTGTTGGGGCATAGGGGATCATGGTATTATCACAAGAAAATCCCTCACCCATCATTCTTTTAAATCCGCCATTGGCTTTAAACAAAGGCTGAAAGCGATAGAGATAGTCCCAACGCATTTGATCAATAACAATTCCAACTACCAACTTTGGTTTGGAAATTGTAGATGTATTGGTTTTAGTCTGTGCTTTTGCTAATTGGGCAAAAACAACCAAAACTAATAAGAAGGCAGTTTTTTTCATTCCATTTATTTGAGGCTCAAAAGTAAGGGATAGACTTATTTTTTCCCATTATGAAATGCTTAAGCTTGGGCTGATAAATATTTGGCTTTGCCCGTAGGGCTTAAAAATTTATCTTTGCGGCCAATTCTGAACACCTAATTAATAGATATGGCAGACATTTTTGAGAAACTGATTAAGAATTATGGCCCTTTAGGCCAACATCGCGAACGCGCACACGGCTATTTTGCCTTTCCAAAACTGGAAGGTGAAATAGGAAGTAGAATGAAATTCCGTGGAAAAGAAATGATTGTATGGAGTTTGAATAACTATTTGGGACTAGCCAACCACCCAGAAGTTAGAAAGACTGATGCAGAAGCATCTGCTCAATTTGGACTTGCCTTACCCATGGGAGCAAGGATGATGAGTGGAAATAGTAATTACCACGAGCAATTAGAAGCAGAATTAGCCGCTTTTGAGAACAAAGAAGACGCTATTTTGATGAATTTTGGCTATCAGGGAATCATGAGTGCTATTGACGCCATTTGCGGAAGGCATGATGTGATTGTGTATGATGCGGAATCTCATGCCTGTATCATAGACGGATTGCGCTTACATCCCGGTCATCGCTATGTTTATAAGCACAATGATTTAGAAGATTTTGAAAAACAAATGGATCGTGCAACTGCTTTAATTGAAAAGCAAAAAGCAGGAGGCATTTTGGTAATCACGGAAGGTGTGTTTGGAATGGCTGGTGACCAAGGTAAACTCAAAGAAATAGCTGCTTTAAAAGGGAAATATGATTTCCGTTTGTTGGTAGATGACGCACACGGATTTGGAACATTGGGTGAAACCGGCGCTGGTGCTGGTGAAGCACAAGGTTGTCAAGATGCAATTGACCTCTATTTCTCCACATTTGCTAAATCAATGGCTTCTATTGGAGCTTTTATGGCGGGAGACAAAGCCATCATTGACTTTATCCGTTACAATATTCGTTCTCAGATTTTTGCCAAGAGCTTGCCCATGCCAATTGTATTGGGGAATCTAAAGCGTTTGGAATTGTTGAAAACCCAACCAGAACTTAAAGCCAAATTGTGGAGTAATGCACAGAAACTCCAAAATGGTTTAAAAGAGCGTGGCTTTGATATTGGTAAAACCGATACCCCTGTAACGCCTGTATACATGAAAGGTGGGGTAGAAGAAGCTACTGCCATGGTAATGGACTTGCGTGAAAACTATAAGATTTTCTGTTCCATTGTAGTATACCCAGTTATCCCTAAAGGACATATCATTTATAGATTAATTCCTACTGCAGCGCATACTGATCAAGATATTGAAGAAACATTGGTTGCATTTACGGAAACAAAGGCAAAGCTTGATGCTGGTGCGTATAAAGTGGAAGCTATTCCGGATATGGCGGGATAAGTGAAGAGATAAGAGTGAAGAGATAAAAGTGAAGAGTGAAGAGATAAGAGATAAGAGTGAAGAGATAAAAGTGAGGAGATAAGAGTGAAGAGAGGGAAGAAGAAGAAGAAATGAAGCTTTAGCTTTAAATTAATAAAAGCCCCAAAGAAAATCTTTGGGGCTTTTATTATGGTAATAGATTTCGCTTGCGCGATATGTTTTGATTAGGGTTATAATGACTTAATCAAATCTTTAGCCATTTTCACGTAATCATCGTTTTTGGCTGTGGTAGCTAGGCTGATGCATTTTTCAGCACTAGCTTTTGCGGCAACTTTATCACCTGATTCTTTTTCAATTTTTGCTTGTAAAAGAAATAACCAAAATGCATTAGGATTAGCGACAGTTGCTTTTTTAGCATTGGCAAGTGCTTTGGTTATGTCTTTGTCCATTTCATAATAGAAATTGGCCGCAGTTTGATAGATAGCAGGGTTTACTTTATCAGCATCCAACGCTTTTTCAATCTGTGCTTTCAACCTAGATGTTATATTAGTGCTAACTGGAATACGAACTTGTGTATTACCCCAAAGAATATTGATTTCACAAGTTTCTGCTTGAATGGCTCCCAATTGCATGGTCAAAGTTTCATAAGTAGTAGCAGATTTCTCAGCTTTTACTTTTACCCTTACAACGTCTTCACTTTCTTTGTATCCATCAGTTCCCCAGTTGTTCAAACCTTTGTTAACCACAATATCCCAATATTCTTTTCCTGGAATGGCGTATAAAACATAGGAACCTGTATCTAATAATTTACCACCAATAGTAACATTGTCTGTAAACTTTACCTTGGTTGCTGCATTAGCACCCAAGCGCCAGATTTTGCCCAAAGGAGCCAAATCACTATTGTCTTTGAGCAGGGATCTTCCCTTGATATTAGGTCTTGAATAAACTAAAGTGATTTTACCCATGCCAAAATCTTGGGTAATAGTTTGGGTAGAACTAGGTGCTGGCATGTTAATTTGCGCAAAGGCAAAAGAACCCCAGGCCATAGAGGCAAGCAAAAGGATTTTTTTCATGTGTACTTGTTTTAGTCCTGCAAACCTAAAGCATGCAAACAATACATCCAATGTTTTTTAAATATTGGAATTTCGGAATGTGGAAAAATCTATGGTTGGTAGGCCGGATGAAAGCGTTGCAAAGTATCCCGCAAGAAATCCCTGTCTAAATGGGTATAGATTTCAGTGGTGGTAATGCTTTCGTGTCCAAGCATTTCTTGAACGGCTCTTAAATCGGCTCCGCCTTCTACCAAATGGGTGGCAAAAGAATGCCTAAAAGTATGTGGGGATACATTTTTTTGAATCCCCGCCTTGTAAACCATTTCCTTAATAATATAAAAAATCATGACCCTACTTAGCCCTTTACCCCTTCTATTTAAAAATATAATGTCTTCAAAACCTTTTTGAATGGGTTGTAGGTTTCTGATATGATTGGTATAGAGCAGGAGGTATTTTATGGCATCTCTACCAATTGGAACTAGTCTTTCTTTGTCGCCTTTACCTGTTACCCTGATAAATCCAAGATCAGGATAGAAGCAGGACAATTTTAGATGTATTAATTCAGATACCCTTAGGCCACAACTATACATGGTTTCCAAAATGGCTTTATTTCTGGGGCCCTCTGGACTACTTTGATCTATTTGAGCAATGAGTAACTCTATTTCTTCAAAGCTCAAAGTATCTGGAAGTTTGCGTTTGGTTTTTGGGGCTTCTAACAGCGTAGAGGGATCTTGTTTACAAATCTGTTCCATTAAACAGTATTTGTAAAAACTGCGAATCCCTGAAATAATCCTAGCTTGAGAATTGGCAGTCATACCCAGCTCCCCAATCCATTTTACAAAGGCTTGCAAGTCTTTTAAATCTATATCAGCAGGGCTTTTCAGTTCTTTGCTCAACTGAATCCATTGAGTTAATTTTTCAACATCATGCAAGTAGGCATCCACAGAGTGTTCACTCATGGATCGTTCTAATTGTAGATAAGCTTTATATCCTTTTTTATATGGTTCCCACATGATGATAAAACTAGTCTTGCAAATTCATACTAGCATTTTCAAATATCGGTACTAAATCCGAGAAACCTTTTTCTATAGCGTTGCTGATATTGCTTGAATCCTTAAATTCGCTGAATGCCTTTATCAAACCTAAATGCCAACATGTTAGTGAACCTGAGATCCTTCAAACAAAAAGTGCGTCACCACCAAAAAGCATTCAAAAGTTATTTGGGAAAGATTGAGAAAAATCCACCTAGGGGATTAGACAAAATGGCCGAGAAAATTGATGCTGAAGTTTGGCAAGAAGTTGACTGTCTAAGTTGTGCTAACTGTTGTAAATCTATGTCTCCCACATTTACCAACAAAGACCTCAAAAGAATTGCTGCACACGTAGAAATGAGTGTTGCTGAATTAAAAGAGAAATGGTTGTTTTATGATAAAAAAGATGGGGACTGGATGAATAGAAAACAGCCCTGTCAGTTCTTGAACCTAGATAGCAATATGTGTAGTATTTATGAAGTTAGACCGGATGATTGTGCTGGATTTCCGCATTTAAAGAAAAAGAAAATGACTACCTATATTCATGTGCATCAGCAAAATGTGAGTTATTGCCCAGCTACTTATAAGATGGTGGAAAAAATGATGGAACAGGGGATAAAGCCAGAGAAGAAGAAGTGATGAGATAAGAGTGAAGAGATAAGAGTGAAGAGATAAGAATGAAGAGATAAGAATGAAGAGATAAGAATGAAGAGAGGAAGAAGAAGAAGAAGTGAAGAGATAAAAGTGAAGAGTGAAGAGAGGAAGAAGGGAACCCAACCCCTTTTAATTAATTGCCAATAATAGTGGCTAATTAATTGATAATCAGCTAAAAGTAAACATCTTCTAAAAAGAGTATTTCCTTAATATTATTTGATTCCATAGTAATAGAGACTACATTGAATTGTAAGTATTTCCATTGTTTGTGTTGAAATTGATAAGCTTCTGCGGCATTTTTTAGGAATTGCATTTTCTTCTTGCTTATGCTTTGTTCAGGCCAACCAAATTCAATGGAATGCCTGGTTTTTACTTCAATAATGTGTAAGATCTTACCCTTTACTGCTATTATATCTAATTCCAAATGGTGGTGTCTCCAATTGCGATCAAGAATTTGGAAGCCTTTATCTTCCAAAAATAAAACAGCCGCATTTTCACCTGTTTTCCCAGTTTGGTGGTTCTGATACATTTGAAACAATTTTATTTGCTTATAGCCGTTTTAAAGTATTCAAGTTCCCTAAAGCTTAAAATTCCAACAATGCAAGAGCCTAACAAAATATTCAAACTAAAAGGATTCAACCAACACTATGCCTGGGGTGGTTTTCATTTTATTCCAGATTTGTTGGGTGTTCCTAATCCTGAAAACAAGCCTTTTGCGGAATATTGGATGGGAGCGCATCCTTCTGCATCTTCTATATTGCAAACACCAGAGGGAGATATTTTGTTAAGTGATTTAATTCAAAAAGATCCAGAAGCGGCATTGACCAAGGACGTCTATCAGAAATTTGGAGAACTCCCATATTTATTAAAAGTATTGGATGTAAAAGACATGTTGTCTATTCAAGTACACCCCACCAAAGCTGAGGCAGAAAAAGGTTTTGAGGCAGAAGAAGCTGCGGGTATCCCCATCAATGCTCCCAATAGAAATTACAAAGACCGCAATCATAAGCCTGAAGTCATGGTGGCACTGAGTGATTTTTGGTTATTGCACGGCTTTAAGGAAAAGGCGCTCTTAGAAAAAACCTTAGAAGAAGTACAGGAATTCAATATTCTCTTGCCTTTGTTTAAAAGAGAAGGTTATAAGGCATTGTACCAGTTTGTCATGGAAATGACCCAACCGGAAGTCAATGTGTTTTTAATGCAGGTGGTGAAAAGAGAGTTGCGCAAAAAAAATGATGGTGAATTAACCAAAGCTGATCCAGGATGGTGGGTGGCAAAATTGTTTGAAAATGGTCAGCCTATAGGCGATATAGACAAAGGGGTATTCTCCATATATTTTTTCAATATAGTCAATGCAAAGCCCGGTGAAGCTGTTTTTCAAGGGGCTGGATTGCCACATGCCTATTTAGAAGGTCAAAATATAGAGTTGATGGCCAATAGTGATAATGTTTTGAGGGGCGGATTAACGCCCAAATACATTGATGTGCCAGAACTCATGAAACATACCCTTTTTGAAGGAATCATTCCCAATGTGATGAAGGGAACTGAAATAAGGATAGGGGAGAAGAATTACCCATGTCCAGTTCCTGATTTTGCCATTAGTAAAATTACCCTGCAAGGAAATAGTAGTTATTCCAATAGCACGGAATCATTAGAATTATTTATTGTTACAGAAGGTGGGGCCGTGATCAACAACCATTTAGTAGTCAAAAAAGGGGAGGCTGTTTGTATGCTACCAGGTGCGCAATACCAGATTCAAAGTTCTGGAGCATGTTCGGTTTATAAGGCATTTGTATAGATTATACCCGCGTTCTTCACAAATTGCTAAAAAACCTTTTATCGAATCCATTTTCGCCTATTTTTGTCCTGAAATTGACAATAATGAAATTGAATAAAAACGTATTTATCTCTTTAATACTGCTGGTAGTAGTAGCCGCAGTGTATCGTATTATCCCAAATAGGCCTTATGGATTTGCTCCACAAATTGCCATGGCATTGTTTGGAGGTGCTTTTTTTGTAAAGAACAAGCAATGGGCATTTGCCTTACCAGTGCTTTCTATGTTCCTGTCTGATTTATTGTATCAAGCTTTGTATAGTGTTGGCTATTCAGACATTCAAGGATTTTATAGTGGTCAATGG
>NCHJ01000060.1:17973-23268 GCA_002256765.1 Bacteroidetes bacterium 24-39-8
TGAACTATTTGTTAATTGCCTCATTAACCATTTTCGGATTCATGATTAGTGAAATGAAAATTGGTAAAGTGGTATTGGCAAGTCTTGGTGCACCAACTGCCTATTTCCTATTGTCAAATGGCATGGTTTGGATGGGTAATGGTGGATACAATCATCCAAAAACCTTTAATGGTTTAATCCTTACTTTAACCGATGGTATTCCATTTTACCAGAATTCTCTGGCAGGTACAATTGTATTTTCAGCTATTCTTTTTGGAGGATATTATTTTCTTAGAAACGCTTACGGCAATAAACAAGTTGCTTAATGTTTAGTATAACATACCATATTAAAAAAGCCGCAGTAATGCGGCTTTTTTATTAGTCATTTTCTAACTCGTACCCTTCATCAATTAAAAGGTTTCCGCCATCGGCAGCGGCTGTGGCTAGTTCATCGCAACGGTTGTTCATAGCATTGTCTGCATGCCCCTTTACCCATACAAATCTCAATTGAAAATCTTTTCTGATTCTGTGAAATTCCAACCACAGATCCTTGTTCTTTTTGCCTCCTTTAAAATCTGTTTTAATCCAATTGTCTAGCCATTTTTTTTCAACGGTATTCACCACATATTGACTATCGGTATAAATAGTAGCTGCAATATTTTTCTTATTCAAAGATTCCAATGCTCTTATTACGGCTAATAACTCCATGCGATTATTGGTGGTTAGCCTATAACCACAGGAAAGTTCTTTTCTAGCTTGTCCCCAAATTAAAACCACACCATAGCCTCCTCTACCGGGATTGCCCCTAGATGATCCGTCTGTATAGATGCGTAAAGGATGTTTTTCTTGCATGAATTTGACTACTAATTAATTTGAAAATGGCCCTTTAAATAAGTCAAGGCTTTGCCTGTCATGGCAACACGATTGCCCAATAATTCTACTTGTAAATAGCCTTTTCTGGCAGATAATTGTACGGCGCTTAAACTGGTTTTTTGAAAATGTGCTGCCCAGTATGGGGTCATTATAGTATGTGCAGATCCAGTAACCGGATCTTCATTTACACCGCTTTGCGGATAGAAACACCTTGATACAAAATCAGTATCTAAACCTTTGGCTGTAGCAATTACGCCACGAGCTTTCACCATGGCTAGTTTGCTAA
Source organism: Bacteroidetes bacterium 24-39-8 (assembly GCA_002256765.1). Lineage (GTDB taxonomy): Bacteria > Bacteroidota > Bacteroidia > Chitinophagales > Chitinophagaceae > Sediminibacterium. Next base: position 19,112 of record NCHJ01000060.1, read on the forward strand.
AATCTGGTTGTAAGTCTAGTACAGATTGTTGGTTTGGTAATACCACCATATAATCAAAAGAGGTTTTAAAAACTGGGGCAATATCAATCCCTAATCCTTCAAATAGCCCTTCAGGAATTTCTGTTACAGCTTCGGGTGGATTAGACGGGAAATTGAGTGTAATACTTGCATCTTGGTTTCTAGTTACTTTCAAAGGGCCACTTAGTGAATAAAACACAATCTTGTCTGAAGGATAATTTAAAAGCGTAAATAAAACATGTGCAGCAGCCAAAGTTGCGTGACCACATAATTTAACTTCTGTTCCCGGTGTGAACCATCTAATATTAAATCCATCGGCCTGCGGCACAAAAAATACCGTTTCAGAAAGATTGTTTTCAACTGCCAGTTGTTGCATGGTTTCAGTTGGTAACCATGTTTCCAAGGGGCAAACAGCAGCAGGATTGCCAGCAAATAATTTATCTGCAAAAGCATCCACAATAAATATTGGATATTCCATTGATTAGTTTCTAGTTATTCTGACAAAGAAACTTAATTAGAATGGGAATTGAACAATGGAGTCCAAAAATACCCTCACTAAACTTGAAAAACCCCTGTTTTAAATGCTTCTATATCGGGATTATGGTTTGCAGCATTTATGGCTTCAGAAATTAATTTTCTAGTATCAGTTGGTTCTATAATAGCATCTACCCAAAGTCTAGCCGCAGCATAATATGGCGATGTCTGTTTTTCGTACCTATTTTTAATAGTATCTAGTAATTTCTTTTCTTCTTCAGGGCTAATCACTTGTCCCTTGGCCTTTAAAGTGCTTACTTGAATTTGCAATAGGGTATTAGCCGCTTGATCTCCACCCATTACTGCAATTCTGGCTGAAGGCCAAGCATAAATAAACCTTGGATCATAAGCCTTACCACACATGGCATAATTGCCAGCACCAAAACTATTGCCAATGATAATGGTGATTTTGGGTACAACTGAATTGGCTACAGCATTGACTAGTTTTGCCCCGTCTTTTATAATGCCACTATGTTCGCTTCTGCTACCAACCATAAATCCAGTAACGTCTTGCAAGAATACTAGGGGAATCTTTTTTTGGTTGCAATTCATAATAAATCGCGCAGCTTTATCTGCACTATCATTATAGATAACGCCCCCAATTTGCATTTCACCTTTTTTGTTCTTGCTAACCAATCGTTGGTTGGCCACAATGCCTACGGACCATCCATCAATTCTAGCATAGCCACATAAAATGGATTTGCCATAATCCTGTTTAAACTGATCAAATTTGCTGTCATCTACCATTCTCTCTATGACTTCTAGCATATCATAAGGTTTGGCATTACCCACAGGCATTTGTCCCAAAATTGCTTCAGTTGCTTTTTTAGGAAGGATAGCAGTTGTTCTATTAAAACCAGCTTTGGGTTTATCGCCTAAGCTACCCATCAACAATTTAATATGATCTAAACAGGCTTCTTCAGTAGGAAATTTATAGTCAGCAATGCCGCTGATTTCTGTATGGGTTACGGCCCCACCAAGGGTTTCATTGTCTATATTTTCACCAATAGCTGCTTTAACCAAATAAGATCCTGCCAAAAAAATACTTCCATTGCCTTCAACCATTAATGTTTCATCACTCATGATGGGTAAATAAGCACCACCAGCAACACATGCCCCCATTACCGCAGCAATTTGTGTAATCCCCATGGCACTCATTCTGGCGTTATTTCTAAAAATTCTACCAAAATGTTCTTTGTCTGGAAAAATCTCATCCTGCATGGGCAGGTATACACCAGCACTATCAACTAAATAAATAATGGGTAGTCTATTCTCCATGGCAATCTCTTGCATGCGTAAATTTTTCTTACCCGTTATTGGAAACCAAGCACCCGCTTTTACTGTTTGATCATTGGCCACAATAACAGCCTGTTTGCCACTGATATATCCGATACCTGCAACAGTGCCACCAGCTGGGCAACCTCCTTCTGCTTCATACATGTCAAAGCCCGCAAATGCACCAATTTCTACAAAAGGACTTTCTTGATCACAGAGATAGGCAATTCTCTCCCTGGCACTGAGTTTATTTCTTTCCTTTTGCTTGGCCATGGATTTTGCGCCACCACCCAAATGAATTTGTTGTAAGTGTTGATTGGTTTTACTAATCAAGAGTTTCATCCAATCTTCATTGCTATTAAAAGTGGTATCCATATGCGAACATTTGTTAGTATGGCAAATATAGGGGCAAGTGTTGGCTTATGGGTCAAAGTATACTTGGATTTTAACGCAACATTAGAGGCATCTGTAATTGAACTATATTTATACTATGTCGTACGATTATATTATAGTAGGAGCTGGGTCTGCCGGTTCGGTATTAGCCAATAGATTGAGTGAAAATAAGGCTAACAAAGTCTTACTAATAGAAGCTGGTAAACCAGATAAGAAAATTGAAATTCATATTCCAGGTGCTTACACAAAATTAAATCATAGCGAGGTGGATTGGGCATTTTGGACGGAAGCCCAAGACCATGTTTTAGGCAGAAAAATTTTTATTCCAAGGGGAAAAACATTGGGGGGAAGTAGTTCTACCAATGCTATGGCCTATGTTAGGGGCAATCAAGCTGATTTTGATGAATGGGAAAAATTAGGGAATCCTGGTTGGGGTTATGATTCAGTGTTACCTTATTTTAAAAAGTCAGAATGTAATGAACAATTAGGGGAGCCTTTTCATGGTCAAGATGGCTTATTGAATGTGACATTTTCCAAACAACCATCTGATTTAGCAGCTGTTTTCATAGATGCCTGCAAGGAAAATGGAATTCCTGAAAATCCTGATTATAATGGGGAAGATCAAATAGGAGCAAGTCTTTTGCAATTCACCATCAAAAATAATCAACGGCATAGTGCGGCAAAAGCATTTTTAAAGCCGATTATGAAAAGACCCAATCTGACTATAAGAACGGGTACCTTGGTCAAAAGAGTGATTGTAGAAGATGGCGCAGCAGTTGGGGTAGAAGTATTAACCCATGATAGTAATTCAGAAAGAATTAACTGTAACAAAGAAGTCATTTTATGTGCCGGTGCTTTGCAATCGCCCCAGCTTTTAATGCTTTCAGGAATTGGTGATCAGGCAGAATTAAGGATGCATGGGATTGATGTTTTAAAACACCTTCCGGGTGTGGGGAAAAACCTTCAAGACCATGTTTGGTCTGGGGTTAGTGGTTCCTCCAATTTGCCAACAGGCAATAGCTTGATCAAGCCATGGAATATGTTTAAGGCTTTATTGCAACACCAATTATTCAAAAAAGGTCCATTAGGTAATAGTCCATTAGAAGCCAATGCATTCATAAAATCAGATGCTAATTTAGAAAGACCAGATATTCAATTGCATTTTGCACCCATTGGCATTGCCAATGATTATTCTACCGATATCTATAAATTAGAAACCTTTGCCAAAGAAGATGGATTTGGCATTTTAGCCATCCTTATTAGACCAGAAAGTAGGGGATATATAGCCTTAAATAGCGCCAACCCCAAGGAAGCCCCCATTATACAACCCAATTTACTAAGTAGTCCTAAGGACAGAGAAATACTATTAAAGGCGCTAAAACAGTCCATCGCCCTTGTCAATAGTGACAGTTTTAAATCAATTTGCCCCAATGGGGTGGCATTTCCTGCATTACCAGCTACTGATGAACAATTAATGGAACATATTCTCAAAAGCCTAGAAACCCTATATCATCCGGTAGGTACTTGCAAAATGGGTCAGGATGCTATGGCCGTTGTAGATGCTAGCCTTCAGGTAATAGGTATTCGTAAATTGCGGGTGGCAGATGCTTCTATAATGCCAACCATTGTTTCTGGAAATACCAATGCCGCAGCAATCATGATTGGTGAAAAAGCAGCTGATTTGGTTCTCAACCAATAAAATTTGCTATTTATTGTGTTTGAAATACACATTGTTTTGTTTAGCTTTACAATACAAAAACGAGGACCTTGGATACGGAAAAAAAGAGGATTGCAAAATCGCCTGTAAAGCCTGCGGTTAAAAAAGCTGCACCCAAAAAAGTGGAAGCCAAAACACCTGCAAAAAAATCAGTAAATACCAAAAAAGTATTGGATAATTCTAAGGGTATGATTTTACATACCATTCAGTTTCAATTAAG
>NCHJ01000061.1 GCA_002256765.1 Bacteroidetes bacterium 24-39-8
GAAGGTTATGAATTCGTTTACTCACCTCACATCACCAAGGCTGCGCTCTTTGAAACTTCGGGCCACTTGGATTGGTACTCCGAGGGTATGTATCCACAGCAGAGCAGAAAGCACAATTACAGCATTTGATGCAGGATAATCCTGCAGACAAAGTACAACAAGTATTGGCCATTTTTAAGGATTGTAATGTTGACCAGTGGGCTAATGAACTCAAGGAAAAATATTTGCAAACAGCCCTGCAACACTTAGAAGATATTGCAGTAGTCTCTACCAGAAAACAGCCATTAAAAGAATTAGCAGATTTTCTAATTCAAAGAGAACACTAATTTATCCTGAAATCCATTCAGGTGATTCCATTTTTATCCATTAATTTGAGGCAAACAATTACACATGTCTAATTCACTGTTCAGAAAGAAGTCTTTAGAAACCATACAAAAGGATTATGACGCGGGTTTATTAGACGGTCATGGCGCCGACATGAAAAAAGTATTGGGTGTAAAAGACCTAACTTTTATGGGGGTTGCCGCTGTAATAGGTGCTGGCATTTTCTCTACCATTGGTACTGCTGCTTTTAATGGTGGACCTGGTGTGATTTTCTTATTCTTGATTACTGCAGTAACCTGTGGATTTACTGCTTTATGTTACGCTGAATTTGCTTCTAGGGTTCCTGTATCAGGAAGTGCTTATACTTATTCCTATGTAACATTTGGCGAGATGATTGCCTGGATTATTGGATGGGCCTTAATCTTAGAATATGCCATTGGAAATGTGGTAGTGGCTATTTCTTGGAGTGCTTATTTTAATAACCTACTCAAAGCCATTCATATTGAATTGCCCGTATGGTTAACCATTGGTCATCAAACCGCTTCTATGGCTTATGATGCAGCCATTGCCGCAGGCAAACCAGTAACGGATCTGGTCTATACCAATGCGCCAGAAATATTGGGTTTTAAATTCATTGTTAACCTACCTGCTTTTATGATAGTGGGGTTGATTACCATTGTAGCTTATATAGGAATTAGTGAGAGTAAAAAAAGCGCCAACTTTATGGTGGGGCTTAAAATTCTAGTATTGATCTTTATAGCCATCATTGGTTTTTGGTATATTTTTTCTGAAGGAACTACGGCTAATTGGAGCCCCTTCTTGCCCAATGGGATGACAGGTGTACTCAAAGGCGTGTCCTCAGTATTCTTTGCCTATATTGGCTTTGATGCCATTTCTACTACGGCGGAAGAATGTGCCAATCCTAAAAGAGATCTTCCAAGAGGAATGATGTATTCCTTGCTCATTTGTACCATCATCTATATTGTAACCACACTTGTCATTACAGGGATGGTGAATTACAAAGAGTTTGAAGGCGTAGCCGATCCACTAGCTTATGTGTTTGAAAAAATCAATATGCAGAAAATTGGCTTTATCATTTCTGTAAGTGCGGTCATTGCTAGTACCAGTGTTTTATTGGTATTCCAAATTGGTCAACCAAGAATCTGGATGAGTATGAGCCGCGATGGTTTGCTGCCAAAGAAATTCAGCACTTTGAGCTCAAAATATAAAACACCTGGTTTTGCAACCATTATGACAGGGATCTTGGTAGGTACACCTGTTTTGTTTATTGACGATAAACTTATGACCGATCTAACCAGTATTGGAACCTTATTTGCCTTTGTACTGGTTTGTGGTGGGGTATTGGTCCTGCCTAGATTGGCTAAAGAACCAGGCAAGTTTCAATTGCCTTATGTGAATGGTAAATTTATAGTGCCCTTGATTGTCCTTTCTTTTGCCTTTTTGTTTAGTGAAAGAATCCTTAATGACCTGAGCAATATTGCTTCAGTGGGCTATCAAGAAATACTATTTCTAGTCTTTGTTATGGCGGCCTTAATTACGGCTACTTTGAGTTTTTTGCGCAATTATTCCTTAATTCCTGTTTGTGGAGTACTCTGTTGTATGTACCTCATGATAGAAATTCCTGGTAAAAGCTGGATGGTATTCTTTGGATGGATGGCTTTAGGTTTAGCTATTTACTTGGTTTACGGAAGAAAACGTAGCAAACTGGCTGCTCATTAATTGCTGATAAGAACCAGAACAGTTGTAAATTTGCGCTTCAACTAGTGAAAAGGAATGAAGTACCAAATAGGCGATGACATTTTGGTGTTATTGAGCAATGAAGAAGGCAAAGTAATTGAGATTATCAATGATAAAATGGTGCTCATAGAAGTGCGTGGGGTTAAGTTCCCAGCCTATATGGACCAGATAGATTTTCCTTATTTCAAAAGATTTACCGAGAAGAAAAAAGAAGCAGCCAAACCTGCTCCCAAAACTTATATTGACCAGGTTCCCAAAGAGAAACCCCAGCCCAGTAAGGTAAAAGTGGCCGACGGAATCTGGCTATCCTTGATTCCAAAATTTGGGATGGATGATTTTAATGATGAAGTGGTAGAGTTATTGAAAGTCTGGTTGGTGAATCATTCAGACAAAGCTTACCAATTTAAATACCAACAACAGTTTTTGGGTGTTACCCATTTTGAATTGGATACCAGTATCCAGCCCTTCCATGATTTTTATTTACACGATATCAAGTTTGAAGACGTGAATGATTCTCCTGGATTTTTGTTTGATTTTTCCCTACTCAATCCTGAAAAGAAAAAAGCGCCTCATTTTGAAACCAGTTTGAAAATCAAACCCAAACAATTGTTTCAAAAAATTGAAGCACTGAAAGAAGGGAATAGCCCCACGGTAAATTATCTCTTGTTTGAAAATTATCCAGATAAGGTAGACGATGACCGATTTGAATTAGGAGCGTTGGCTGCTAAGGGATTTAAAGTATATGATGCCTCAAAAGGTAGACAGCATTTGCCTCCTGCTAGAACAGTAGTAGATCTTCATATAGAGAAATTGCAAAACGATTGGAAACACTTGAGCAATTTTGAAATCCTAACCATTCAACTCAATGAGTTTGAAAAATCACTAGATCTTGCTACGGCTCATTATCAATCTTCCTTGATTGTAATCCATGGGGTTGGCACTGGAAAACTAAAAGACGAGATTCACGAGATCCTGAAATCAAAGCGTGAAGTAAAAAATTTCATTAACCAATACGATCCTCGTTTTGGTTATGGTGCAACAGAAATCTTCTTTAAATACTAGTCAATCATTTTTTTTATTGGTGAAATGTATAGCGAATTGTTGCAGACAGTTGTGTAGGTGCAATTGGATTGATACTATAGTTTTCGTGTGTATAATAATTCAAAGTATTGGTCAAATTAGACAGCTTGGCCATAAGGTTAATACGCTTCCAGCTATATCCAACACTTAAATCAATAGTGGTAAAATCTGCTACTGGAAATAAACGATTATAGTTCTGTGTTTGCCCCTTGGTATTATTAAAACCTGCCGTTCTTGGTCCTGTATAAACGATGCTAGTTCCTATTTTCCAAGCCTTGAAATGGTAGAAGATAGATCCATTGGCCGTGCTGCCCACTGAATTTTGTAAGCGTTCTCCTTCTACAAAATTCCCTTTTGTATCAGGGGTTTTGGTATATCTAATAAAATTGTAACTGTATCCAGCCATTAGGTCTAATCCCTTTAGTGGGTGGGCAGTAAAATCTATTTCTATACCATCACTCATGGTTTGACCTGTGAGTGCTTTTAAATTGGTATTGTTATTAGGGGTAATGCCATCGGCGGCAAATAGCGCAGTTTGGGCAAGGTTATTATTGATAATCCTGTAAGCAGTTAGATTAACCGTTAATGCTCCTGACAATAAATCGTTTTTAACACCCAATTCAAATTGATCAATAATGGATGGGGCTAAGGCATTTCCGTAGACATCAGTACCGCTATTAATGGAAAAGGAGTTAGCATAAGAAGCAAATAGACTGGTATGTTTGTTTGGTTGGTAGACAAGGCCGGCTCTTGGAGAGAATGCCTGATCTGTTTTTAAAGCACCAAGTGTAGATTTACCAGTAATCAAATCAGTTGTTGTAGCTGGTTTTGCGTCTTGGTATGACCATCTCAATCCCAGCATTAATTTTATTTGATGCGTAACAGTGATTAAGTCTTGAATATAAGCTCCAAACCTTAGAATAGGAGTGGCTACCATTCTGATTTCTTTCACATTAGGCATATCTGTTCTGGCTTTGAATTTATTGGCATCCAAAATATTGATGGTATCATAAATAGTGGGTTGATTATAAGTCCAAGCCTTGGTATCATAACGGTCTATGTCAATACCCGTTAATAATAGATGTTGGAATTGACCGGTTTTAAATTTTCCAGAAACACTAATCTGAGACGTCAAATATTGCTCGTCATTTTTGGTTCTATTTAGGGGTCTATAAAAATCGCCATTGGCCTTGGCTTGAATTCTTTCAATAGCAAAATAGTCTCTATTATAATGTTGCCATGAAATTGAAGCATTCAATTGCCAGTTGTCATTAAAGCTATGTTTGAGGATGCTGGTAGCACTGGATTGTTTTGTTTTGGCGTATTGCCAATTGGTTCCAAAAAAAGCTGATCTGGGTAGGTCTGGAATGGAGGTATTATCAATAGTGCCTATGCCAAAATCAGGTGTAAAATCATGTTGCAAATGATCAGTTATCAACAACAATTCTGTTTTGTTACCTAGTTTAAAAAGCAAGGAAGGGTTAATATAATAGCGTTTAGATTGTACTTGATCTCTATAACTATCCGCTGTTTCAAAACTGCCATTGATTTGATAGGCAATAGATTTAGACAATGGACCATAGATTTCAACATGAGGTTTGAATAGTCCAAAACTGCCGGTCCTAATTGCAATTTCTCCGCCCGGTTCAAATTTTGGTTGCTTGCTGACCAAGTTGATAATGCCACCTGGAGCAACATTGCCAAACAATACCGCACTACTTCCTTTGAGTACTTCCACTTTTTCCAAAGAGCTAGTTTCAGGCATGGATCCAGAATTAATTCTAATCCCGTCTTTATAGATATTGTTGGCACCAAGCGAATAGCCACGGGCAGAAAAATTTTCCTGAGTGGCACCCCTGGTAGTTGCTAAATACACGCCATTTACATTTCTAATCACATCACTCAAGCGTAAGGCCTGTTGATTGTCCATAACTGATCTGTTCACGATACTTACTGCTTGTGGTAAATCCATGGCAGGAATGGCTACTCTTCCAATGTTCAAAGACTTTTGGTTATTGGTTCTATTGGCGTGTACAGTTACCGCTTCTAAAGTATCTGCTTCTGGTTGGAATCGGCTTTTTTTAAATGTGCTGGAGCTCTTTTTAATAGTGGGCTTGATATAACTACTGTCTGTTTGTGCTTGCAAATGTGATAATATACAACTAAGGCAGAGGCCTGTAAATAAGAGTGGTTTCATGTTCATAAACTAATAGGATTTTGGTCATTATTTCTATTGCAAAGTTGTTTCAAGTGGCGGGGCATTTTGTGCCGCATTGGGAAAACCTCTTTACGCAAAAAGGAAATAGACGCTTGGTTTACTATACAGTTTCTAAAACTTGGATTTTAAGTTATCGCAATTGGTAAATTTTATAATGATTAGCTTTGCAACGCTACAAACCCGAGCTATCGCTCTCACGCAAGTGGGGGAGGAAAGTCCGGACAGCATAGGGCAACCCACCGGTTAATGGCCGGCATGACTAGTAATAGTAATAGAGATAGTGCCACAGAAAATAACTACCTCGCAAGGGGAAAAGGTGAAAAAGTGCGGTAAGAGCGCACGGCTTGGCAGGGTAACCTGCTAGGGGGGTAAACCTTGGGTGTTGTAATGCCATGTATAGGAGCGCTTGAAGGCGGCCCGCTTGAGCTCCAGGGTAGGCAGCTAGATCTTGCAAGTAATTGCAAGGCCAGATAAATGATAGTTTAGAAACAGAATCCGGCTTATGAGGTTTGTAGTATTTTTTAGTTTCAATCACCTACTTTTGCTGCATGACAATAGAGCAGCTTAAATATATGAGGGACCGTGTAGTTGTCCTGAGGAGGTTTCTTTGACGTTGAGAACCGCACATATAAAGTAGATACCGACAAACAGCTCTCGCTTTCTCCAGGCTTCTGGGACGATAATAAGCGCGCAACAGCCATTGTAAAGGAAATTAAGGTAAACGAATATTGGTTGAAATTATACCAGCAAGTAGCGAGTGCCGTAGAGGATTTTGCCGTGCTATTTGATTTTTGGAAAGGCGGCGATGCCTCTGAAGAAGAAGCCCGTGAGGGATATGACCAAGCCATTGCTTTAATTGAAGAAGCGGAATTTAAGAGTACGCTAAATAAACCGGAAGACGAACTTCCAGCTGTTTTGCAAATCAACGCTGGTGCCGGTGGTACAGAGAGCCAAGACTGGGCTCAAATGCTTTTGCGCATGTATCGCATGTATGGAGAGAAGCAGGGCTGGAAAGTAACCGAATTGGATTATCAAGACGGGGACGCTGCGGGTATTAAAAGTGCCACTTTGCAATTTGATGGTGATTTTGCCTATGGATTTTTAAAAGCAGAAAGTGGGGTTCACCGTTTGGTGCGCATTTCACCTTTTGATAGTAATGCACGCAGGCATACTTCTTTTGCTTCTGTATTTGTCTATCCCTTGATTGATGATAGTATTGAAATTGAAGTAAACCCTGCCGATCTGGAATGGGCATTTTATAGAAGTGGTGGAAGTGGTGGTCAGAACGTAAACAAAGTAGAAACGGCTGTACGATTAAAACACGGACCAAGCGGATTCATCATTGAATGCCAACAAGCACGTACTCAGGGAGAGAATAGAGAATTGGCTATGAAAATGTTAAAGAGTAGGCTCTATGAAGAAGAGTTACGCAAACGTCAAGAATTACTCAATGCTACCAATGCTGGTAAGAAGAAAATAGAATGGGGTTCTCAGATTCGCTCTTATGTATTCCATCCATATAAAATGATCAAAGACCACCGTACCGACTTTGAAGTAGGCAATGTGGGACCTGTCATGGATGGTGAATTAGACGGCTTTATCAAAGCTTTTCTGATGATGGAAAAGGAAGACGCCAATTCCAATTAATTAGACTGACTAGAAGCTTCTGATGCTACTAATACTTTTGGAAGGGTTTCTGTTTTGGTTCAAACCTGAACCAACAGTATCCTACTATAATGGCTATTGAAGAAGCTAGTAAAACAGAAATTTTAGCAATATCCTGAACAGCTGTTTCTTTGAATGCTAACGTAGCAATAAAAATGCTCATAGTAAAACCAATACCTGCTAAAATGCCCGCACCAATAACTTTATACCAAGTAATTCCTTTTGGAAGTTCCGCCCATTTTCTCTGAACCAAAAAATAACAAGCGGCAGTAATCCCCAAGGGTTTACCCAAACATAAACCAAGGATAATTCCCCAGCCCAATCTACTGTCTAATGATTGAAAACTATTTGCAGGAATGGGAATGGCTGTATTGGCAAGTGCAAAAATTGGAATGATTAAAAAGTAGACGGGTAAATGAATACCGGTTTCAAAATTTTTCAAATGCTTTACAGGAACTAAAAAAGCAAAAATAACACCAGCCACAGTTGCATGTATACCAGAGTTAAACATACAATACCAAAGTAAAACACCTAAAACAAATTGCAAGACCCCAAACGCAATATGCTTCTTGTTCAAGAAATGAATGATACCACCTACTAAAACTGCAGCAATTAAATAACCCACTTGCAAATGGCTGCCATAAAATAAGGCAATGACTAAAATGGCTCCTAGGTCATCAATGATAGCTAGAGCAGTAAGGAAGATTTTCAAACCCATGGGAACACGTTTTCCCAACAAAGAAGCAACCCCTAAGGTAAAAGCAATATCGGTAGCCGTTGGAATGGCCCATCCGTGTATGTTTTCTTGCCCCTTATTAAATAAGCCATAAAGTATTGCAGGTGCCAGCATGCCCCCAATGGCTCCAAATACAGGTAACAGAGATTGTTTAATAGAGGAGAGTTGCCCATTGGTCATTTCCCTTTTAATTTCCATCCCTGCCAAGAAAAAGAAGATGGCCATTAGCCCATCATTGATGAGTAAAAGTGGAGAATTGGGTAAGGATAGAAAACCTATTTCAACATGGTGTTGGTCTAATCCAGAAAAAGAATAATGCCAGAAACGCAAATATGTTGGAGCTGCCCAATCCCAATTGGCAATGAGTAAGGATAGACCTGTGCAGGTTAATAGCATGATCCCAATGGATTTGCTATCATTCATAAACTGATTAATGGGATTAATTAAGTTTTTTTTGAAAAATCCACTCATGGTTACAAGATAAATAATTTTGGAAAGCAATCAACAATGCTTAATTATCATAACTCAGCATCTGAAACTTACTCTTGGGTCTTCGGTCATCCTGCCATTTGAAATTACGCAGTTTTAGGTCTTCATGATTGACTTGCCGCATAGGGTAGGAGTTACCAATTAAGTTATTTCTAAACACCACTTTTTGCGGCTTATTGTCTTCAAAACTGATCTCAATAATATCTGCTTCTGATTTATTGACACCCGTAAAACGCTTAAAATCATCAAGGCCATAATACACATTCTCTGCGCTTCCTTTGGCAAGCATTAAATTTATTTGACCATCATTAAACAGGGCGTTGATACTATTGCCTTTTAGCTGGTTATAATAGTCTTTACTACTACTATCGGCTAAGTTTAATGCCATGGCATTTTCAAACACATAAAGTCTTTCTGGTTTCTTATTTGCTAAGAACAAATACAAAGTATCTCCGCTAATCTGATTACTCTGAGCCCAAGCAACCGGTTCTTTAAACAAACGGAAAGTGGAATCTTCCATAGAATAAAACAAACTATCGCCTACGGCTTGTAAACTGTCTGAAAAAATGCGCACATGATAAAACGCTTCAATGAATTTATCATTACTGCTATCTTGTTTTTCTTTGTCTGGTCCTGTTTTAATGACGGGTTTGTGCATGGTACTATCCCTAATCACCGGAATTTTGCGCGTTTTAATTAAGTCAGAAAGTCTGGCAGAATACAAAGTGTCTGCACTCACATAAATGCTGTCTTTGTTTTGTTTAATTAATAGCAAGGGTTTTTGGGTTGCAAGAAAAGCAGACTTCTTTTTATTGGTCTTAATATTATTAGCAATTAAGTCATAACCCTCCGTACTGTCTTTGCCACGGTAAACCGCATTACCCGTAAACTCACTCATGCCCGTGCTATCATCAAAAGCCATATCATCGGCCGTAAAAGTGTAAGTGCTATCATCAATGACAGAGCGTTGACGCAATACCCCTTTTTTGTTTTTGATATCAAACCAACCATCCTTGGTTTTAATGGTTCGCTTTTCATTTAGAATCACGGTAGGGCAGGTGAATGTTGCAATATCGGTATTGGTATTGTATTGTAAAGTGTCTGTATTGATTTTATATTCGGGATCTACAAGTCTCACTTTTTGTTTAAAAATCACATCCTTGGTATCGCCATAATAATAACCTTCTTTGCTTGTAAGTACAGTCTTCTTGTCTACTACTTTTCCGCCATTTCTATACACCCCAATTTTGAGGGTCACGTCATAGTCAAGGTCATCGGTTGTTAGTACCGCTTTGCCATCTGTGAGTTTTACTTTTTTTTGCAGCAAGGCTTTTTTCTCTTTGCCTTGGTACTTGAGGTATTGGGCATAAGTATGTACACTATCTGCATCATTGATATGTACATTTCCAAAAGCTTCTAAAGTATTGAGTAAACTATTGATGACAATACTATCAGCATAAAACAAAGTATTTTCTTGTTTCACTAACACATTACCGCCCAATGAAATTAAATTGGTAGCACTGTCAACTTTTACGGCATTGTAACGGTCTGCTTTAAGAATATCAATTTGTTTACCGGGCACCACCGTATCCACAGGATTCCTTTGTGCCATAGCTGAAAAACCGCACAATGTAATAAGAGTAACAAGAATCAATTTCTGGGACCAACTCATTTTTGGGATGTCTTGGTGGAATCAGCCAGGGGTTGCATTAATGGACCAGTCTTGTCTTTTTTTCCAAAAACAGAAATATTCACATAACGTTTTGGATGCATACGCAAATCATCTATTAAGGTATTGGCGCTAAGCATGGTATTGTTCAAATTATTATACAAGGCTTTGTCATTAATGAGCTTACCCAATGAACCTTCTTGAGAATCCACTTTGGCCATGACCGTATTTAATTTGGTTAAAGCCGCTTTTAATGCTGTAACGCTACCTTCTAAATCTGCCTTGGATAATTGTTCTGTAGTTTTTTCTACATTACTCATGGTCCTGCTCAATTTTTCATTATTATCCACCAAGTTTTTGGTAAAGCTGTTCACATTGTTCATAGACTGGGTAATAGTACCAGACTGTTGGTGCAACATATTCTCAATAGAGACGGCTGATTTTTGCAAGCTTGCCGTAGTTTGATTCATATTGGCAATGACAGCTTGTAAATTATTCTTGGTGTTTGGATCAAAGACTGTGTTGATATTATTCAAAACAGCATCCAATGATTTAATGGTTTGTTTTAATTGGTCACCCACAGGACCTAACTTATCCATGACTTCACCCACTAAACCAGGTTCAGAAACGGTTCTAATAGTATCGCCAGTCATCATGCCCTTGGTAGAATTACCCAACTTGATTTCTACACTGGGAGTACCCAGCATGCTTTCTTTAATCACCGCCACTGAGTTGTCAGGAATCATATAATAATCCTTCAACTTAATGGTCACCAAAATACTAGAAAGGGCTTTGTCTGAATTTTCTAATTCAAAAACAGAACCCACTTGGTATCCATTAATGTAAACAGGATTTGATACCATGATGCCTTTGGTATTGGCATATTTGGCATAGATAAAATGTCCTGTTTTGAACATGGTTCTACCACGCAGGAAATTAAAACCAAGAATCAAAAAGGTGATGGCTATGGCAGTCAGAGCGCCCACTTTGGTTTCATTTGAAATCTTCATAGCTACAAAACTAAGGTTTCTTGGGCTGAAGCCTTCCTATCAGAGATGTAAAAAATCAGGGGGAATGGTTAAAATTATTTGGCACCGCCAACTGAAAGCTGTTTTTCTAGGGAATATTTGTAGCGTTTTAAGGAACGAATGATTACTTCACAGATTTCTCGTTGTCCGTCATCAGTGTTTAAATATTCCTCTTCTTCAGGATTAGAAATAAATCCTGTTTCAATCAAAACCGAAGGCATAGCCACGGCCTGTAATACCCAAATTCCTTTTTGGCGCTGTTGGGCCTGACGGCTAACCCTCCCCACTTTCTGAAATTCTTCTTCAATAGTTAGGGCTAAATTGGCGGAGCGCTGAAAATATTGCTGGGTCTTCAAGGTAGAGATCATCATTTTGGTAGGGTCATTGCTATTGTTTTCATTGAGAATCTTGGCAGAAACACTATCCATATACATGTCCATATTTTCTGTCAATGCTTCTTTCTTGGCATCTGTTTTACCTACTCCATAGATGAAAGTTTCCGTACCCTTTGCCGGATTTGGGGTTGTCCAAGTATTATAATCCGTTACTTTACGAGTATATTTCTTTCTTTTCTTGCCCTTACCCTTGTAATAAGTTTCTGTATGATGCCCAACCACTTCTCTATGTCGTATAGGGTCAGCACTGTTCACGTGGATACAAACAAACAAATCGCCCTTGGCTTGATTGGCTATTTGAGCCTTAGTAATTACAGAATGAAAAATATCTGTAGTACGGGTCATAACTACTTCCACATCTGGCATTTCATCGCGCATCATCTGTTCTAGTTTCAAAGAAACAGCTAGCGCGATGTCTTTTTCATTAGAAAATTTGCCCCTGGCACCACCATCTGATCCTCCATGCCCTGGGTCAATCACAATCCTGCGCAAGCCCTGCTTTTGCATGGGATTGGGTTTAGGATGGATAAAGGACATGGCTATCAAGGCACAAAATCCGCATAAAAAAAAGCCTGTTATTGTTCTACGCATCATATCAATTCGTTAAAGGATTTTCCCCACTAATCATTATACCCCTCGAAGCCCTTATTTTTGCCCTTTGAGAACTATGAGCAAACTGTGCAAATTTAACGTAAAAACGCTCCTTGGTATTGTTGTGTTGGCTTATTTGCTGATATTAACAATTCATACTGAGGCTTCTAGCGCGCATCAGCCCATGGTATGGAACTGGTTGAACACCTTACAAGATACGGTTCCAGAAACAGTGCCCGTGAAAAAAAGCATTGAACCAGACCCGGACGATACCACCCAACTTGATAGTATTCCCAAAGTAGATACCCTGCATATCTCTAAAGACAGTATTGATGCGCCGGTTAAATACAATGCCGATGATTCAGGGGTATTAATCATTCCTACCAAAGAGTTCTTTTTATATGGAAAGGCCAAAATGGACTATAAAGACATGAATTTGGACGCGGCCACCATTAAATATGACCAGCAAAGCCAGATTATTAAGGCTTATGGGGGCGTAGACACGGCCAATAATCCATTGAATAAACCCCATTTTAACCAAGGAGAAACCAAGACTATTAGTGATTCCATAGCATTTAATACCAAAACGGGTAAGGCCCTGATTCAAAATACTTTTTTACAGGAGGGGGAGATCTTTGTGAATGCCCAGCAGCTCAAAAGAGTTAATGCAGATGAAGCATTTGCCAAAAAAGCCCGTTTTACAACCTGTAATTTAGATACCCCACACTTTGCCTTTAGAACAGGCAAGATGAAGATTGTGAATAACAAGCTGGGTGTTTCTGGTCCTGCATTTCCTGAATTTGAGGGAGTACCCATGCCAGTGGGAATTCCATTTGGCTTGTATCCTTTAAGTAGAGGAAGGCACTCAGGGTTCATGGCACCAGCCTTTATTACCAGTGAAGATTTTGGGGTAGGTCTTGAAGGGTTAGGTTATTACAAAGTAATCAATGACAATGTTGACATTACTACCAAGGCTAATATTTACTCCTACGGAGGATGGTTGGTGAATTTTAATAGCAAATACATTAAGCGCTATCGCTATACGGGTAACCTCAACTTGACTTTTCAGAATACCAAGGCATTAAATAGGTCTGGTAGTTCTAAAGAAGAGTTTAACCAATCCCAATCCTATATGATTAACTGGAGTCATAGTATGGACAATAGGGCTAGGCCTGGAACCAGTTTTGGGGCATCGGTAAACTTTGGATCTACTAAGTTTAACCAGTCCTTGCTCAATAACCCCTATGCCAACTATAATAACCAATTGAGTTCTTCTATCAACTATTCAAAAGATTGGAGGGGTAAATACAACCTTTCTTTAAACGCCAACCACAACCAGAATAGTAATTCGGGATTGGTAAACGTGAACTTACCTACCGCCAACTTTAACGTAGTTACTTTCTATCCCTTCCAGAAAAAAGAATCTGTGGGAACCCCCAAATGGTATGAGAAATTAGGTCTGGGTTATAGTGGGAACTTACAAAACCAGTTCTCTTTTTACGATAGCACGTTTAATTTTCGTAGAATGCTAGACACGGTGCAGTGGGGAGCACAACACAATATTCCGATTACTTTGTCCTTGCCATCACTCGGTCCAATTACCATCGCGCCAAGCATATCTTATGAAGAGCGTTGGTATGGACAGTCCAATAAAAAATCATGGGACTCGGTTAACAAAAGAGTGGATACTACCATTACCAAAGGTTTTTATACGGCGCGTCAAATGGGATTTGGAATAGGTGCCAATACCCGAATTTTTGGTACTTATTTGTTCAAGAAATCTAAAGGTGTGCAAGCCATCAGGCATGAGATCAGGCCTAATATTTCTTTGAACTATAAGCCAGACATGGCAAAGAGAGATTACTATACAACTATCGTTGATACTACTGGTAGAACACAACGTTTTTCTAGATTTGACGGTGGGATTATGGGGTCTTTTTCTGAAGGTAAATTTGGCGGTATTGGGTTTGGGGTAGACAACCTTTTAGAAATGAAGATGAAGGATAAGAAGGATACCGCTAATAAGGAATCCAAAAAAGTTAGATTGATTGATGGTTTTGGTTTCTCTTCATCCTATAACTTAATGGCGGATAGTTTTGCACTGGGTAATTTTAATTTATATGCACGTAGTACTTTGTTTGAAAAAGTAAATATTACAGCTAGTGCTAACTTGGATCCTTATGATGTAGACAGTAAGGGATACCGGATTAATAAATTATTGTTTGAGCCCGGAAAGGGGAAATTTGGTAGAATCACCAGTGCTAACCTAGCTATTAGTACTTCTTTTAAGAGTAAGAGCAAGGATGAAAAAGAAGGTAAAGAATCCAAGAGTAAAGACATGCCATTGGATCCTTTTATGACCCCTGATGAGCAACAAAGGCAATTGCAATTTGCTAGGGCCAATCCAGCTGAGTTTACTGACTTTAATGTGCCTTGGTCTTTGAGTTTTTCTTATTCCTTGAACTACACACAAACCCTAAAATCTGATTATAGTGGTTATCAAAGTCAGATCTATTCTTCTATGAACTTTAATGGAGACTTTACGCTCACGCCAAAATGGAAAATGGGCGGTACGGGTTATTTTGATTTTAATGTGATGCAGTTACAGCAATTGAGCATGTTTATTACCCGTGAAATGCACTGCTGGCAATTATCCATTAACGTTACACCCATTGGATTGTACCGTTCTTTTAATATTACCATCAATCCTAAATCAGGTATTCTGCGGGACTTGAGGATTAATAGGAGTAGGACTTTCTCTAATTATTAATCTCGCTATTTTATTGATAAACAGCTAATTAATAGAGGCTGTTTTGAATTAATTATTAGCCAAATAATAAGCAGACATAATTTGAAAAACCTTATCTCTTAATTCTTTACTAGTTAATCCTACAGGGCTAACGGGTTCTAGAAAATGGATGGCAACTGGATGTGGCACCAGATAGAATGACTTGTCCGCGGGCATGGCTTTTTTGGTATGTAAAATCACTGAAGGGATAATTTCAGTTTGGGTATCTACCGCTAATTTAAAAGCGCCATCAAAGAAAGTCTTCAACGGTTCCTTGGTTCTGTTTCTGGTTCCTTCCGGGAAAATACACATATGAAATCCCTTTTTTAAAGCGGCTTTCATGTCATCAAAACTTTTTCTTCGGCTAGCATCGCTATTTCTATCTACTAAAACCGACCCCCTGGCATAATAAAACCCAAACAGGGGCACTTTGGTAAATTCTTTTTTAGCAATGGTTTGATTTGGGCCTGGAATAAAAGGAGCGGAAAGTGGAACATCTAATAATGCATTGTGGTTGCAGGTAACTATATAAGTCTTGCCTGTTGCAAAATGCTCTTTTCCTTTTACGCTAACTGGGCATCCAATTAGGTGTAACCATGTCCATTGCCAGCCCCTTGCAATACTGATAAACCACCACATGCCCTTGGGGTCTTTGATGAGTTTGGTTAGTAGTGAGGGGATTAAAATAATCAGGAAGGTTCCTGCAAAACTAATCAGTCCCCAAAAAGCCCAAATGCGGGCAAAGACTTCTACAAAAGGATTGGATGATCTACGCTTGCTCATGCTTGGTTGTTTCTTCAGGGCTGCAATATCCTAAATTTCTTTTAAAGTATGGTCTGCACTATCTAAACTCCAGTCAATAGGGTCAATCCCTTCCTTCATCAAAAGTTCATTGGTTCGGCTAAAATGCCTAGACCCATAAAATCCTTTTTCAACACTAAAAGGAGAGGGGTGGGCCGCTTTTAAAACATGGTGTTTGGTTTGGTCAATTAGGTCTTGCTTTTCCTGGGCAAATCTTCCCCAGAGTAAAAAGACAATTCCTTTTTTCTCATCCGATATTTTCCGAATCACCGCATCTGTAAAAATCATCCAGCCAATTTTGGCATGACTAGCTGGTTCGTTGGCTCTTACGGTTAGACTAGCATTGAGTAATAAAACGCCCTGTTCCGCCCATGGGGTCAAATTGCCCGTACTAGGAATGGGTAGTCCAATATCTGTCTTTAATTCTTTGAAAATATTCTGTAAAGAGGGTGGGCAGGCCACGCCATTTGGCACAGAAAAGCTCAATCCATGGGCTTGGCCGGGTCCATGATAGGGATCTTGGCCAATAATCACCACTTTTAATTGGCCAAAGGGAGTTTTTTCAAAAGCATGAAAAATTTGTTGCCCTGGTGGGTAAACCGTTGCTCCTGTTGCTTTTTCGGTCTTTAAATGGGCCGCAATCTGCAAAAAATAGCTTTTTGAAAACTCCTCTTTGAGTAGTTCTTTCCAACTTTCTTCAATTTTCACGTCCATTGTATGAATTGCTTTTGGCTGCAAACTAATTAAAATTTATTTTTGCGACCCTTCAGGTCAGGAAGCCAAGCTTTCAAACCCGAAAAAGTCCATAAAATACCAGTAAATGGACCGGTAGCTCAGCTGGATAGAGCAGCTGCCTTCTAAGCAGCAGGCCATTGGTTCGAATCCAATCCGGTTCACAAAAACCCGACGATAGTCGGGTTTTTTATTTACAGAAGCGAAGTAAAAAGCGAAGCGCATTTACGGGAGCTGAAGTAAATAAAAAACCAGCCGCTGCCAAGCGGCAAGGGTTTTTGGGTAAGGACCTCCAACAAGGATCAGCGTAGCTAATCCAATCAAAGAAACATCTTCTTGGGTCAAAACATCCCAACATTGCAGTTCATAAAACATCTCCTCTAAAAGTATCAAAGTCCATAAAACCCTCCTCACCAGTCAACCGCTGGCACAGCGGTTCAAAGAAACATCTTCTTGGGTCAAAACATCCCAACATTGCAGTTCATAAAACACCCCCTCTAAAAGTATCAAAGTCCATAAAACCCTCCTCACCAGTCAACCGCTGGCACAGCGGTTCAAAGAAACATCTCCTTTGGTCAAAACTTCCCAATTCTTCAGTTCAAAGAAACATCACCTTGGGTCAAAACTTCCCAATTCTTCAGTTCAAAGAAACATTTCCTTAGCACCAACCCCCTCCCATATAATTTAATCCTCACATGAAATAATATCCCATATTTTACGTTTTTCGTGAATATTTAGGTTTTTTTAATGTTTGTTTGATGCCCCATTCTATACACCAACTATTTGAACATTTGTTGTCTCAATGGTCTGATCTTCCTGCCGTTGAACATAACAACCATTCCATTACCTATCTGGAATTGAATCAACGTGCCAATCAATTGGCATTTGAAATACAGCAAAAAGCACCAGAATCTGTCATCATAGGCATCAGCACCACCCGAAGCATTGATATGGTAATTGCTATGCTAGCCATTTTAAAATCAGGAAAAGCCTATCTGCCCCTAAATCCAACCTATCCAAATGCAAGATTGTTAGAGTTAATAGACAACGCAGAACTGGAATTCATACTATGTGATTATTCAGAAGAACAGTTTTTTAATAAACTTGAACTAAACGCAGTAACCTATCAATCCGTTAAAAACCAAGAAATAGCCAATCACTCGTTTCCTTTTTTTGAAGAAAGAGCTTATGTACTCTATACTTCAGGAAGTACCGGTAAACCAAAGGGTGTTTGTCTAGGTCATGCAGCCTTATTAAATTTAATTCAATGGCAGTCTACCAATAGTAATGCCGGTATAGGAACACGTACTTTGCAATTTGCACCGCTTACTTTTGATGCTTCTTTTGAAGATATTTTCTCTACGCTGATTACGGGTGGAACAATAGTTTTAATAGAAGAACAGTGGTTAATTGAACCTGAGAAATTATTGCGATTTATTGATCAGCAAAAAATCAATCGCATTTTTCTACCCTTTGTGGCTTTACAGTTTTTAACAGATACGGCCATAGCTCAAAATATCTATCCGCAAAGCTTGCAATATGTGATGACAGCAGGGGAGCAGTTAAAAATCACCCCACAATTGGTT
>NCHJ01000205.1 GCA_002256765.1 Bacteroidetes bacterium 24-39-8
CCAGGGGGGTGTTAATAACCTAATCTTTTGTGGAAATCGTTAAATTTAAAAAGGCAGGGTGAACTATTTCCGATGTCAGCCTTTTAGGGCTTCCGATAGTATAAGTCCCTGCCTTTTTGAGTTGCCCAAGGCCAAACTAGAATACTTTCTTTGCTACAACAAAGGTGATAGGCAAAAGGCAATTTAAATGTACTAACAAATAAACGTATGGAAAACTGGAATGTTATTTTAGGCGTTGATGTTTCTAAACTAACGCTTGACATCTGCTGGGCAGAAGGCAACCTGCATTTAAAAATTGAGAATTGTACAAAAGGATTCAACGTCTTTAAAAAATGGTGTAAGATCCATCAGATCCATTTAAAGGATACTTTAATCGTGATGGAATACACCGGTGGATATGAATATCGTTTCATCCAGTTCTGCCAGTCACTTTCCATTCCTTATTGCAGGATACCAGGGTTAGAGATTAAGCAGTCCATGGGTATGGTCCGGGGTAAAAGCGACAAGGTTGATTCCTTTCGAATCAGCCAGTACGGTGAAGAGAAAGTCAGACGGCTGATACCTTCAAAGCCACTAAGTGATACCGTTTTAGTACTTAGACAATTACTCTCATTCCGTAAAAGACTGGTTCGTGAAAATGCCGGATGGGAAAGTACAGTAAAAGAAAGGAAGCACATGTATCCGGTTAAGAAAACGGATACCATTATTCAGATGGCCGTGGCAAAGATCAAAGCCAATAAAAAATATATCAGTCAGACAGAACAGGAAATTACTGAGCTAATCAAAAGCGACCACGTCTGGTTACAGAGCTACCGGATCATCAGCAGTATTAAAGGAATCGGTAAAATAAACGCATGGATGACATTGGCTTACACCGAGAATTTTACCAGTTTTACAGATGCACGCAAATATGCTGTGTATGTAGGAGTAATCCCCTTCGAACACAGTTCCGGAACCAGTATAAAGGGTCGAAAACGAGTTAGTCACCTGGCACACAAGGAACTCAAACAGGAACTGAATCAAGCAGCTAAAACAGCCATGGTACACGACCCAGAAATTAGAGAATATGCCCAAAGAAAACTCAGAGACAAAAACTATCCTCTGGTCTTAAATAATGTAAAGTTCAAACTAATCTTAAGGATGTTTGCCCTGATAAAAAGAGGTGAAATGTATGTGGATAACTATAGAAGAGCAGCTTAATAAAAATCTATTTTAAATTAAATTTGGATATAAGTTAAACCTAGAATACTATCGGATTTGAAAATGAGCAAATTGTATCATCCCAAAGAACTTAATAGTTCAGAATAAAATTCCGGGCAGTGTTTCATGTATTCGATCTACAATAATTTATTTCTTTAAGGGCAATATGCTTAAATCAGGTATATGCTAAACCCACCATTATAATATTTTTTCATCCCGCATGCAACGCAAATAAATTGCATGCGTCTCTTAGATAAGAAAAGCGTAAAAATTTGGAAGCTGTTTACGTAGATCAGCATTATGACCTTGTGGTTGAATGCAGAAACGGTAGTAGGAAGGCACAAAATGAATTGTACAAGCTCTATTCAAGGGCAATGTTCAATATTGCTATGCGCATTGTGAATGATGCGGATGAAGCTGCAGACGTGCTGCAGGAGGCATTCATAGATGCTTATACCCGAATCGCCGATTTCAGACAGGAGACCACTTTCGGTTTGTGGATGAAACAGATCGTTATCAACAGATCAATTAGTCAGATCCGTAAGCGAAAAATGGAACTGATACCGATCGATGATACCGATGTAGAATCCATTCCGGATGATGAGGTGACTGATAACTCAGAATTCGAAATGCAAGTGCGGCAAGTACAGGCGACCATCCAGCAGCTTCCGGATGGATATCGTTTGGTACTTACGCTGTACCTGTTGG
>NCHJ01000206.1:0-1883 GCA_002256765.1 Bacteroidetes bacterium 24-39-8
ATTTTTTTCCAAGCATCGTTGGGTTTGGCCTGTTGAGCTTGGGCAAATCCCAAGGCAAAAAGGCTAAGTACTAATAGTAATTGCTTCATGAGGCTTAATTTAATGGGCGTAAAGATAATAGGTGGACCGTTTTAAACGTTTAAGAATCAGTTAAATGGCAAAATCTAGGGATTTATACCAATAACTGGGGATGAATGAATTCTAAGAATTGACTTAGTTTTGCTTTTTAAACCGTATTTGATGCAGCAACAGCGCAAAGGATTATCCATTTTGATGTTGGTTGCAGGCCTTTTCTGTCTGCAGCATTTGCATGCCCAAGGCTCATATTTTATCTATATTCAAACAGAAACCAAGATTCCTTTCACCGTACAGATGGGGGATAAGGTCTTTTATTCCAATAATACAGGCTACTTATTAATACCTAGTTTGCCTTCTGCCGATTATAGACTTGCTGTCAGTTTCCCCAAACACCAGTTTGCAGCCCAAACCTTTTTGGTACAATTGTCCGAGAAGGATCGTGGATTCTGGTTAAAGCAAGACGTAGACAATAATTTTATATTGTTAGATCAGGTTTCTCGTGAGTCTATCCGCAATGCCGTTGGTAAGGAGTTGGCTAAGATTAACTATGACAACAAAGTGAATAAACCGGCAATTGATACCATTTCTAAAAATGCCAAGGGCGAGCGTATCAAAATTACCAATCCCAATTTAGGAAGCGGTACCTCTGTGGTATATAAACCGGCTACTCCCACAGCAGCGCCTACTACTAGTGTTACTAAGACCTATGAAAAAGTAGGGGTGAATGGGATTAACCAAGCTTATGCAGTATTAAATGGCTCCAAATTAGATACGGTTCAAATTTTCATCCCTGCTTTGGATGAAGCAAAAGACCTTCCAGGTCCTGTTAAAAAGCGTATGAAAGAAGAAAGTGCTAAGGAGCAAGAACCGGAAGCTATTCTAAACCTGCCCATGCCACAGGTAGGTGCCATCCCCAAAAAGGCCAAATCATCTTATAAATAAGCCATGCCACGCTACTTTCTGGAGCTTTCTTACAAGGGCACGGCCTATAGCGGTTTCCAGATTCAGGATACCGGAAACACTATACAGTCTGAGATTACAAAGGCTTTGCAAACTATTTTCCGACAACCATTTGAGTTAACGGGTTCTTCTAGAACCGATGCTGGTGTTCATGCCAAACAGAATTATTTTCATTTTGATACCAATTTGGAGCTTAGTAACAAAAATTGCTATGCCTTGAATGCTGTGTTGCCAAAAGACATTGCTGTACATAGGATTGCTCTTGTTGCTGATGATGCTCATAGTCGGTTTCAGGCTATCTCAAGGTCTTATAGATATAGTATTCATGCTATTAAGGATCCGTTTTTGACAGAAACGGCCTGGTTATATCCCTTTCCTCTTCAGAAAGATACTTTAGACCAGGCAGCTGCTATTTTAATGGAATACACTGATTTTACCTCTTTTTCCAAGCGCAATACCCAGGTCAATAATTTTAATTGCCAGCTTTCAAGGTCTGAATGGATTGAAAAAGACGGAATCTTAGTCTATGAAGTCACAGCCAACCGTTTTTTGAGAGGTATGATCCGGGGATTGGTGGCAACCATGCTAAAGACGGGTAGGGGTACCCTTACTTTACAAGGATTTAGAAATATTTTAGAAGCTTTAGACTGTTCCAAAGCCGATTTTTCTGCTCCAGCCCATGGACTTTGTTTAATGCAAGTGAATTATCCTTCCAATATTTTACCCCTTTCTTGATTTTCTGACAGTTCCTTTTGTACAATCTACAACAGTCATCGCAAGTAATTTTTAGCACAAAAAACGATGATTTTACACTTAATTGAATGAGTGTCAATAGTCATTCAATT
>NCHJ01000206.1:1927-2759 GCA_002256765.1 Bacteroidetes bacterium 24-39-8
TTGGCTTGAAATCCTTTCTCAGAGCGGATTTGAATAGATGCTTTCTTTTTTGTTTCAAAAAAGATTTGGCGGCAAAGCGTTCACCCTTATCTTTGCACCCCGCAACTGAAAAAAGCGGTGCTCTTTCAAACAGATTCCCACAAAAAATTGAATTTTCATAAATATTTGCAAATCAATTTTGTTACTCGGTTTTCTGTCTGTATATTTGCAACCCGCTTCTAGAAAAAGCGTATAGTTCTTAAAAAAATCACGCAGTTAACGCTAAAAAAAAAAGAGGAATAAAATCCTAATTATTTTTGGTGATAATGATAAGGTTTATTACTTTTGCAACCCGATAAAAAGGGAGGTCAAGTAAGGCC
This sequence comes from Bacteroidetes bacterium 24-39-8, assembly GCA_002256765.1. GTDB lineage: Bacteria > Bacteroidota > Bacteroidia > Chitinophagales > Chitinophagaceae > Sediminibacterium. The sequence goes on from NCHJ01000206.1 coordinate 2,287, forward strand.
TAAAAGATCTTTGAAAGTTTGGAAGCAACAGAAGAAATCTGAATACATGTAAGTCATTATTCAGGTAAGGTTTAAGCATCAAATAGAATTTAAATCGATTTTATTTTCGAATTTATTTTTGAGATTAAAGTCAGATCGAACAAAACATTTACAATGGAGAGTTTGATCCTGGCTCAGGATGAACGCTAGCGGCAGGCTTAATACATGCAAGTCGAGGGACAGCACAGGTAGCAATACTGGGTGGTAACCGGCAAACGGGTGCGGAACACGTACACAACCTTCCTTTAAGTGGGGGATAGCCCAGAGAAATTTGGATTAATACCCCGTAATATAGTTGAATGGCATCATTTGATTATTATAGCTACGGCGCTTAATGATGGGTGTGCGGCTGATTAGATAGTTGGCGGGGTAACGGCCCACCAAGTCTACGATCAGTAGCTGATGTGAGAGCATGATCAGCCACACGGGCACTG
>NCHJ01000062.1 GCA_002256765.1 Bacteroidetes bacterium 24-39-8
GGAAACTATATAGTAATTTTTTCTACCAAAATAGTCGGCCAAGAATCCAGTCAACGGAATGATAATCACATTGGCAATGGCATAAGAAGTAATCACCCAGCTCACATCTTCAATGTTCACGCCCAAACTACCACTCATGTCTGTTAAAGCCACATTGACAATGGAAGTATCTACCAATTCCATTACCGCTGCGGCAATGGTGGTAATGACAATAATGGCTTGCGCAAATCCTTTTGGAGCTGCCATAGAAAATTATTTAGTAGGGGCTACAATGGAGACACTCAATCCTGCGCGCAATAGTTCACGGTGTTTTTCCAAATCATCAATCCAGATTTTAACTGGCAATCGTTGGGTCACTTTTACAAAATTGCCACTACTATTATCAGGAGGTAATAAGGCAAATTTTGCTCCGGTGGCTTCACTTATAGAAGCAACTGTTCCAATCAGATCAATGTCTGGATAAGCATCCATTTTCAAAGTCACTTTTTTGCCTGGGGTAAGTGCATACAATTGATTTTCTTTAAAATTACCTACCACCCAATAGCTACTATCATTGACAATGGAAAACATGGGTGTTCCTGCCTGTACAAATTGTCCGGTGCTAATGGTTTTCTTTCCAATCTTTCCGCCTTGTGGGGCGTAGATTTTGGTATAGGAGATTTTCAATTGTTGTTGGTTTATCCTAGATTTTTTAACAGCCATAACGGCTTCTGCTTTTTTCACATTTGACTCCAAAACGGCAATCCTACTTTGGGCTGATGATAAATCATTGTGGCTATTGTCTAAAATTTTCCCAGCATTTTCAACAGCAAATTTACTATCGTCTAACTGTTTACGTGTAATGGCTTCACTATTGTACAAATTCTGATCTCTTTGCAAGTCATCCTGTGTTTTTTTCTTTCTCAATTCATTGATAGCTATATTGCCCTTATTTACTGACAAAGAAACAATGGCATTGTTCAAAGAGGCTTTTGCATTCACAATATCTGTTTCAGCCTGAGCAAAATCTGCTTGCATTTCTTGTAATTGTTGTTGCAGTTCGGCATCATCTAATTCCACCAATAGGTCTCCAGCTTTTACGCTATCATAGTCTTTTACGGCAATGTTTTTTACATATCCTGCAACCCTTGGGAGTACCGGGGTAATTTGTGTTTCAATTTGTGCATTATCCGTTGTTTCATGCGTTAATACAAAATGAACTTTTTGGTAACCCAAATAGCCAGCTATTAATAATATCAAACCTATGATGATGAATTTAACAGGACTTTTTTGCTTTTTCGTGTTTGCTTGTTCCATGGGTATTGGTTTAAGATTCTTTTTCTATCAATAATTGAGCATGCACCATTTGTTTGAGATGTTGGATCAGCCTTTTTTTGAATAGGGGGTCTTGATAAGGATTATTTTCAATGGCTTTATTCATGAGTAAGTTGCACATGGTTCTCGACATCATTACTTGGTTAATAGTGCCAATGATGGAGGCAAAAACTAGCGGTGGGTCTACCTTTCTAAATTGTTTCTTGCGTATTCCTTTTTCAATAATGGCTACTACGTTTTGCGTATTTTTCACAAAAAGGCCAATCACATTTTGGTGTAAGTTTTCTCTTTGAGAAACCAACAGCTCTTGTTGTAATACGCGGTGAAATTCTGGCTGAGAAAGAAAACGGGTAACATAGTCTTCAATGATTTGGTCCAGTTTTTCAATTTCTGTTAGTGTTTTATCCGCTTCTACCGCTTCAATTCTGTTGCGCATATAAGTGGCTTTTTGTTCTAACAAGGTTTCAAATAGTTTCTCTTTACTGCCAAAATAGTAGTTAATCATAGCAATATTAACATCGGCCCGTTGGGACAATAAGCGTATAGAAGTTCTTTCAAAACCATTAGCGGCAAATAACTCTACCGCCACTTCCATAATATGTGCTCTTTTATCAGTACTCATGGCTTATAAAAGGGACAAATATGCGAAGAATAATGAATTTAAACAAACGTTTAATTAACATTTAATACAGTGCTTTGATTCCTGCTGTCTTTTAATAGGATTTCACTAAGTTTGGAACATTCTAATTGATTGGTCATCCAAAATCTAACCATGCGCAAAAACTTTTTAATCCTTTTGCTTGTAAGTTGTCTATCCCAAATGGTATTGGCTCAAGAAGTGCAAACCATTCCCGCATTTACGGGTTATGCTATTCCAGCTGAAACTTGGAGCAGCAAACTATTTAATCCACAAAAAGGGGTTAGTAATTGGACTAATCTAGATCAAAAATTGTCCTATCATTTTTACCTCAGAAAAACAGGCCCTCTTGAACTGTCTTTGCAAGTAAGAAATCCAGAAGGGGTATCAAAATTGCAAGTGGTCTTGGACAAACAGACATTTACCTTAAGCGTTCCAAAATCTGATAAATTTACTTCCATTAAAATTGGTACTGTAAACATGAAGGATACGGGCTTTCATGTTATTCATATTAAAGGCTTGTCAAAGTCAAGTAAGATGATTGCTGAAATTGCTAGTATTGGTTGTAAAGGTCCCGCAACAGTGGGTATGCATTTTAACCAAAAAGAGCGCAGAAATGCAGCATCCGTTCACTTGCGTTATCCCTTTTCAGATACATCCCGTGTCATAGCTTTTTACAATGAATTAACTATTCCGGCTGGTGCTGATCAGGTGCATAGTTATTATATGGCAAATGGTTTTGCTAGGGGTTATTTTGGCATTCAAGTCAATAGCGAAAAGGAAAGAAGAATCATTTTTTCTGTTTGGGACGCTGGCAATGAGGCTGTAGATAGAGGAAAAGTAGCTGATAGCAACCGCGTACAATTATTGGCCAAGGGCAATGGGGTAGTTGCCAATGATTTTGGCAATGAAGGTACTGGGGGGCATAGTCATTGGGTATATCCCTGGAAAACGGGTCAGGTATACAAATTTTTAGTTACGGCCCTGCCAGATTCTGCCACTAATACCACCATCTATTCTGGATATTGTTTTTTACCCGAATTACAACAGTGGAAATTAATAGCGGCTTTTAAAGCACCTAAAGACGGAAAATGGTTGAGAAACCTCTATTCTTTTAATGAAAATTTTGTGGGTTTAAATGGGCAATTGCAACGTAGGGCTCAATTTGGAAACCAATGGATTCAAAGAGAGAATGGTACTTGGTTGGAATTGACTAATGCTAGTTTTTCTTATGATGCCACTGGAAAAGCAGGCGATAGAATTGATTATGGTGCAGGCGTACAAGATGGTCAATTTTTCTTATGGAATGGTGGATTTGAAGCCCCAACTGCACAGTATGGTCAAGTTTTTACGCGTTCCCCCTTACAAAGCAGACCGGCCATTGATTGGAGCAAAAATGCAGATAGTGCGGTTCAAATAGCCCATGATTATGAGCAATTAAACAAAGCTATTCAAGCTAAGACCATTGATACAACAGGAAGTATTGATGGCATATATTACAAAATTCTGAAAGAGGGAACTGGGGAATTGGTACAAACTACAGATACCCTAAGCGTATTTTATAAAGGTTGGCGTTATGTTGACGGTTTTGTATTTGACCAAACAAAGGAAAAACCTGTAAGCTTTCCCTTAAAAAGGTTAATCAAGGGATGGCAATTAGGGCTTCAGGCTTGTAAAGTAGGTGGAAAAATTAGATTGTATATTCCCTCTGTGCTTGGTTATGGAATGCGAACAAGGAGTAAGGATATTGGTCCCAACCAAATCTTGGTTTTTGACATTGAAGTACTCTCTGCCAAAAAATAAAACGGATTCATCATACCAGTTTTTTTGTACATTTATAAAGGAATTGAAAATCATATTATACTTTTCAAATCAAGAAAATGTCTCAGCCAAAATTGCCCCTTCCCAACATATTAGTGGTAGAAGATGATGCTTTTATCCAAGCTATATTGAACCAGACACTTAGTGAACATTTTGCTGTTACGCTTTTTACGGATGGGATGGATGCGTTCAATTATTTGCAAAGCGGTAATGTGCCTGATTTAATTTTATCCGATTTAAATATTCCTGGATTAAGCGGGATGGAATTATTGACCCAGGTTAGAAATAGTGGATTCTTTAGTTCTATTCCTTTAATCATTCTTTCTGGTAAAGAAGATACAGACACTAGAATTAAATGTTTGGAAGCCGGGGCAGATGATTACCTAATTAAACCCTTTAATCCAAGGGAACTTGACGCCAGAATTAAAAATATTCTTAGAAGAATGGGCAAATACTAAACTAGCCGATCATGTCAAAAGAAATTATAGCCGTGGTCAATGCGGACCAAGCCACCCAAAAATTCTTAGAAAGCTGCAACTTTAATGGGCTATCCCTACAGTTTTTTGCAAATGGGTTAGATTTAAGCAATGCTTGGTTGGGTAAGGATCTAGATATATTGGCCATTATTTCTCAGTCTGAAATCATGGGTGCCAACGGAATCTCTTTGTTAGAAGCCCTTAGAAATAAACAATATTCTTCAGTTCCTTTTTTTCTGTTAACCAGTCAAACTAAAGAAAGTCTATTACGCTTTAGTTTAAAAGCAGGCGTTGCCGATGTTTTTGTTACACCATATGACGCAAACCGTATAGCCATCAGGGTCAATTTTGTTATTGAAAATTGGGCAAGGATTAATACCAACCAGAAATCCAATATTCATCAACCTTATAAAACCCCATTTGTAAAAAGGGTGTTTGATATCTGTTTTGCTTCTGCAGTATTACTAGTGCTTTCTCCCATTTTATTATTGGTGATTATTGCAGTGAGAATGGAGTCCAAGGGGCCTGTTTTTTATTATTCTTTACGTGTAGGAACAGGATACCGCATATTTAAATTTTTCAAGTTCCGCTCTATGTATGTGAATGCAGACCAGCGTCTGAAAGATTTAAAACATTTAAACCAATATAATTCAGGAGCTGCTGTAGTAGAATCTAAGACAGACACAGCACCAGTGCTTTGTGACGATTGTTTGGCTAGAGGGTCTAAGTGTCAAATGCCTGTTTATGCCGATAATAATTCTTGGTGTGAAAAAGAATACACGGTGTTCAAACGTGCTACCGCCAACTCTGCCTTTATCAAAATCAAGGATGATCCACGTGTAACAAAAGTGGGTAAAATCTTACGCAATACCAGTATTGATGAATTACCCCAATTAGTGAATGTATTAATTGGAGATATGAGTATTGTAGGTAATAGGCCCCTGCCTTTATATGAAGCGGAAAAATTAACTACCGATAAATACGCTTTACGCTTTATGGCTCCAGCAGGTATTACCGGGCTTTGGCAGGTGATGAAAAGGGGCAAGGGAGAAATGTCTGAAGAAGAGCGTTTAATGTTAGACAATAACTACGCTCAAAACCATTCATTCCTATATGATATTGGGTTGATTCTTAAAACCATACCTGCACTCTTTCAAAAAGAAAGTGTTTAGTTTATTTTTTCAAAAATTTCAGACAAACTGGATTGGGAATTTGTAAGCTACTACCAGTATGCTTTAGCAAACCTGTTGTAGCATCTCTATGAAAAATTTCTACATTACTTGTAAGTTGATTGGCTACCAATAAAAAATTGCCTGTGGGGTCAATACTAAAATTTCTTGGACCTTCGCCTCTTGTAGATTCATAACCCAATGCGGTTAATTTTCCAGTGCTAGTCTCAATACTAAAAATGGCAATATTGTTTTCTTTGCCTCTGTTGGATGCGTATAAAAATTTGCCATCTGCGGAAACATGAATATCTGCATTACCGGGTTGGCCTTTGTAATCAGCAGGGTGAGTAGCAATTCTTTGAACAAAACTGGTTGTTCCATTTTGATAACGATGTACGGAAACCATTCCGCTCATTTCTTCTGTTACATAGACAAATTTGCCATTGGGCGAAAAATCCAAATGTCTTGGTCCGCTACCAGGCTCAATAGCTATATATGGTTGAGTGCCAGGTGTGAGTGGCTGTTTGACTGCTTGGTTAAACTGGTAAATATTTACTTTGTCTGTGCCTAAATCTGGTGTGAGTAAGAATTTTTCATCAGGTGAAAGAAACACAGAATGCACATGGGGCATATCTTGTCTTGCGGGGTTGCTACCCTTTCCTAGGTGTACAATATGTTGTGTAAATGCAGCAATACTGCCGTTTGCATTCACAGGCAAAGCTGCCAAACTACCACCACTATAATTTGCGGTTAATACCCATTTGCCATTTTTGCTTATAGAAATATGACAAGGATTTTCACTACCGCTAGAAGTTTGATTAATAAATGAAAGTTTGCCTGTGATAGGGTTAAAAGCATAGGCACTAATTAAGCCGGCTTGCTTTCTGCTTACTTCATTTACAGCATAGACAAATTTGCCATTTGGTGCAATTGCCAAAAAAGATGGGTTAGCAGAACTATCTGTATTGCTTACCCACTCAGCTTTACCTGTTTTGGTATTAAAATGATATACATAAATTCCTTTGCTAGCCCCTGAAGTATAAGTGCCCACAAATAAATAATAATCTTGCGCAAAAACTAGAATAGAAAAGAAACAAGCAAATAGGGATAATGACCATTTCATATGCAATCGTTTAGATTGGAAAGATAAAGCAGAACCAGTAAAAACAAATGATTGCCAAAATTTTATTAATAAAAAGCATGATAAATGAGCAACTGGTTCCTAATAATATAATCAAAACCTTTGTCAGGTCATTTGAGTAGATCTAAAAACAAAGGCCCGAGCAATTACTCGGGCCTTTGTAGTATTATTAGGGACTATTATTTAGCGTTCTTCACGTATTTGTCCAACCACTGGTTCTGTTCCCATAACATATGCAACAAGTTTTCTTTGCCACGATAGCTATGTGCTTCATAAGGTAAGAATACAAAACGTACTGTACCTCCATGACCTTTCACAGCATTGTACAAACGCTCACTGTTAATGGGGAATGTGCCTGGATTGTCATCACTATCACCATGAATCAACAAAATAGGGGTCTTAATATTATTAGCATAACTAAAAGGACTCATCTCAAAATAGAGTTGAGGTGCTTGCCAATAAGTGCGGTCTTCATTTTGGAATCCAAAAGGGGTTAGGGTTCTATTATAAGCCCCACTACGTGCAATCCCTGCTTTGAATAAGCTGGTATGTGCCAATAAATTGGCGGTCATAAATGCTCCATAACTATGGCCTCCAACCGCTACGCGTTTTCTATCGCCAATGCCTAGGTCAGATAATTTATTAATGGCAGCTTCCGCATTCATTTGCAATTGGGCTACAAAATTGTCATTGGGTTTCTTGTCTGCGCTGGCAGCAACAATGGGAAATTCGGCATTATCCAAAACAGCAAATCCTTGAGTTACATAGAAAATAGGAGAGGCCCAGCTAATAGTGGTAAACTTAGACTGAGAACCCCTTACTTGAGCGGCATCAGCAGCACTATTGAATTCACGAGGATAGGCCCACATTAATACAGGGAGTAAACCATCTTTTTCTTTGTTGTAGCCCTTTGGCAAATATAGGTCACCAGTCAAATCAACGCCATCGGCTCTTTTGTAAGAAACTTTTTGCTTGGTTACTCCCACTAATTGAGGATATGGATTGGCAAAATTGGTTAATGGCTGATCGGCTATACGGAGCATCAGGTTTTTTAAATAGTAGTTGGGCACTTCTTTTTGGGACTCTTTTCTTGTTATCAACACCAGTTTATTGGGGTCCAAAACTTCCACTACAAATTCATAACTACCTTCTGAACAACGCCAGATAATTTCATTTTGTTTGGTACTCAAGTCAAATTTTGCTAAGAAAGGAAGATCACCTTTTGAGGAAGATCCTGTGGTATTGTTCATCAATAATTTTGTTCCATTATTGATGGTTTGAATTACCTGCTTACCAAAAGCATTCTTGGTGGTAACTGGTGTTCCTGGGTCATTGTAGGCGTCGGTTTGATTGCGTTCAAATAAGAGTTCCAAACTATTGGTGCTGCTGTTAAAGCGGCTTATTCTTCTCATTTGACGTGTTCTTGAATTTTCCTGAACCAGTGCTAGAGTAGCATCGCCCCAGCTAGTGCCTGCGTAACGGAATTTAGTTTTGAACAGTTCTTTAGCGGTTCCAGTAAAAGGAGCACTCAAAGCATATACGGCGTCGTGGTAGTCCACTTTGTTTTTAATCAAACCAGAATCCAAAGGCATGGCCCAAGTAATAGTAGCCGCTTCATCATCTCTCCAGTCAAAAGCTCGTGGCACATTTTGGGTATTGTCATAGCCAGAAGGGGTTCCTTCACTAGAAGGTAATTCTGCCAATACTTTCACCGTAGTTCCCTTTAAGTCAGTAATGGTAAGAGTTGAAGGGAATCCTTGAGCAGTAAATAAATAAGAAAATGGTTTACGAATGGTACGCTGTAATAGATATTTCTTGTCTGGAGACAACACAAAAGAGGAGAGGATACCAGGTTTTCCAATAAGGGTTTCTACACCATTTTTGTTTTGAATCAATTGTGATGTAGCATAGAACTCAAATAATTGCTCATCATATGGACTCTTAATCAAATCTTGGAAAGTAGCACTGGGTGCGGCTTTGCCTAAGTTTTGTTGAATAGTGGGACCTTTTGGTGTAATAGATTTTTTGGGTGCAGCAGCAGCGCTTTGGGTAGTGGCTTTGTATAAAATGGTATTGTCATCTAGCCAGGTAAAAGCATTACCCAAAACTGTATTCACGGCTTTTTTATTGATTTTAGTAGCTTTTTGTGTGGCTACTTCAATCACATATAAATCTACGCCAGTAGCAGTAGTGTTGGTAAAAGCTATCTTGGTTTCAGATGGGTTCCAAGACGGGAAACCTCCAAGCAGGTTAGCAGGTAATCCGCTTATTTTGAACTCTTGATTGGTCTTGATATTTTTCAAGAGAAAGTTATTAATATAAGAACCCCTGCTAGGTGAGAAATTATTGGGGTTTAATCTAAGACCTGCAATACGTAATTCCGGTTGTCCCAATTCTTCCACTGTTGGATAAGAATTTCGTTCACTGAGTAGCATCCAGCTAGCATTGCCATTGATACTTACACCAGGTGTTGGTTTGGCTAATAATAAATCCGCAATGTCTTTTGGCGGTGTCTGGTAACTAGCGGCGTCCTGCGCCCATAGCCCTGTTCCTAGCAATAAGAAGCAGAGGGCAGTTAATAATTGTTTGTTATTGCTCATAGTTAAAGTTTTAAATGTTATTGATAAACCCTTACAAAATCTATTTCCATACGTTTAGTAAATATTTTTTCGTCAACACCCCTGGCTCCGCCCCAATTGCCGCCAACTGCTAAATTGAGCAGTAAGTGAAAGGGTTGGTCAAATGGCCATGCTGTTTTATCTGAATGTTCGTTTTTGTAGGTGAAATAGTAATTGTCATCCATGCCAATTTTAATAGTCTCAGCATTCCATTCTAATTGATAGGTATGAAAAGCCTGACTAATATCTTTTACTGTAATGATACCCGCTTTTTGGGTTCCAATGCTGTGATTGTATTTTTTAGTATGGATGGTGCCGTGTAAAACGCCTTGGTCATAACCCACGTGTTCCATAATATCAATCTCGCCATCATCAGGCCATTTCAGTGGTTTGGTAGATGCCAACATCCAGATAGCGGGCCAAGTGCCCAATCCATCAGGTACTTTGGCGCGGATTTCTAGTTTGCCATAAGTCCAATCGCCCTTACCCTTTGTGACCAATCGGGCCGAGCTATAAGTGTTCTTGCCTATCTTTTCTTTGTGGGCTTCAATGATTAGATGTCCATTTTCTACCCTTGCATTCTTTTGTTCTTGATAAGTATAATACTGTAGTTCATTATTGCCCCAACCATGGCCACCAGTGTCATAATTCCATTTTTGGGGATTGGGAAGGCCCTTGTAATTAAATTCATCGCTCCAAACCAATTTACGCTGTTGCTGCGCTTTGGTGTTAGAGAAAAACAAGATAAAAGAAAGTCCAATCAATAGAATTTGAAACATAATTTTTATTTGGATTTGGAAGTTAACCATAAATCAAATTCAATGCAATTAGGTTTGACAAATGGGTGAAAGCAATTGACATATCCTTGAATAAGCCATTTGAAATAAATTTGCCCAGCAAATCTTATCCCATTAATTTTGTGAGGCAATGAAACAAATTACACATATCCACCATCATCATTCCTTACCCAAGCGGTAGGCTGTAGGTGTTTTGTGTTCCTATAAAACATTGAAAAGCTTACCCTAGGGTAGGCTTTTTTATTTTCACCCCTAGGGGGATTTTAAAATTGAGTTTATGACAGCAAGCAACAATGAGACACAGAAATTAAGGTTGGCTATTCAGAAAAGCGGCCGACTCCATGATGATTCCATTAGATTATTAAAGGAATGTGGCATTGATATTAGTAATGGGGTTAACAAATTAAAGGCAGAAGCCAGCAATTTTCCCATTGAAGTCTATTTTCTAAGGGATGACGATATTCCCCAATACGTGGAAGACGGAGTGGCCGATATTGGCTTTGTGGGAGAAAACGTGGTCTATGAGAAAAACAAACAGGTAAAAGTGGGTGAGAAACTGGGCTTTGGTAAATGCCGACTCTGTATAGCCATTAGAAAAGGAGAAGAATATACAGGGGCTCAATTCTTAGACAATAAGCGCATTGCCACTAGCTACCCCGTATTGGTAAAGCAGTATTTGAATAAAAATCAGGTCAATGGAGAGATCCATGAGATCAGTGGTTCTGTAGAAATTGCGCCAGGGATTGGCTTGGCCGATGCTATCTGTGACTTGGTAAGTAGTGGGTCAACCTTGTTCATGAATGGCTTAAAAGAGGTGGAAACCATTTTGGAGTCTCAGGCAGTGTTGATTCAAAATCTACAAATGTCTGAGGAGAAATCACAGACCCTTGCTAGGTTATTGTTTAGGATTCAGTCAGTGAAAAAGGCTAAGAACAACAAATACATTCTGCTAAATGCCCCTAATGAAAACCTTAGTAAGATCATTTCATTGTTACCAGGTATGAAAAGCCCTACTGTGCTTCCCTTGGCTGAGCCAGGATGGAGTAGTGTACATAGTGTATTGAAAGAGAATGAATTCTGGGATATAATTGAACAATTAAAAGAAGCTGGTGCCCAAGGAATCTTGGTTGTGCCTATTGAAAAAATGATTGTATAATATGAAAATAGTTAAGAATCCTGCTAGGGAGCTATGGCCCTCGCTTTTGCAAAGACCGGAACTAGACGATAAGGCATTAGAGGTCAAAGTTCAGGCTGTTCTGGGTGCTGTAAAGCAAGAAGGAGATGTGGCAGTTCAGCGTTATACTCAGGAATTTGATGGCGTAGTACTTTCAAAGGAAGCGCAGTTGGTTAGTGAAGCTGAGATTGCAGCAGCTATAGAAGCATTGCCATCAGCCTTAAAAGCAGCCATTGAACAAGCAGCCAAGAATATTCGCCTATTTCACAATACCCAAGTGGGAGAGCCTGTAATAGTAGAGACCATGCCAGGTGTCAAGTGCTGGCGCAAATCAGTGGGTATTGAAAGGGTGGGGCTCTATATTCCGGGTGGATCAGCGCCGCTTTTCTCTACCATTTTAATGTTAGGTATACCTGCTCAAATAGCTGTTTGTAAAGAAGTTGTGCTTTGCTCTCCACCCAATAAACAAGGAGGATTGCATCCGGCAATCTTATTTGCAGCCAATCTGGTAGGGATTCAAAAAATCTATAAAATTGGTGGTGTACAAGCAATTGCAGCCATGGCTTATGGTACGCAGACCATTCCCAAAGTGAGTAAGATCTTTGGTCCTGGTAATCAATACGTGACTTGTGCCAAGCGTTTGGTGCAACAAGAAGGCATTGCCATTGATATGCCAGCTGGCCCCAGTGAAGTCTGTGTCTTGGCAGACGCAAGCGCTAATCCCGTATTTGTAGCTGCTGACTTATTAAGTCAGGCCGAGCATGGGGCTGATAGTCAGGTATTGCTGGTCACGGATTCAGCTGAATTGGCTAACGAGGTAGAAAAGGAACTTACATTACAGTTGGCTCAATTATCAAGAAAAGAATTGGCAATCAAATCTTTAGATAATAGTACCTGTATTTTAATTGAAGATATGAAACAGGGTTTGGAGCTGGTCAATGCCTATGCAGCAGAGCATTTAATCATTGCAACGGCCCAGCCAGAGCTTTTGGCAGAGCAGGTAGTCAATGCAGGATCTATCTTTTTGGGTAATTATTCACCCGAGTCCGTGGGAGATTACGCCAGCGGTACCAATCATACCCTTCCAACCAATGGTTATGCCAGGGCTTATAGTGGGGTCAGTGTAGATAGCTTTGTCAAGAAGATTACTTTTCAGCAACTATCGCCGCAAGGCTTAAAAGCCATTGCCCCAATTGTAGACCTGATGGCTATGGCTGAGGGACTAGACGCCCATGCCAATGCGGTTAGGGTGCGGGTAGACTCCTTGCATGAATAAGCGCTACAACAATTGATGAAAGCTTTGGCTTTAAAACAAACTGGTTCCTAAATTTTGACTTATTACTTATTTCCATTTTGACTTTTGAATTTTTAATTTTGACTTATTACTTATTTCCATTTTGACTTTTGAATTTTTAATTTTGACTTTCCCAATATGTTCCAATTAGACAAACTGATCAGAGACAATATCAAAACCCTAAAAGCCTATTCATCGGCTAGGGATGAATTTAGTGGTGAAGCCAGTGTTTTTCTGGACGCCAATGAAAATAGTCTGGGGTCCCCTTTGAAAAAATGGTATAATCGTTACCCGGATCCACACCAGCAAGCAGTAAAAAAAGCCCTGAGTCAGATTAAGGGAATTGCCCCTGAACATATCTTTTTGGGTAATGGGAGTGATGAATGTATTGACCTGCTTTATAGGTGTTTTTGTGAGCCGGGTAAGGACAATGCCATTATCTGCCCACCTACTTATGGCATGTATGAGGTTAGTGCCAATATCAATAATATTGCTCTTAAAAGGGCACCACTGCTGCCTGATTTTCAATTAAACCTGGCACATATTGAAACCTTGATTGATGAAAATACCAAGCTCATCTGGATCTGTTCTCCCAATAATCCCACAGGAAATAGCCTTAATAGGGCAGATATTGAAATGGTCTTGAATCATTTTGATGGCATTGTGGTCATTGATGAAGCCTATATCAATTTTGCCAAACAACAATCCTTTATCCAAGACCTAGTGGATTATCCCAATTTGGTGGTTCTTCAGACCTTTAGTAAGGCTTGGGGTTTGGCGGGGTTAAGATTGGGAATGGCATTTGCCTCCAAAGAGATTTTGGAAGTGATGGATAAAGTAAAGCCTCCCTATAATATTAACCAAGTTACCCAAGAACTGGCTTTGAAAGCCATGGAAGAACTAGGTCAGGTAAAAGACATGATTAAGATCTTGGTAGATATGCGTGAGGCCTTGGTTGAGGTATTTGAATCCATGCCAACCGTTGAAAAAGTCTATCCATCAGATGCCAATTTTATCTTGGTCAAAATTGCTGAGGCAAGAAAAATCTATGTATTTCTGTTAACCAAGGGTATTGTAGTGCGTGACCGAAGCTCCGTGCAACTCTGTGAAGACTGTTTACGCATTACCATTGGAACGGAAAAAGAAAATACAGACTTGGTAGACGCCATGCAGGATTGGTATGCGTCTCAAACAATCCCAGAATAATTCTGTTTTCATTTGTAATTTCATTGCGCAAGCAAATAAGACACCCACAAAACAACCACATGAGAAAAAACATTTCCTTTTGCCTATTGGCACTTGGTTTATCCTTCACAACATTTTCAGCCAATGCCGGCGATTCTACCAAATTGGCCAGCAAACCCATTTTGCCTGACGCTGATAATGCTGGTTTGAAATTACCTGTTGGTTTTGGAGCATTAAAAGTGGCCGATAGTGTAGGTAGGGCAAGACATATAGCCATTACTGATCAAGGAACCATCTATGTAAAGCTATCTAGATTGGTAAATGGTAAAGGGATTGTTGTGCTGCGCGATAATGACGGAGACGGTAGAACTGAAGACAAGGGCGCTTTTGGCGATTTTGGTGGAACGGGCATTGCCATTAGTGGTAAATGGTTATATGCATCTTCTGATCAAGAAGTCTATCGCTATGCGCTAACCCCAGATGGTTCTTTGGTCAACCCCATGTCTCCTCAAAAAATTGTCACTGGTTTAATTAATAGAAGACAACACGAGTCCAAATCCATTGCCCTAGATGGTAAAGGAAATATCTATGTAAATATTGGGGCATTCTCTAATTCTTGTCAGGAAAAAGACAGGCAAAAGGGATCCATGGGTATGATGCCTTGTCCGGTTTTGGATTCTGCTGGTGGTATTTGGAAATTTGATGCTGAGAAATCAAACCAAAGCTATGGCGATGGTAAAAGATATGCTACTGGTCTGCGCAACGTGGTAGGTCTTGATTGGAACAAACAGAATAACCAATTATTTGTCATGCAACACGGTAGAGATCAATTACATGATTTGTTTCCGGATTTATATGATCAAAAAACCAATGCAGAAAAACCTGCAGAAACCATGTATGCCATTAAAGAAGGTAGCAATGCAGGATGGCCCTATGTCTATTATGACCCTGAATTAAAGCAAAAAATAGTTGCTCCTGAATATGGTGGCGATGGTAAAAAAGTTTCTATGGATCCTGCATTCCAAGACCCAGCTATAGCTTTCCCTGCGCATATGGCACCCAATGCCCTTTTGTTTTACACTGGAAATCAATTTCCTGCCAAGTATAAGAATGGTGCTTTTGTAGCATTCCATGGTTCTTGGAATAGGGCTCCTTTACCTCAGGAAGGTTATTTTGTGGCTTTTGTTCCTTTTGAAAATGGTAAACCAACTGGACAGTGGGAAATTTTTGCCAATGGTTTTGCTGGAGCAGAAGTGGTAACAAGTACCCGCGTTGCGCAACACCGTCCCTGTGGATTGGCGCAAGGACCAGATGGTTCTTTGTATGTATCAGATGATAGCAAGGGCACTATTTATAGAATCATGTACAACGGTAAATAGTCATGAAAGCAGCAAGGGGATTGATGATGATGGGTTTGCTATGTTTTGGTCTAAATGGTTTTTCACAAACTGCTAAGCCTATTACTAAGTCTGTGATGGATAATGGTAAAGCAGTGTATCTAAGCAGGTGTTTGGCTTGTCATCAAGTTGATGGCGGTGGGGTACCAAGACTTAATGCTCCCTTGGATGGTGCTTCAGCGGTCATAGCTGCTGACAAAGCCAAGTTGATTAGAATAGTACTAAAGGGTTATTCAGATAGGGTAGAAATTGACGGAGAATATTATTCAAATAATATGGCGCCACATGCTGATTTGAATAACCAACAAATTGCCGACGTGCTTACTTATATTAGAAATAGTTGGAGCAATAAAGCATCAGCTGTAACAGCTGCAGAAGTTAAAGCCCTTAGGGCAAAATTAAAATGATATGCGTAGAGTTTTATTTATAGACAGAGATGGAACCATTATTAATGAAGTACCACCTACTTACCAAATTGACGATTTTTCAAAACTGAGTTTTTATCCAGGGGTTTTTCAATACCTGGGTTTAATTGCCAAAGAACTGGATTATGAATTGGTAATGGTGAGTAACCAAGATGGTTTGGGTACAGCTTCTTTTCCTGAAAAGACTTTTTGGCCTGTGCAGGATTTTATCATGGAAACCTTAGCCAATGAAGATATTCATTTTGCGGCCGCTCATTTTGATAGAAGTTTTCCGCATGAAAACCTAGCCACGCGCAAACCTGCTACTGGCATGTTAACTGCTTATCTAGATGCAACCAAATATGATTTAGCCAATAGCTATGTGATTGGGGACAGAATTACAGATGTGCAATTAGCCAAAAACCTTGGTGCCAAAGCTATTTGGCTCAACGCGGATCCTAATTTGGGTGGGGCAGAAGTGGCAGATAGCATGGATGCTTTAAAAGAAACGGTAGCGCTTGAAACCCTTGCATGGGAAGAAATCTATCGGTTTTTGAAATTGGGTTTAAGACAAGTGGAGCACCAGCGCAATACCAATGAAACTAAGATTCAAGTGGTATTGAATTTAGATGGTTCTGGCAAAGCCGATATTCAAACTGGCTTGGGCTTTTTTGACCATATGCTTGACCAAATTGCGCGTCATGGGAAATTAGATTTATCCGTGCATACCAAGGGAGATTTGCATATAGACGAACACCATACCATTGAAGACACAGGTCTTGCAATTGGAGAAGCATTTGGTTTGGCTTTGGCCGATAAGCGTGGTATGGAGCGTTATGGATTTGCCCTACCCATGGATGAAGCGTCAGCCCAGGTATTGATTGATTTTGGGGGAAGAAATTGGTTGGTTTGGGACGCTGAATTCAAACGCGAAAAAATAGGAGAAATGCCTACAGAAATGTTCTTCCATTTTTTCAAAAGCTTTAGTGATGCTGCCAAATGCAACCTCAATATTAGTTGCAAGGGAGACAATGAGCACCATAAAATTGAAGCCATTTTCAAGGCTTTTGCCAAAGCTATTCGTATGGCGGTGAAAAGAGATCCATTCTCCAATCACTTGCCATCTACTAAAGGAGTTTTGTAATTATTTAATACGGGTCCAGGTATCTGTTCTACCCACTAACGAAATGCCAATATAGCCTCTAACCATGAGTGTATTGGCATCTTTCATTTTCATATAACACTTGTATTCCTTCCCATTTTCAGGATCATAGATCTTTCCGCCGTTCCATTCGTCTTTGTCAAATTGAAAATCTTTCAAAATCTGTAAACCCAAAATGGGTTTGGATTTTAAATTGTTATCAGGATTGTTTTTATCTGTTTTGGGTTTTCCAGCTTCGTTATTGGGTTCTTTGAGCCAGACTAGTTTGCCAAAATAGGCATTACCCTGTTTGAAGATTTGAATTTGTCCCTTTCCCGTTGAATTTAACCAGATTCCCAAAACATCATCTGGTCCTGCATTAGCTTTAGATCCGGTGCTAAAACTAAAGGCAATGGCAATCAGTAAAATAGACTTCAAAAGCTTCATGGTGTTATTTTTTTCAAATTTGGGGTAATCATCCGCTTCCAACAAATCTTGTTGAAACTTATCTGGGTTTTTCCCATTTTTTATTCAAAATTCCAATTTTGGGAATATCAATCTTATTGAATATGTTAAAAGATCAATGATAATCAACGGTTTGTATTCATGGCATGCCAATTGGATTAGTCTAAGTACAAAATTACCCACATGAA
>NCHJ01000063.1:0-17091 GCA_002256765.1 Bacteroidetes bacterium 24-39-8
GTTTACGTAACAAACTAGATGAAAAACAACAGCCGTATAATATTATAGCTTATCACGCATATGATAGTCTTATAGCTAAACAATATAGAGACTCAGAACATAAAAAAATATTGATTAGTCATGTAAATAATTATCAAGATACTGCCCAGCAGATTTATATCAATTTTGGAATATCTAATCCTAATTCATATTTAGGATTAGATATTTTATATAGAAATAGAAATTCAATAGGTAAAGTAACTATTCAATCTCTTTTATCCCAAATGAGCTCAGAAATTCTATCCAGTTCTAAGGCTAAATCCTTAACCTTTTTTGCTAAAGATGAATTAGCCAAAAAAGGTGGAAAAATGATTGACTTTAAAGCTAATGATCTACAAGGAAACCAATTTAAACTTTCGTCATTAAAAGGAAAATATATTTTATTGAGTTTTTGGAGTAAGGGATGTGGACCATGTAGAATGGAGAATAGAAATTTCAGTGACAATTATCAAAAATTTAGAGATAAAATTGAAATAGTAAGTTTTTCTCTTGATAATAATAAAGCATATTGGATTGAAGCAAGTAGAGAGGATAATATAAAATGGACTAACGTATCTGACCTAGAAGGTGAAACTGGAAAAATAAAAACTCAATACAATGTTCAATCAATTCCTGCCAGTTTCTTGATTAATCCCGAAGGTATTATTATTGAAAGTTTTATTGGATTCGGGGATGAATTTTTAAAGGCTTTAGATAAGATTATTAAATAGCTGACGTTCCAATCGCGCCAGCAAAACCCTACACAATCTTAAACACCGATTAGATTTCCCCATTCCCCCCTTCTAATGTAAATTCATGCTCCAGACCAACTAGCATGAAAAAAACAGTTCCAAGCGGCAAACAATTGATTTTAGCAGCAGTGTTGCTAACCACATCGGCGCAAGCCCAAACCAAGGTTCAAAACCGCGATTATCCCATACAGCCCGTGACTTTTAACCATGTGCACGTGAATGATCAGTTCTGGGCACCGCGAATAGATATCAATGCCAATATTACTATTCCCTATGTGTTACAGAAATGCCGTGAACAGGGACGTATTGATAACTTTTTAAAAGCGGCGGGCAAGAAAGACGCAACCAGTCAAACCGAATTTCCTTTTGACGATACTGATATTTATAAACTCATTGAAGGTGCTTCTTATTCTTTACAGGTAAAACCCAATCCATCGCTGGAACGCAGCATTGATACCCTTATTGGCATTATTGGTGAAGCCCAAGAGCCAGATGGTTATCTCTACACGTTTAGAACCATGAAGCCTCAGAAACAGCATCCATGGGTAGGAGCCAGGCGCTGGGAAAAAGATCCTGACCTGAGTCACGAATTATACAATAGCGGTCACTTATATGAAGCCGCAACGGCGCACTATATTTCAACTGGCAAGAAGACCTTGTTGAATATTGCCATTAAAAATGCGGACTTGCTTGTCAAAGATTTTGGCCCAGGCAAAGCCGATTATTTTCCTGGTCACCAAGTAGTAGAAATGGGTTTGGCTCGCATGTATAGAGTGACTGGCAAAAAAGAATATCTAGTCCTTGCCAAATTCTTCCTAGACATGAGGGGCAAGGGAACGGGTAAGTATGCTGAATACAACCAATCTCAAAAACCGGTAACAGACCAACACGAAGCAGTTGGACACGCGGTGCGTGCAGCCTATATGTACACAGGCATGGCCGATGTGGCTGCCCTTACAGGCGATGTTTCTTATATTAAAGCCATTGACGATATCTGGACAGACGTAGTGAGCAAAAAAATCTACCTCACTGGTGGCATTGGTGCAACTGGTGCGGGTGAAGCTTTTGGCGCAGCCTATCACTTACCCAATATGAGTGCTTATGCAGAAACCTGCGCTTCCATTGCCAATGTATATTGGAACAATCGCATGTTTTTATTGCATGGCGATGCTAGTTATATAGACGTGATGGAACGCGTATTATACAATGGTTTGTTATCTGGGGTTTCTCAAAGTGGTACCAAATTCTTTTATCCCAATCCATTGTCATCCATGGGACAACACCAACGCAGTGCTTGGTTTAGTTGTGCCTGTTGCATTTCTAATATGACAAGATTCATGCCCTCTATTCCGGGTTATGTGTATGCGCAAAACGCCAATAATCTCTACGTGAATCTCTTTATGACCAATCAGTCAAATATTAGTCTGCCTGCTGGAAAATTGAGCATCTCTCAAGAAACGGCTTATCCTTGGAATGGAAAAGTTTCTATGAAGATTGACGTAAACAAACCCACCAATTTTGTCTTACGAGTAAGAATTCCTGGATGGGCAAGACAGGAAGCTGTGCCTAGTAATTTGTATCGCTTTGCGGATAATAAATCAGTGGCAATTTCTATCAGCATCAATGGCAAAACCCAAGAATATTCTATTGAAAAAGGCTATGCTGTCTTTAATAGAACTTGGAAAAAAGGAGATCAATTGATCATGGATCTTCCCATGGAAGTGGAAAAAGTATTGGCCAATGATTTGGTCAAAGAAGACAAGGGCAGATTTGCTTTTCAAAAAGGCCCCTTGGTCTATTGCTTAGAAGGCCCCGATAATCAGGGTGGTACAGTTCAAAATATAGTAATTGACAAGGATGCAAAAGTGCAAGAGCATTATAACCAAAACTTACTCAGTGGTGTCATGGTTTTAAGTGGGGAGGGGTATGCTACCAAGCGTCAGGTGGCTAGCAAAGATTTGCTCAAAACCAATTTGAAAGCCAAAGCCATTCCTTACTATGCTTGGAATAATAGAGAAGCTTCAGAAATGCAGGTATGGATTCCTTATGAAGCATCTGCTGCTAGACCTAGTCCTGCTGCTACCATTGCTTCTAAAAGCGTTGCCACGGCTTCTATCAACAATAAAAGAATGTTTGGGGCGCTCAATGACCAATTTGAACCAGCTAGTTCTGAAGACAAATCTGGTTTGTACCTGCATTGGTGGCCCAAAAAAGATACCAAGGAATGGATTCAATATGATTTTGACAAAGCCTATACTGTTTCTGAATCCAGTGTTTATTGGTATGACGATGCACCTTTTGGTGGTTGTAGAATTCCTGCTAGCTATCAAATTCTGTACAAGCAGGGCGATGCTTGGGTACCTGTAAAAAATCTAACTGCCTATGCTCCCGTAAAAGACAAATACGATGTGGTTAGGTTTGAACCCGTAAGAACTACAGCTATTAGACTTGAAATTCAATTGCCCAAAAATTATGCTACCGGAGTGCATGAATGGATTATTCAACATCCAGCACCAGAAAAGAAGCAAGAAGAATTACCTAAGTTTTCTGCCAATCATCCACAACTATTCAATACCTTTTTAACTAGTGTGGCAGATGCTACTGTAACCACCACTGTTGGTAATTTACCAAGGTTTCCTAGCACAGTTGAAGGTAATTACAAAGACTTTGTTCAAGGGCCTCCTGTCGCGGTGATTTGGCCTGCACCCATAGATAATACAGCAGTTTTAAAACCAGGAACCTATACCATTGTTGGTCGTGTTCCAGGAACACAACTAACACCCAAAGCCATTGTAACTGTTCAAGCAGCCGCTACTCCAAAAGCGCCTACGGCCAAATTAATGGCATTTAATTTGAATCAGGTCTCTTTGAATAGCAATGCAGTTGGTCAACAAACAAAGTTTACAGAGAACAGAGACAAATTTGTTCAGACCCTGGCCAAAACAGATCCCAATGCATTTCTCTATATGTTTCGTCATGCATTTGGTCAACCTCAACCCGCTGGTGCCAAAGCCTTGGGTGTTTGGGATAGCAAAGACACCAAGCTAAGAGGTCATGCATCGGGTCACTATTTATCAGCCATCGCGCAAGCATATGCGGGCACTAGTTATGACAAAGCCTTGCAGGATAATTTTGCCAAGAAGATGGACTATATGGTGAATGCTTTGTATGATTTATACCAACTATCGGGCAAGTCAAAAGAAGTGGGTGGCCCATTTGTGGCAGATCCAACCTTGGTTCCCATGGGGCCTGGTAAAAAAAGCTATGACTCTGATATTAGTGATGCTGGTATTAGAAATGACTATTGGAATTGGGGCAAGGGTTTTATCAGTGCCTATCCACCTGATCAATTTATCATGTTAGAAGCTGGCGCCAAATATGGAACTCAGCCTACTCAAATCTGGGCGCCTTATTATACCCTTCACAAAATTCTCTCTGGTCTGATTGACATCTATGAAGTAAGTGGAAATCAAAAAGCCTTGGAAATTGCTACGGGCATGAGTCATTGGGTTTATGCGCGATTGAGCAAACTACCAACTGCCACTAGGATCAGTATGTGGAATATGTATATAGCAGGTGAATTTGGAGGTATGAATGAATCCCTTGCTCGTTTGTATAACATTACCAAAGAGCCGGAATACTTAAAAGCAGCCCAATTATTTGACAATATCAAAGTGTTTTTTGGTGATACTTTACACAGGAATGGTTTGGCCAAAAACGTTGACTTATTTAGGGGATTACACGCCAACCAACATATTCCTCAAATGGTGGGTAGTATTGCTACTTATCGCGTGTCTAATAATCCGGAATATTATACCATTGCCGATAATTTTTGGCACAAAGCCATCAATGATTATACATACAGCATTGGGGGAGTAGCGGGTGCTAGCAATCCCAATAACCCAGAATGTTTTATTGCTGAGCCTAGTACATTGTATGCCAATGGTCTTTCTGCTGGTGGACAAAATGAAACCTGTGCTACCTACAATATGCTCAAACTCACCAGCAACTTATTTCTCTTTGATCAAAAAGGGGCATTCATGGATTATTATGAGCGTGCTTTGTACAACGATATCCTAGCTTCTGTGGCCGAACATAACGCTGCCAATACCTATCATATTTCACTAAGACCCGGTTCTGAAAAAGATTTTAGTAACTCCAATATGACGGGTTTTACCTGTTGCAATGGAACGGCCATGGAGAGTAATACCAAGTTTCAAAATAGCATCTATTTTAAATCTGTTGATGACAAAGCTTTGTACGTAAATCTCTTTATTCCTTCTACTTTACATTGGAGCAATAAGAAAGTAACCGTTGAGCAGAAAACCAATTTTCCAAAAGAAGACAATACCCAACTCGTGATTAAGGGTAGTGGTAGCTTTGATCTAATGGTCCGTGTGCCGGGATGGGCAACCAAGGGATTCATGGTAACCATTAATGGCAAAGCTCAAGCATTAGAAGCAAGTCCTGGTACCTATCTTAAAATTGGACGCAAATGGAAAGACGGTGACATCATTGAACTAAAAATGCCTTTTCAATTTCACCTAGCACCAATGATGGATCAGCAAAATATTGCCAGTTTATTTTATGGCCCCATTTTGCTAGCGGCTCAAGAATCAGATGCTAGAAAGGACTTTAGAAAAATTACCCTTAACGCCAATGACTTGGGCAAGACCATTAAAGGAGATGCAAAACAATTGCAGTTTAGTATTGACAATGTGCAGTTCAAACCCTTTTATGATACTTATGGCAGGCATTCTGTTTACCTAGACGTTGCCTTAACCAAGGAATAAATGACCATTTAAACCTTTCACAAACTTAAAACAACCCTTTACTAATTAGCTCTTGTATTGTGATGATTGAATTTCTATCTTGATAAAAATTCAAAACTAACCTATATGCCTACCCAACAACCATCGCTCAGTCATAAGAAATGGTTTCAGACAATTTATATTACCTGGGTCATTTTCTTTTTTACACTATCATTTAATGGTTTGTTTTCTGGACCCAATGGGTATTATTATATGGCCATAGTTGGTTCCATCACAATTGGTTTTATCATCTACTCCATTGTGAAAAGAATTTCAGATTGGAAAGTTTTTCTGGTCTATGGCTTAATTACATTAGTATTATTAGCTAACAATTACATTAAATTAAGATAATCATAAACAAATTTTATGAGCAACCTAGGTTTTCAAGAATTAATAATTTTAATAATCCCATTACTTTTTCTCTATATCATTATAAAAGTAATTATTAAAGTTTTTGGTGAAATGGGGAGAAGAAGAAGATACGCTGAAGCCCAAATTCGCTTACTCATGCATATTGCGGCTAAACAAGGTGTAGACCCAGATAAAATTGCTGAAATTGTAGCAGAAGCAGATCTTCCAACCTTTGCAAATAGCTAAGATTCGTCTTATCTTGTAAGGAATAACCTGCTGCCATGAAAACCCTAATTCCGGTACTTTTATTGCTTTGCCTACAAACTACTGCCCAAACCATTAGTATCAGCAATGGTAAAATACAAGGTTCCCAACACGGGGCTATTTCCATCTTTAAAGGCATTCCATTTGCAGCTCCTCCAATAGGGAATCTCCGTTGGAAAGCGCCACAACCAGCAGCAAACTGGACGGGTGTCAAAAACTGTATAAATTTCTCTGCTAGCCCCATTCAAAATAAACCGGCACCATTTTATTGTTGGTCAGAAGAATTTATAGCCAAGCCAGAACCTTTGAGTGAAGATTGTCTGTATCTAAACATTTGGTCTAGTGAAAAGAAACAACAACCTGTTTTTGTTTGGATCTATGGGGGAGGACTCAATAGCGGATCAGCCAATTGCGCCATTTATGACGGAGAAGAAATGGCCAGGAAAGGCGTAGTTTTTGTGAGTATCAATTACCGCGTTGGTGTACTTGGTTTTATGGCTCATCCTGAACTGACAAAAGAAGCGAACACATCTGGCAACTATGGATTTCTGGATCAAATAGCTGCTCTTAAATGGATTCAACAAAATATTACCGCATTTGGTGGAGACCCCAATAACGTGACCATTGCAGGTCAATCTGCAGGTGCTTTTAGTGTTACAGCCCTAATTACATCGCCATTGGCAAAGGGTTTATTTCACAAAGCCATTGCACAGAGTGGGGGATTATTTGCCAAAATGGGTATTCAAAACTTGGATCAAGCAGAAGCACAAGGTCTGCGATTTATGAAAAAAGCCAATGCCCAATCAATTGCAGATCTGCGAAAAATATCAGCCACGGAATTACAGCAATTAAGCCAAGAGCAAGGAATAGGGGGCTTTGGTACCACCCTTGATGGATACATGCTCCCTAAAGACTTAAAAGGATTCTTTCAAGAAGGCCTACAAAATCAAACACCCATATTAACGGGTTGGGTAACTGGCGATGGAAGTTTCTTAGGCAACCAATCTAGCACAGTAGAAGCTTATGAAAAGGACGCTCAGAAATACGGAAAACAAACCGCTAATTTCTTGAGCCTATTTCCAGCAACTAATTCAGAACAAGTAAAACTGCAACAACAAAAATTGGCATTATTGGGTTTTGCTGGTTTGCCTGCACATTTGCTGGCGCGATATAATCCGCAAAACAGCTATCTCTATGAATTTGCGCATGTTCCCACAGACAAACCTGGATTCCCCAATTATGGAGCTTTTCATACTTCTGAAGTGCCATTTGCCTTGCATACTTTACATACATGGAAAAGACCTTGGCAGTCACTAGATCTTGAATTAGAAAACACCCTATCTAGTTATTGGGTAAACTTTGCCAAAACAGGTGATCCCAACGGAGGCAAATTGCCAGAATGGAAACCTTATGAAAAAGGTTATGGGAATATTATGATACTTGGAGATCAAGTAACCTTGAAAGCAGGCTATTTACAAAAAGAATTGGCATTTTTGGAACAATACTAAACTATACTTAAACAATTTTTATTTCTATGATTGACAAAGTATTTCCCATCTCAAGTAAGAAACTATCTGCATTTATTCTGGATGAGTACAGCATTAAATTTTCAAGCCAAAGAAAAGAATCGTTTGATTCATTTAAAGATGAGTTTGAAAAGAAATTAACACTTGCATCCAAAGAGGAAGTAAAATATGATCAAATCAAATCCATAACTAAGGATGAAGATGAACAAGAATTAATTCTAAGTTTTAAATCCAGTTTAGGTTTAACTAATGAATTGGCCTTTAATTTTAGCAATCCATCGGACTATGAAATCTGTCTAACTTATTTAGAGAAAGAAAGATATTTTACTAGATCTTATATTCATTTATCTCCTTTTGCTGCAATCAGATTATTAGCATTTTGGTTGATTTTCACAATAGGGTTTACTATATTTTCACATTATCAAGCAATTGATATAGAAGCCCAAGGAGTAGATCCAAATGAAACTGGTAAACGTAAATCTTTTAGTATGTTAATCTATATTTTAGGTGATTCAGGCGTTTTAGCCATTGGAGCTTTAGTAAGCACTTTTTTTGCATACAAAATTTGGAAACGCTATTCCAATCCTCCAAGACAAATGAGACTAATGCCTCCTAATTCATTTTAAGTATAGACAATAACATCAAATTCTGGTTAATTATTGACCAAGTTGAAATTCATGAAGCTTTTTCCTTTAATTTAACACCATCATCAAAAAGGGAAATCAAGAAATTGATCTACCAAAACTTTGATTTTATTGTTACAAGTTGGGACAAGTATTTTAATCAATAAACATGATTACTACGCACCATATAGAATCCATATCATTTGAGCAAAACATGATTTGTCTTCAAATTGATGGTTCATTGTTTAAGATCCCAATTGAAAAGCTATCATAGAAATTAGCCACTGCATCAGAAACTCAGAGAAATATTTTTACTATTTCTCCTTCAGGGTATGGCATTCATTGGCCTTTAATAGATGAAGATTTAGCAGTAGATGCTATTTTAAAATCAATTTAAATATCACCTCTTTTCAAAGCCTTTACCGCATAGTCACAAGCTCTGGCTGTTAGCGCCATAAATGTAATGGATGGATTCACGCAGGAGATTGAACTCATACAAGAACCATCGGTGATAAAGACATTTTTCACCGCGTGCATTTGATTGAATCCATTTAAAACCGATGTTTTAGGATCCTTACCCATTCGGGCCGTGCCCATCTCGTGATTGGCATTACCTGGTGCGGCTATAGCACTATTGTCACGAACATTTTTATAACCAACAGTAGAAAGAATTTCAACACCAGTTTCACGCATATTTTTATGCATGGCCAGTTCATTCTCTTTAAAACCGCAATCTATGCTCAACTGAGGGCGTCCATAGATATCTTGCTTAGAAGTATTGAGCGTAATCCTATTATCGGCATATGGCAAACACTCGCCATAGGCGTATAAGTTCATATGCCATTTACCAGCTTCTGTCATAGATTCCTTTAATTGTACACCAATCCCATTGCTACCATTTCCTCGACCTCGGCTGGCACTACCTGCAAAATGAAAACCACGCAGAAAATCCTTCTCTTGTGTAAATAAATTCTTAAACCTGGGAATATAAATATTGGTAGGTCTTCTACCCGAATAATAACTGTCTTCAAAACCTTCCACGTCTGCATTAATTGAAATTCCCTTGTGGTGATCCATTAAATTACGGCCCACTTGGTCACTATCATTTCCCAATCCATTGGGGAACCTATTAGAAGTAGAATTTAATAAAATAAATGTGGTAGCTACAGTTGCTGCATTCAAGAAAATAATCTTAGCATGAAAGACTTCTGTTTGATTGGTCTGAGTATCAAGAATCTCTACACCAGTAGCCCTTTGTAATTGCTCATCATAAATGACACGATTGACCAGCGAATAAGGTCTAAGTGTTAAATTACCCGTTTCAAAAGCAGCAGGCAGGGTAGAAGAGTTGGTACTAAAATAAGCGCCAAAGGGACAACCGCGCTGGCAAAGATTTCTGGCCTGACATACCCCACGTCCCTTTACAGGTGCCGTTAAATTGGCAGACCTACCCATAATCACATGTCTGTCTGAAAATTTAGAAGCCACCCTTTTTTGAAAATCTTTCTCCACTATATTCATTTCAAAAGCTGGCTGGGTTTCACTATCTGGAAAATAGGACAAACCATCTTTGTTACCATTTATGCCCACAAATCTTTCTACATAACTATACCAAGGTTCTAAGTCTTTATACCTTATGGGCCAATCCACACCATGACCATCTTTGGCATTGGCTTCAAAATCTGCATCCATCCATCTATAAGATGCTCTTGCCCATAATAGAGAACGGCCACCTACTACATTGGGTCTAATCCAGTCAAAGCGCTTGATTTCCTCGTATGGATTCTCCTTGTCCTTAATATAAAAATGCTTGGTATCTTCTTTAAAAGAATAGTGTCTGCTTTGCACGTATTGCTCTGCAACTTCCGCCTTGGTTAAGGCACCCCTATGTGGAAACTCCCATGGGTCCATACTAGCAGTAGGGTAGTTGGGATGTACCATGGGTCCACCTCTCTCTAATAACAAAACCTTTAAACCCTTTTCACTGAGTTCTTTGGCAGCCCAACCGCCACTGATGCCGGATCCAACCACAATGGCATCAAAGGAATTTTTATTTGTTGCAGATGTATTTAAGTAACTAGAATCGCCGGGCATAGTGGGAATATTTCTACCGCATAAATATAAGCCTTAGTACCCAAAATGCTTTTGCATCTTAACAGGAAAATCGGCCAAAGCCAATTCTGGTTCGGGGATTTCTGGATGCCATAGCTTTTCCCATTCAAAACAAAAATACCCTTTATAACCATCTTTGATCAGTAATTCCATGCCTTGGTAAATGGGTACTTCACCTTCTCCCAAGAATCTAAAATCAAGTTTACCTTCTTTTTTGGCGGCATCCTTAATATGGGTATGATGAATAAAAGGTTTGAGTGCCGCATACACTTGCTTGGGGTCTTCACCAGTATCTAACCACATATTGGCAATATCCCAAATTAAACCCACTTGTGGATGATTGGCGGCTTTCATAATGCTTTCTAAATCTGCAAAATGAACCACTTCTCCATGCGTTTCCATGAGCACTTTTACCTTCATCCCCTTTGCATAATCCGCCAATTCTAACAGTCCCTGGGTAATTAAATCCAAGGTCTGTTGCTTGGTCTGATCCTTAGGAAATTTATTAGGGAATACCCTAACATTGGGGCAGTTAATGGTTGCTGCAAGATCCAAAAATCGCTTGCCCTCGTCTATATTTTTTAGTCTTTCTGCACCTGCTGCAAAATGTAGGTTACAAGAAGAACCAAGGTCTACAAAATGCAACTGCTTGTCTGCCATTTCTTGGAGCGTGGTTTTGATGGCTGAAGCCGATGCAAATTCCGGACACTTAGGTAAATACAATTCTTTAAGTATGCCACGCATCTCCAATCCTTGATAGCCATGTGCTTTGGCAAAATTGGTAATCTGTGTAAAATTCCAAGCAGGACACCCCAAAGTAGAAAAACTCAGTAAGGGTTTCTTGACCTTATTGGTAAATGACATTCCCACCATGGCACCAGACATGAGTAAACTAGACTGAAGCAAAAAATCTTTTCTAGCAATCTTTTTCATGATACCAATTTACAAATAATGTCGCCAATTAAAAATAGCCCTGATGCCAATATGCCAAACTGTTTGCAATTCAGGTGTTTTAATACTGGTGGAAGGCAATAACACAGACACTTTTTTAGCATTATCAAACCCAGCAGACAATTGGAACATTAAACTAGAACTCTGTTCAGATGCATAGGAACGAAGTGTGCGATATTCTAAGATGGGAAAATCAAATTGAACAGACCTATATTCTAATAACATGGCGGAGGAACTAAGTGTTGGCTCATAAACCAGAAAATTATCGTGTGGATTGCCCTGTCCAAAAAAAGAAACGCCTACTTCTCTACCCAAAACAAATTGGAATCGTCCAATAGGGGTTGCAATACCTGACTGCCAAGGAATGAGTCCGCCATTGCCGGCTCGCATGGCCATTTTAGCATAGGTTTTGGGTGCAAATAAAAGCAGGGGCGATGCCAAAATTAAATCCCCAGGGAATAGATAAAAAGGCATCCGCATTCTAAAACTATAGGCCGATCTTCCTGGTATGGCCGTAGTTAAAGAATTGGTGGGTAGGGTAGGTTCGTCATTTACAAACTGATTGGTTGAACTAGCATCAGTTTTCCAACCGGCTTGCACAAATACCAACCCATCACCTGAATTATTTAAAACCCCATCTAAGCCAAAACCAAAGCGAATATTAGCATCCAGACCTGCTACAATCCCTGTTCCTTTTTGATTTTTACCAAATCCACCAGAAATGGAATGAATATTTGCTGAAGAAGAAACGCCTATAAATGTGCCAATTTCTGAACTAACCCTTGGCATGGCTCCTAAACCATCAGCCAATCCGGGTGCCGGTGTTTTCATTAAAATGGGGATCACCAAACTAAGTTCAAACTCAGTGGCTTTCATGATAGGTTCCTGACAGGTATTAAAACTATCTGCCAGATTATTTGGCAGCGGATTATTTTCTTTAGGAACAGCCACTAAATTTCCGGCTGCCGCATCCAGCAATTGTTCCAAACTGGCTCGCATATAAGTGGCAATTTTTTGCGCTTCTACCTCTCTTAAATAAGCATCGCCTGAAAGGATCATCCGTTTGCCATCCCAAGTCACAACTTCTAAACCTTTTTCATTATAATAGTCATGGGTTCCTTTTCTAATTGAAGCCGCACCCCATATACCCGCAACATGACCCGCTGCATAAATGTCTTGTAGAAAATGGTCAGCATAGGCTTCATCGGCCAGCGCAGCTAATAACCAAGCGCTTTGTTCCTTTTCACTCAAACCTAATTGGCTAGATTTACCAGCTTTGTATAAGGCGCTTAAATGGTAACGGGTATACATGCCAATGGCATTCAAAGGGGCTCCTTCAGTCAAACAAGCTGCAAAATAAGTTTGCGGATCCGTGTCTTCCTTAGGTCTGGCTAAAAGAAAATGTACATTATTAGCACTTGCTCTGTTACTATAAGCTAGATCTGCTCTTTGAAATCTGATATCAGAATTTCTAATGGCATTGATGCGTTTACTCCTGTTATCGGTTGCCGCTAAATCATATTCTAATTGAGCTGCTATACCAGCCACTTTCATTATCCAATCCGTTTCCAGCACATTGTGAAGCATGTCACTTGGAGAACAACTATGGTCTCCAGCAATCCCCGACCAAGCCGCATAATCCAATTGGGTAGGCTTCAATCCTTGGTTAGCAACCAAAACGGTAGGGCTTAGTCTGGTTTCATAACCTGTTCTGGCTTTTTGCCAAATCTGTTCCAATTGTAAACGAAAGGCAGGACTCAATTGTTCCATGCTCAATAAAGCCAATTTCCGATGTTCTGGAAAAACCCAAGCATGGGCATTAAGTACACAAAGGATTAAAATAGGTATTAGGGAATATCTACATAAACGCATCGCAAAAGATTGACTAACGAATGCATGAATGTACTAAAAATTGCTACTGATTTTTTTGGCTAATCAATTTCATGTCTAAAGTCATAACTGTACCATGGTGTTCAAACTGATAGCCTGTAATTCCCACACCGGGCTTAAATTCAAAAATACTATGGTCTGGATTGGTATTATATTTAATAGCAGCTGCCTCAGTTAAACTTGCAGTATTTTGCACCACCCAAGCATACATACTGTCAGAACGTTGAGGCATTTCAGGATCTGCTCCCCAGGTTTTACCCTTAACTAAGGGAAAGTCAAAAATTATATTGTATCCTGTTTTAAGATCCGTTAAAGCATCATTAGTATCTTTTACTCGAAGATTCAAACTATCCTCTGGAGGCAGATTACTCAAATAGACTTTATTGCTATCTACTAAGAGCAGGTAATTGCCTCTATCCGCTTTACCCTCATACCAAACCAAGTCTGTAGGAAATCCTTTAATAATAACGGCACTGGCATTTCCGTGGGGTATCACATCTACCACTTCCATTAACCAATTGGTTTGTTTGGTAATCATACTATCTATATCATCATCATGGTATTTTATGGTTGCCGCATAGGTCCATTGGTTGCCCTTGGCTAGAGGAAAATCTACTAATGGTTTGGAATTAGCATTGCAGCCAATCAAAATCAATAAAAAGAGATACAAATAGTACTTAGATAGATTTATCAGTTTCATGTTTTAAAACTAAGGAACCCAATTTATTTGTTCATACCATGAAGAGGGTATTTATCCCTTCTTTTCTTGTTGTATATGGTGCTCCATAATAAGCCAAGTAACCGCTAACATGGCAAGATTTAAACCATAACCCCAATAGGAAACCATTCTGCCGGAAAGCTCAGATCCATTTTCCATGCCAATCACAAACAGACTATTTAGTCCTCTGTGTTGTCCAATACTGGCATTGAAGAGGTTAAGTCCAACATGTAATCCTGTGGGTAATGCTATACCTCCAGACTTTACTCTTGCCATACCAAATACAAAGGCAAAACAGCCTGGTCCTAGAAAGGAAGATGCCAAACCCTGACCACCCGCAACATGGTAGAGTGCAAAGACAATGGCTATAATGATCTGTGTATTTCTTAATCCTATACTGCTATGTAATTGTTGAAATGCATAACCTCTAAAAGCCATTTCTTCCATCCAAGCAAGTGGAATCAGTGCCGTTGCAGTCATGAGAAAGGGTAGTATAGCAGGAGCATCATTGATTGCAATTGTAACGTCTGTAAAAACCACCATGGTACCAACCATAATTGCAGCTAATACAATACCCATGATTAATCCTAACAAAGATTTTGGGATAGTTTTGGAATCCCATCCCAAATTGAGGGCAGACCAAGATTTTCCATCCCATTTTAAAAATAACCAAGTCACCAAAATTGCCACAACAGAACCAATTAAACCATAACTCATGCGCTCATACTGTGGAGGCAAGAATTGCTTAAAAAAGCTGGCACCAACCAATAAAACGGTAAATGCAATAGGGAGTAAAATGGCTTTTAAGATAGAAATGGTTTTTGTATTCATAGTGGAAATATTATTTTGAAATAATAGTTTTAATAGCATCATACAATTGATCCAAATCTGCTTGACTATTAAAGCCTTGCAAGGAATACCTCAAATAGAATTGCCCCTCATGTGATGGAACTGGTACTTGTATTTTATAAGATGCATACAAATGGTCATGCAATTTTTCTGGATGAGGAATTTGTATGGGAATAGAAAATAATTGCCCTATAAATTCATCATCAATTGGACTATTGGGTTGGGTTCCCATTAAATCACAAAACCTTAAAGCATTGTCTTGACTTAGTTTTCTACAATAATTACTAACCTGATCCCAGTGATGGGTATTCATAAATTCTATGGCAGCTGGAATAGTTAAAAATGCAGAATAATCACGCGTGCCTTGAAGTTGATGATTGTCTATTAATAAGGATCCAGAAGGGTTTGCGGTTTTATATCCCCAGCTAATCACGAGTGGTTCAAATAAATGATGCAATTCTTTTTTTACATAAAGAAAAGACGAGCCTTTTGGGGTCATCATCCATTTATGACAAGCACCGGTATACAGATCCGCACCAAGCGTTGTTAAGTTAATGGGTAATTGTCCGGGAGCATGAGCACCGTCTACATATACCATGATTCCGCGTTCATTGGCAATGGCACAAATTTCTTCAACGGGTAATCTAAGTGCCGTTGAACTGGTTAAATGACTAATGAAAATAAGTTTGGTCTTTGAACTGATGCCTGCACAAAACTGTGCAATAAAATCTTCCTTACTTTCAAGGGGGAACCTGATTTTCTGTCTTATATAAGTTGCACCCGTTTGTTCACAATAAAAGTTCAATGTCTTGTCACAGGGGCCATATTCCAAATTGGTGGTCAATACTTCATCGCCTGGGCCAATTTTTAAACTCTTGGCAATAATATTTACGGCATAAGAAGGATTGGTTACATAAACTAGCTCATCAGCATGGCAATGTAAATAAGTGGCCAATGCCTCTCTAGCAGCTTTTAAATAAGCTGGACCCGTTTCATTCACAAATACCGTTGGTTCTGTTTCTAGTTCTAACTGAAACTGTTGGTATGATTCAAAAATGGGTTTGGGACAGGAACCATAAGCCCCAAAATTCAAATAGGTAATGTCTTTTTTAATCAGGAATAAATCCTTTAGTGCAGCTGAATCAATCATACTATTTTTTTTGAGCCAGAATGTCTTGAACAATCTTTAAGTGATGCTGGTTGTGAACAAATAAAAAGCGGATAGTGGTTTTTAAATTCAGCATTCCAAAAAACGGATGCTGAAAATTGGCATTGGGGTGTAGTTTTGTTAAACCAGCCAACTTTTCTTTTAAGCTAGGTATCCTGTTTTTCAGATCTTCTGGACTTTGATCACCCACAGGCCTAGCCGTTTTGGGCGCTTTGGCCTTTCCTCTAGGAATGCGTTTGATAAAAAGAACAAGTGATTTTTTTAAATTAAAAGTCCAATGATAATCTGCAGGGTTTGATTGAATCAACGCTTCCGCAACTCTTCCATTCACTAATAACAAATGTTCCAAATGCCATCCAACAGATGCTTCAGAAACTGATGGTGCTTTTGTATCAAATTCACTTAATAATTCACTGATGGTATCAAGTTGGTGATATACAGGTTGTAGCATTCAAATATATTTAGGGTTTAGTAGCTTCTTTTTTTAAAGCCAACCAAGTGATCAAAGCACCAAGCAAGTCTACAGAACCTAGTAGGATAATACTAAAAGGCATTTTTACAGAAACAAAAATTAATATAGTTGCTGCAAAAAATAGTATCCTTACAGGAATAGATGCTTTTATAAAAGGTTGTAAATTTTTATGACCTGCTACCATATCATAACTACCAATAATCATGGCCAAACTACCAATCAATGCTCCCCAATCTTTAGGGATGCTTGGCAATTGAAGTAAATTAGATAATTGTTCAGGTAAGAGTATGACCGTTAAACCGGTAATACATACATAGATTCCAAAGTAAAAGAGGGATTTTGCGGAGGAAATCATGGTTCTTGTTTTTGATGCAATCCAATAAGTCCCAATACAGGACCAATTGCTAAAACAAGATACAAAAACCTAGGGCTTAGCAAAACCGATAATTGTTGAATGGTGAGAATGCTCAATATGGTAATTGTAAATCCAATACAATTCACAATAGTTAAGGCGGAACCGCGGCTTTGTGTTGGGGCATATTTAGCCACCAAACTTGAAAACAAAGGAGAATCAGCAATAACCATG
>NCHJ01000063.1:17187-28114 GCA_002256765.1 Bacteroidetes bacterium 24-39-8
TAACCATGGTACTCCAAAAAAACAGGAATCCTAGAAAAAGAATGGGGTTTGACTGTTGTAAGAATAGGGGAGAAACCAAACAACAAATTCCAGAACAAGCAAGGGCAATACTGGCAATCAATTTGGCACCATATTTTAAGGACAATTGACCACTCATCACACAGGCTGGAAATCCAATAGCAATTATCAAAAATGAATAGAGTGGAATATTGAGCTGATCCCCTGTAAATTGGTTCCAAGCTTGCAAGATCCATGGCACAAATGCCCAAAAGGTATAGAGTTCCCACATATGTCCAAAATAGCCAAATGCAGAAGACCTAAAAGCGGGTAACCTAAAGCCTTCTAAAAAAGCATTGAATTTTAATACAACTAGCGTCGCCGCAGGCTTATTTGGTTTGACAAATAAAAACATCAATAATCCGCCCAATATGGCCAAGGCCGATGTGCTAGCAAATACCCATTGCCAAGGAAGAGCATGCATAAAGGATTTAACCAAATGAGGAAAAGCCGTTCCCAATACCAAGGCACCCACCAACCATCCGAGTACGGCACTTAATTTTTCTTTAAAATGGTCTGCGGCAATTTTCATACCCAAAGGGTAGATTCCTGCCAAGAAAAAACCAGTTCCAAAACGCAATACAAAAATGGTTTCGGAATCAATTAAAGTAAATAAAAGCCCTAGATTAAAAGCTGCTGCTACACAGGCAGAAATCAGATAAACCTTGGTAGCCGCAAATCTGTCTGATAGGGATAATAAAGCAAAAACCAAGGTACCTGCCACAAAACCCAATTGAACGGCACTAGTGGCTTGAGCCAAAAATTGGGGTGCAACACCCATTTCTTGAATCAAGTCTGGCATGACTGCATTACCCGCAAACCAAAGCGAAGTGCAAAGGAATTGCGAAACTACAATGGTGGGTAATATAGCTTTTGACAAGGCTGATTATTGTTTTAACAGGGCAGATTTGAGTCGCAGACCCTGTTCATCATCCACCACTTTTTTCATAATCTTCTGTAAGCCTTTGGGAATTTGTTCGGTTTCCTTTTCATTGAGAACATGGGTAAGTTCATAGAATTCATCCTCATCGTCATAATATCCCAGAAATAAGTCAAAATGTTTGTCTAAGTGTAACCGCAACGAAACTTCTAGGTCTTCTTCATACTGATGCATACTCACCACCGACCACTGATCTTCATCCTGAAAGTCAAAATGAACTTCTACGGTTTCTTCTCCTAAAATATGGCCCAATAACTGATCAATTAATTTATCAGCGTGGTTATTCATCAGTTCTTCGTACTTCATAAAGGCGTTTTGGCAAATTAACAACAAAACTGCGAGCTTTGCTTTGTGACTTCTGTTACCAAAGAACCTATTTGGTTGATCTATTTTTGATTTATGAAAAACCTATTAATAAATTGGAACCTGATGCGCGCATTGCGTTTGGTATTGGGTTTGGTAATTTTGGTTCAAGGAATACAGGCACATGAAACCATGTATGCCATTGCGGGATTGCTTTTGAGTGGAATGGCTTTGGCCAATATTGGCTGTTGTGGCCCAGGTGGTTGTGGAGTTCCTCAGCGTCCAGTTAATTCTAAAGAACCTGTTAAAGACATTGAATATGAAGAAGTTTCTTAATAAAAATTGGCTATATCTAGTGGGTGCCTTTGTAGGTGCCATTGCTGGTTATATTTATTACCAACAAATTGGTTGTAGTACTGGCACTTGTATGATTACTTCAAAGCCCCTAAATAGTACGGTTTATTTTGCCGTAATGGGAGCTTTGGTTTTTGGAATGTTTAAAAAAGAAACCCATGCCCAACAATAGTTTTCAAGACCTGATTAACGGTGACAAACCCGTATTGGTAGATTTTACTGCAACTTGGTGTGGTCCTTGTAAAATGCAAGCACCCATTCTCAAAGAATTAAAAGATCAGGTGCAAGACGCAGTAACAATTATCAAAATTGACGTGGATAAGAATCCTCAAGCTGCCCAAGCCTATCAAGTGCAGGGTGTTCCAACTCTTATTGTGTTCCAAAAAGGTCAGATCCTTTGGCGTAAGTCTGGGGTTAGTACAGCCAAGGAACTCAAGCAGGTTTTGGATACTAAAACGGTTGCCGTTTAGTTTCAGGATGAAACAGGATGCCTAGGCCACCATCTGCCTGTAATTTACAGGTTGATTGAAAACGCCTTTATGAGAAAATCCTGTTTACTGCTGGTGTTGATCAGCTTGCTATCTACATCAAGTTTTTCCCAAAGAACCATTACTGATTTTGACCTTGATTGGAAATTTATCCAATCAGATATTGCTGGTGCAGAAGTAGCTGCATTTAATGATGCCGCATGGCGATCTCTAAGGGTACCACATGACTGGATGATTGAAGGCCCCTATGACCGTAATAATCCTACCAATAGAGGAGGAGGCTATCTTCCTTCCGGGATTGGTTGGTATAGAAAAACATTCACAATTCCAGCTTCAGAATCTAATAAAAAAATCAGCATTGAATTTGATGGGGTTATGGCCAATAGTGAGGTTTGGATCAATGGGAAATCCCTTGGCAAAAGACCCTATGGTTATATCAGTTTTGCCTTTGACCTAACTCCATATTTGAATTTTGGCAAACCCAATACCATTGCTGTAAGGGCAGATAATTTGGTACAACCCGCTTCACGATATTATACTGGTGCAGGCATTTATAGACATACCAGACTTATTAGTACCAATCCAGCACATTTTGATCATTGGGGTGTATTTGTGACTACTCCAGAAGCATCGGCCCAACAGGCCTTAGTTAAACTATCCTTGAAAATTATTCAGGAAAGCAAACCACAATCAGGGTTGTGGGCACAAACTATTTTATTGGATGCTAATCAACAACAGTTTGCTATTTCAGAGAAAACCAATCTCTCTGCACTAGCTACTCAAACAGCTTACCAGCAAATCAAATTAAACCAACCCAAATTATGGAGTTTGGAAAATACCCATCTCTATACGGCGGTGACCAAATTGTATTTAAAGAATCAACTCATAGACCAACAGTCTATCGCTTTTGGCGTTCGCGATGCAAAATTTGAAGCAGCAACCGGATTCTGGCTCAATGGCAAGAACCTAAAACTCAAAGGAGTTTGTTTGCACCACGATGGCGGTGCGGTTGGTGCAGCAGTGCCGTTGGGTGTTTGGGAAGAACGTTTTAAACTCTTAAAACAAGCGGGGGTAAATGCCATTAGAACTTCTCATAATCCTGTTGCTCCAGAGTTTTTAGACCTCTGTGACAAAATGGGATTCCTGGTCATGGATGAAACTTTTGACACTTGGACTGCTCCCAAACACAATGGTGAAAAAGGCTATAATCTCATCTTTAAAGAATGGTGGGAAAGAGATACTAGGGATATGGTGCTGCGCGATAGAAATCATCCTTCTATTGTCATTTATAGTGTAGGTAATGAAATTCATGATGACTTAAGCTATCCAAAAGGATTTGAATTATACAAAGCCCAACAAGACAAGATTCACGAATTTGATAGTACAAGACCTGTTACCATGGCACTTTTTAGACCAGCAAATTCTAAAGTGTATTTCAGTGGTTTTGCAGAACATATGGAAGTGGTAGGGCAGAATTATAGAGAGAAAGAATTAGTAGTGGCTCATGAAAACAATCCACACTGGAAAGTGATTGGAACTGAAAACACCCATGTATTGGATCAATGGTTGGCCTTACGTGACAAGCCCTATATGGCTGGACAATTTCTTTGGACCGGCATAGATTATTTGGGAGAAGAAGACTGGCCAGCTATAACCAATAGCCAAGGTTTATTTGATAGAGCAGGCAATTGGAAACAACAAAGTTTGCAAAGACAGAGCTGGTGGTTAGAACAACCTGTGGTGCACTTGATGCGCAAATCAGATAATGCAGGAGCAGGTGTTTGGGTCAATGACTGGACGCCCACTGATTTTGATACCTACGACAATGCCAAACTAAATATCTATACCAACTGTGATGAAGTAGAATTATTTTTAAATGGCAAGTCACAGGGTAAGAAACCCAAGAATGCCAATGATGCACCTATTGATTGGGAACTCTCATTTGAAAAAGGTACCATTGAAGTTGTTGGAATAAACAAAGGGGTTGTAACCACAAGAGAAACATTGAAAACTGCTGGTAAGCCCGCAAAACTGCAAATAAAATTGAGCAAACCCAATTTGAAATTCCATTGGGATGATGTGGTGATGGCACAAGTACAGGTTTTGGATGAAGCAGGTTTGCCTTGCCCCAATGCAGACAACCTGATTCAATTTGACATCTCTGGTAATGGACAAATAGCTGGAGTGGATAATGGCGATATTAATAGCCATGAATCTTACCAAGCAAAGCAAAGAACTTCTTATAAAGGTAAAACCTTGGTTATCTTAAAAGCAACTGCGGATAAGGGAACAATTGGCTTAACAGTAAGTTCAAATGGTTTAGTAGCGGCAAGTACCAGCATTACCATTAATTAGATCTTGGTTTAATTCTAAATAGAAGATTCATTATGCTTCCATCGGAAGCACTGTTACCTCTTTTGATGACTGTTTGATAACTATCTAATAAAAGCAATTCCAGTTGGGTTAAGTCACCCCTTTTTTGAATGGTATTACCCAATTGGAATTTCTTGGTGGCCATGGGTTCAAGATCTATTTCTTTTTCTGAAACAAAGACTTTAAATACTTCTGTGCCATAGGGTTTGCTCAATTTGATTAAAAAGTCTTTGGGTTCAAAAACATACTCTTGGCCAGGCATGATCCGCAAATCTTGAGGAAGGTAATTCCTTTTGCCCTCAGGCGCATTTTTATAAGGCAAAATGGCGTTGATAATCCCATCTGGTTGTAAGTCTAAGATATTTACATAGACGGCTTTTTTACCCATATTATGAATGGATAAGGTAACCTGATCACCTTCTGTAAATTCCAAAATTCCATTCACTGTTTTTTGAACCATTGCAGCCGTATCAATTTGGTCATTTATCACGGGTAATAATTTGACCAATACATTCATTTCAGGAACCTGTTCTTCTAGACCTGATAAAAATTGGTATTGACCATATCTTCTAAGCTGTTCTTTTAAAGCATCTGCTGATTGTAATAATCCAGTTGCAGCAGCAAAACAACTGGCATTGCTAGCAATCAGAATACTGTCTTTCTCTTCCCCTTTTACCAACCAAAGATCTGCTTGATCAGACATGCCAACATTGGGAAGATTTATCAATAATTGTTCTAAGCTAGATTTATCTTCTGGACTAGCATGTTTGTATGGACTTAAAGCCACCATAATTTTAGGTAATGCCATTTGTTTTTCTAAAACAAATACCCAAGCGTCCTTACTGTTTTTGATACTACCCGCTGTTTCTAAACTTATTTCTGCATCATATCTATTGCTTTTTGTGATGGTTCCAATTACTATGGGTTTTAAAGCCTTGGTTTGAGTAGTCCCAATTGGATAAAAACCCAATTTGGTACCCACACCCAATCCAGATAGATTACCTGCTTTAATGGTTAAAAGGGCTGGAGAGACTATTTGATCAATTTCATAAAATGGTTCTTGTTGAATGACTGCCCCTCCAAAAACCCGCTTATTACTTGCATTACCTTCTAATAAAGGGTGTTGTTCCTTGACCAATTGGTGCATGGTTGATTGAATCTTTGCAAATAGTCCTTGGTAGGTGATGGTAGAAGAAAGTTTTTGAAAAGAGAGATAGGCCGCATAACTCAATGGTCCAATGCCTTTTCCATTTTCATCCTTAGTTTCCGTATCCAATTCCTCCGGTCTAGTTGCAGAGATAACACAGTAAGGAGAAAGACCTGAAAGCTCAGCACCCAATTGAGCTTCTCTAAATAATTGAGAAGAATCAGAACGTTGGTGTTGATTGGCTTTAAAACTTTTGCTCACCAATGGTTTTTTGCCACCCCTTACTTTATTTTCTCCCCTAGTTGCTCCACCTGAATTGCAAAAGTCAAGCATGACCAACAAATCGCCCCAGGGCCCTAATTTTTTTCTAAGACCTTTTAACAATTCACCAAGCTCATGTCCGCGTAAATACTTGGCCATTTCTGTATGTAATTTCACAGAATCATTAATGTCAATTTTCTCCGGAGACAATGCTGGATAAGTAACAAAGCATTCATCTAATCCATCAATTTTATTGGCATTGGTCTCTAATTGTAATCCATGACCAGAAAAATGAACAACCACTATATCCCCAGCTTGAATCCGTTTGAGAAGCCTTTCAAATGCTGCTTGGATCCCTGTTTTGGTAACTTGCATATTGACAAGTTGTTCTATATTTTTACTATCAAAGCCTTGGTTTTTCAAACCTTTTTGCAAGTGTTGCACATCGTTCAAAGCAGATAACTGATCCCACCCACCAGTTTCAGGATAATCAGCAACAGCCACTAATAAAGCGTGTTTTTTGGACGGATTTATTTGTGCTTTAATCAAGCAGGGCAGGGTCAATAAAATGATTCCAATCATGCATTTCTTACAGGAAAAAATCATGGCTATCATTTTTGAATTTGGTTCAAAATTTCATCAATGGCTAACTTGATTAATTGAGACTTTTGCATTACGTCGCCAACTTTTATAATATCCACACCCGTCTTGGCATTTTTGTACACTACGGAAACTTTTAAACTAAGTTTATTACCCGTTACTTCATAACTACCACGGATACTATAGGCATCTGCTGATTTATATTGTTCTACATAACTGAGTTTACTCTCTCTGCCCATAGAAGACCTACTCAACAACTCATTGTTAAACTCATCGGTGATTTGTAAATTGTCTAATAACAAATCTCTATCACCCGTATATACCAGGGAACGCGTAAAGAGTTTTTTCTGACTAGGACTAATATTAATGGCATCTTTAACTTCCTTATCAGCTAATCCCAAATCAAAACTAGCCACACCAATAATTTGTGGTTCCTGTCTGCCACCAATAGATTTTGCTAGATCCCTTACTTGATTAGAAGCTGAATTAAACCACATGCTAACGTCTAGGTATTTATCATCTTTTAATCCATTACCCAATTTAATTCCGGATAACAAACTATACGTGAGCAAGCCTTGTCCAAATTGACTGGCTTCATAAGCAGGTTGGCCGGAGGCCGATGCCGACAAAATAAA
Organism: Bacteroidetes bacterium 24-39-8; assembly: GCA_002256765.1. Classification (GTDB taxonomy): domain Bacteria; phylum Bacteroidota; class Bacteroidia; order Chitinophagales; family Chitinophagaceae; genus Sediminibacterium. Next base: position 24,346 of record NCHJ01000063.1, read on the forward strand.
AGTGCCCGTCTTATCTTTTAAATTTTCCAAAGCCCTTACTTGGTCTGCAGGCATATCTCTTTTGGTAATCATTTCTTGAGCGTTTGTATTTGCCTGACCACTATTACAAGCGTCTAAGATGAGCACTTGTTTATTGGCTTTAATATTGCGCATCCAGCCATTGAGTTCATCGGTACTAATAGCTACCTCTTTTTCAACCCCATTTAATTCTAAGGAAGACGCTTCTGCGGTTAACATATAAAAATTCTTTTGACCACTGAGTAAAGCTCCATGACCAGCAAAGAAAATAACCAATATATCTTCCGCTTTGGAGCTTACTGCAATTTCTTCCAGTCTTTTTTTAATAGCGGTTTTAAAAGGGGCATTGACATTTCCTTTTTCAGTGGTAAACAAACTGGTAATCACGTGTTGCTTACCATCTGTATTCAATAGTTTTTTAGCTGAGGCTGATAGGGCAGCACTAAAGCCTTCTGCATCAGGAGAGGCAAAATTAAGTTTCAATTTCTCACCCTTGTATTGGTTAATCCCAATAGCTACCACATACATATTAGGAGTTGCCGTTGATTTGGGTTGTACGCCAGTTTCTACTTCTCCACCTCTTGAAGTCATTGAACCATTGGCTACTGTAGCTTTTACAGAAACAACATTAGATACACCTGGAACAAAATAGGGTTTTAAGTCAGTTTCATTAATGCCCAAATAATAGGCACTATTTTTTTTAGGAAGGGTACTGGCTGCATATTCACCTCTCATTTTGCCATTGACAAATAATTGTACCATACCTACACCACCGTCTTTAGGGAAAATTTGGAATTCATATCGGCCATTATTCAAACCCATTTGCTGCACAAAAGGAGTAACATTACAGATTTGAATTTCAGAACTTTTCTTAGCTGTAATGGGTTCCTTACTAACCCCCATAATCCTGCTTACTAAGCCTGGTTGCCAACTCAAATCCTTGAATTGATCCAAAGCAACCACTTCTGTGCCACAGGTAAAGTATAATAGTTTTCTGGCTTCTGCAGTTCCATCATATCTATCATAAGGATCCAAAACCAAATAATCATAGCCTTCCCCAATAGGGAAAAAAGTGTAGAGTAATTGTCCCTGACTATCCCATTTTTTAAATGTATTGTCTTCTGATTGAGATAAGATAAACCCGCCGTCTTGGCTATATTTAGCTGTATGCACATTATTGGTATGCCCCAATAAACTACCCAATAAATTACCCGTATTAGCATCCCATGATTCAATACTATTGTCATCAAAACACATTAAAAAGCTATTGTTACTGGGATGAAACTGAATATCATTTGGATAATACCCTAACTCCGGAATCCGCTTAATAATGCTAAAATTGCTCAGGTTAATGATTAATAGATCCGTCATATTGGTTACATAAACCATCTTAGTTCCATCTGGACTAATGGCAATATTATTGGGGTAAATATCTTTTGCAATCAATTTCTTTTCAATCAATCTACCATCGGCAGTACTCCAATACTGTAAACCCTGTTCGGGCTTATTGGAACCGCCTGCAGTTACCGTAATCACCGTTTTATTATCATTGGTAAAAAAAGCAGCATGGAAAGAGGAATCACCCATTCCTTTGAATCTTCCAATGCTTTGTCCATTATTGGCATTTACTAACTCTAAATAAGGTCTAAAATTGTGATCGGGTAAGAGTATGAAATTACCATCAGAACTAAAAATGGGATCGCCCATAGAACCAAGTGGATTTCTATATCGTTTTTTAAATTCCCATTTTCTTTGGGTAGAATTCCAAATCCAAAGTTGTGATGTACTGTCTAAAGAAGATGTAATAACTTTATTACCATCTGGACTCAAATGAGCGTATAAAACTTGATTTTTATGGCCTTTTAAGGTAACCAGCACCTTGGCGGTATTGGCATCCCATATTTTCACGGTACTATCCCAAGATGCGGTAATAATTCTTGTACCATCTTTACTATATTCTGCAGAACTAATCCCTCTTGTATGTCCTATTAACATAGATGAAATTTGGGATGTGGCACTATTCCATATTCTGCAATATCCTAATTCATCTGTAGTTAAAATCTTTGTTCCATCTGGACTAAAACTGGAACTAGTAGGAGCATAGGTTTGACCATCCAAATCCAGAATCTCTTCTTCCGTAAATAGATCCCAAACCATGGCCACTTTATCATAGCAAGCCGTAACCAATTTGGTGCAACTATTATCAAACCTTGCATTGATAACCCCATATAGCAGGTCAATTTTTCTAAAAAGTTTACCTGATGGAATATCCCAGATATAAGCAGACTGTAAATGGGTGGTTACCAATCTTTTGCTATCAATGCTAAATTCTACCGTGGCCAATTCGTCACTTACTGCTGCAAACTGAATAATTTTATGCCCATCATCGGCACTCCATAAACTCAATTCAAACTTGTCAGAATAAGTAAAAAGATATTTACCATCAGGGCTAAACCTAGCTTCCCTAATATTTCCATTGGTGGTAATTTGGAATAGCTTTTGACCTTTCAGATTCCAGACTATCGCAATCCCGTCTTCTGCGGTAGATAATATTTTGTTATTGACCTTATTGTATTCTACATATTCTACTTTGGCTTTGTGCCCAGAAAGGGTTGCTATTTTTTTACTGGTTGACTTGTCCCATATTCCAAATTTTTGGGTTTCATCAGTTGCAATAATTAGATTTCCATCAGGGTGTTGGGCTATCCAACCAAATTCAGCTTTCGGATTTTTTATGGTTTGTAAAAGTTTCCCGTTTTTGGCATCAAAAAAACGCAACGCACTATCAGAAAAAGGGGCATAAATGTATTTGCCATCTTCACTAAAACCCGCATCGTAAATTTCTTCATATTCATATTCTATGGTGGCAATCAGATTTCCATTATAAGAATTCCAGATTCTGGCTGTTCTATCTTCAGAAACGGTTAATATGGTGTTGCCATCAGGGCTAAACACCCCCATGGCAATCATGCCTTCATGTCCTTTTAGACTTGCTAACAACAACCCTGTTTCACCATCCCAGATTTTAACGGTTTTATCTTGAGAAACGGTTAAAACACGATTCCCGTCTTTACTAAATACGGCATCTATTACTTCTTGGGTATGCCCAATTGGAAGCATTAGTTTGGCCGTTTGAGAATAGATTGGAACACAGAAAACCAGCAATAATAAGTTGAGCAATAGCATTTTGGCCATAGCAACGGGGCTTTCCTTAAATGTAGTTTTTTCTTGGGATATCTTATAATAAGCCAATAAATAGTTTTATATTGTTATCAAACCAAAATTATAACACATGAAAAAAATCGTTTTATTGATGATGGCTTGCTTTTCAACAGCCATGATGTTAATTAGTTGTGGTACTGGTGAAGAAGCTGCAAAACCTGCTGATTCAACTGCAGTAACGGTAGATACACCTGCGCCTGCACCTGCTGTAATGGATACAACCAAAACAACAGACACTGCAGCTGGCAAACCAATAGTTACGCCTCATTAATCAAACTATTGTTACAATTTTAGCCCCGATAAAAGAATCATAGATTCTAGTTATCGGGGTTTTTTAATGTGATTTTATGTTGTTTGATTTTCAAGCTAGGTTCTGCGGTTTTGTTATGAGTATGCGTAAGCTTCTCTAATAACCATCTTTCAACTCTGTGGTGTGTTGGAATTAATAAAGCGGCTATACAAACAAAAATCAGCAATTCTAAAACAGGGGTATGGTGGGTAAAGTCCGCTACTACGGGGTGAAGTAATA
>NCHJ01000064.1:0-16755 GCA_002256765.1 Bacteroidetes bacterium 24-39-8
GTATACTGTTATTGTCTTGTTCTATCTCTTTACAAGCACAAAAAAATCCAGTAGCATTAAATGCAACCGGAAGAGATATTCAATCAGTATTAGCCAAGCAAATTATTCAAACTGCCAACCATTCTCTTCAACAAATGCCCATTACTGTAACCAGTTTTTATGCTGAAAGATCTGCGGGCAATCAACATGATTTTTTTTCAGAAGGCGATTATTGGTGGCCCGATTCCAGCAACCCACAAGGCCCCTATATTCAAAAAGATGGACAGACCAATCCCAACAATTTTGTTCAGCACAGATTGGCCATGATTCAGTTTAGTCAATTGATGGGGAATTTGGTATCGGCCTTTTTAATTTCTGGAGATAGCAAATATGCAAAAGCAGGTATTAAGCATTTGAGAGCCTGGTTTGTAGATACGGCAACCAGCATGCATCCATCCTTATTGTATGCGCAAGCTATTAAGGGTAAAGTAACTGGAAGGGGCGTGGGGATTATTGATATGATTCAAATGATGGAAGTAGCACAATCCGTAAGGGTATTAGAAAAAGCTGGTTTAGTTCCCGCACAAGATTTATCTAAGATCAAACAATGGTTTAGTGATTATCTATTTTGGGTAACCAACCATTCCTATGGAAAAGACGAAAGAGACGCCAAGAATAATCATGCCACCTGTTGGGTGATGCAAGTTTTGTCTTTTGCAAAACTGACAAAGAATGATTCGCTGATTAAAGACTGCACCAATAGGTTTCAGCAAATATTATTACCCAATCAATTGGCTGTTGACGGATCATTTCCTTTAGAGTTAAAAAGAACAAAACCTTATGGGTATTCTTTATTCAATTTAGATGCTATGACCATGGTGGCGCACTTGCTAAAAAAAGAAAAACCTTCTATGTTCAAATACCAATTGGTCAACGGAACTACTATGTTCAACGCCATCCAATTTATGGTTCCTTATGTAAAGGATAAATCTAGTTGGCCTTATTTAAAAGATGTGATGTATTGGGACCAATGGCCAATAGCACAGCCCTTTTTAATTTTTGGATATCATGAATTCAAGAATCCCACCTGGTTAGCCCTTTGGAAAAACTTGGAACATTTTCCCAATAACCAAGAAGTCATTAGAAATCTTCCCATACGTAATCCGCTTTTATGGCTAACTGAATTAGATGAATGACCACTAATAAATTAATCCAAAGTCAAGCGTTCTTGCTTCACCAATAAAAAAGCCCCGTCTTAAAGACAGGGCTTTTACATTATGCTGTTATAATTACTTCTTAGCTTCTGATTTGCCTAAAGGTTTATTTTTTGCAAAATCAACCAATACAGGTGCTGCTACAAAGATAGAAGAGTAGGTACCTGTAATAACTCCAATCAACATAGCGAATGCAAAACCTCTAGTTACTTCACCACCAAAGATGAAGAGGATCAAGATGGTTAAGAATACGGTTAATGAAGTCATGATAGTACGGCTCAATGTCTCATTAATAGCGCGATTGATAATGGTAGCATTTGACTCTCCTTTCATGATCTTACTGTCTTCACGAATCCTATCATATACAATTACCGTATCGTTCATAGAGAAACCAATTACCGTTAATACCGCGGCAATAAAATGCTGGTCAATTTCAAGAGGGAAAGGAACTATCTCTCTTAAGAAACTGAATACAATTAAGGTTACGAAAACGTCATGCAATAAGGAGAAAATGGTTCCCAATGAATAACGCCAGTCACGGAATCGGATAAAGATGTACAAGCAGATAATGATCATACCAAAGATTACCGCTTTGGCTGCTCCCGCTTTCAGGTCGTCTGAAATGGTTGGTAAAACTGTTTGTGAGCTTTGTTTGTATTTGCTTTCAAATTCAGAGAAAGTTACAGTAGATGGAATAAATGGTTTTAATCCAGTATACAACATGTTCTCAACTAATGAATCCACGTTATTACCTGTTTCTTTGATTTTATAGGCAGTAGTGATATTGATCTGACTATTAGAACCAACAGTCTTAGTGATGACGTCTTCACCAAAAGTGGTTTTCAATGCAGACCTAACTTCTTCTTCTTTAACTGCTTTGTCAAACTTAATAGTATAGCTACGTCCACCTTCAAATTCAACACCTTCTTTAAATCCGTGGAAGAAAGATGCAATACCTAATACAAATACCACTACAGAAATTCCGTAGGCAATTTTTCTGTATTCGATGAATTTGAAAGAAGCATGTTTGAATATGCGTGTAGAAATACCAGTGAAATATTCAAAGTGGCGATTCTTACTCATGTACCAGTCTGTAATCAATCTTGAAACCAAGATACCACAGAACAAGCTGAGTAGGATACCAATAATCTGTGTGGTTGCAAAGCCCAAAACAGGACCAAGACCAAAATAAGCCAGAATTAAGGCGGTTAATAAAGTGGTTACGTGCGCATCCAAAACTGGTGCCAATGAACGTTGATATCCATCGTTAACAGCATTCAAGTGACTTTTACCCTTGTTTAATTCTTCTTTGATACGTTCAAAAATGATTACGTTGGTATCCACGGCCAAACCAATGGTTAATACCAAACCGGCAATACCAGGAGCAGTAAGCGTAAAGCCTAAAGCACTTAAGATACCAATGGTGAACAATAAGTTCAAGATCAAGGCAATATTGGCAACCCATCCACCTGTGTTAAAGTAGAGGAGCATTAAGGCAAAGATGACAATAAAGCTGATCAAGAAAGACATGGCACCACCTTTAATGGATTCAGCACCCAATGTTGGACCAACTTGCTGTTCTGCTACAATACGAGCAGGAGCAGTTAATTTACCGCTGGTTAATAATTCAGAAAGGTCTTGAGCTTCTTTAATAGTATAGCTACCACTGATTTGAGAATTACCAGTAGTGATTGGGTCATTTACATTTGGAGCAGAATAAACAAAATTGTCCAAAACAATAGCAATAGGTCTGTCTACGTTTCTGGTAGTCATTTTGGCCCAGATATTGGCACCAATCTTGTCCATATTCATTTTGATAGCAATACGGCCTCTCTCGTCATAATCCTGACCTGCATTGGTAATATGGTCTCCTTCTAGTTCAGCTTGTCCATTATCTAAAGTCTTGATAGCATAAAGCATCAAAACGTCTTGTGTTTTTGGATCAGAGCCATCTACTTTACCATACATAAATACCAAGTTAGAAGGGAATTTGTTTTTCACGATATCCATTCTCAGGTAATCGTTCAAAGTTCCAGTGTCTTTGGTAGAAATATATCCAATATTTGAAGGGAACAAAGTTTTACCACCACGACCTTGATAAGGCTGTGTAAACTGAATCAGGCGCACAACAGGTGACTCATTCAATTTTGCTTTGGTAGTATCAGTTTTAGCAATAACAGATTTGTTGCTGTCTTTAGAAACAGAAGAAATGGTTGCTGCTTTTGTGGTATCCGCTTTTGCAGATGCAACAACTGTTGTTGCTGTATTTTTTTGAGCTTTAACAGTATCAGTAGTTTTTACACCATTTAAGTATTCTTGAACAGATTTGTCTGCTGCAACAATACCACTTTGTAAATCCTTACTTTCTAAAGTATACATTTCAAAGAACTGAAGGTTAGCAGTTGCCTGAAGATATTTACGTACACGCTCTTTGTCATTGATACCAGCCAATTCAATGTTGATGATACTCTTAGAAGGATCAGGATTGATATTGGGAGAGGATACTCCAAATTGGTCAATACGTGTGCGCAAAATGCGATAGGTATTGTCAAATGCTGCTTTGGCTTGCTCACGTAAATAAGTCAATACCGCATCATCAGTTGCATCAAATTTTACTTTACCATTACTTCTAGTAGCAAAATAAGGAGCCAGTTTAGCAGTTGGATTTACTTTTTTGAACTCTTCTGAAAACAAAGAAATCAAATCAGCACCACTATTGGCTTTTCTAGCATTGGCATTTTCCAAAGCTTTCAAGAAAAGAGGATCTTTGGTATAGTTGGCCAAAGACTTGATCAAGTCTCCAAGACCCACTTCCATGGTCACGCTCATTCCACCTTGCAGGTCAAGACCTAACAAAAGTTCTTTTTCTTTGGCGTTTCTGTAAGTAGTCAAACCAAAAGCCAGTTTACTGTCTTTTGTACTGTCTAACAAACGCTGTAAGCGTTGTTTTTTAACTTCTTTTAAACTATCGGCGTAAGCTGATTGAAGTTCCTTGTTACCCGGATATTGTTGCTCAGGGGTAGGGAATCTTTTCATCCACATGTCTGCCTTGGTTTCCATTTCTCCTTCATGGTTGCGAACAAACCAAGTAAAAGACAATTGATACACACAGATCAAAATAAGAGCAATCGCAAAGAAGCGCACTAAACCTTTCAGTTGCATATTAGTAACGGTTTACAAAATTTTTTAGAGCGGCAAAGATAGGGGAATGGAAATGAATTAAGTATACATGGGAATAGATTGCTAGGATAAAGCTAGGAGTATCCAAAAAAAAGCCCCAAAATCAGGATGGTTACCTTTTCTTGGGGCTTTTTATTTGAGCCATTTTATAAGCTCATATTAGTATAACTTATTGAACGTCAACTAAACTGATTTCAAAATATAGGGGCGAATTAGAAGGAATACTACCACTTCCAGAACAACCATAAGATAGGGAAGAAGGGATCACCATTTTGATTTTTCCACCCTTTTTGAGCAAGGGAAGTCCAATTTTCCATCCATCAATCAGTTGATTCAGTGTCCAACCAGTCAAAGAAGGGTTTGTTCCTTGGTCAAATATGGAACCATTTAGTAGTTTGCCTACATAAGTTACATATACTTTATTAGTTAGGGTAGGAGCCACGCCTGTTCCTTGAGGAGCCAGTTCATATAAAATCCCTGAACTATGTTCTGTGTAATTAATAGCGTTAGCTGTACAATAGGCCACCATGGTTGCTTTTTCTGCTGCTACAGTTGCTGGTTGACAACCAGAGGTTTCGGTTTTTCCACAGGATAAAGCCGTAAAAATGAACAGGCTACTTGCTAGAATCAGTTTTTTCATTAGTCTATTTTATTGTTTGAATTGCTATTAAGACGCAAATTAATGCCCTAAGGCTGCATTGGACAAGTTTTTTTCTTCTCTCATTTTTTTAGCGCTGATAATTTGAAACCGTTGCTCCTGTTGCTCCCACTGATAATTCCGATAGATAAATGCCATAAAAAAGGCTACAATTGAGATGGCTAATAAAAATAAATATGGGTTTAAAACAGTATTGGCTTGCATATTAGCACGGGTATACCATCCTTGATAAATGGTCAGTAGAATACCTACACCAATAGCAAATCCAATGGATAAACCTTTTAGGTAAGGGCGTAAACTGGTCTTATAGGTTTTTCTGGTTTGAGACCAATATTGGTAGAATTTCTCTTCTTCATCCGTAATCATCCTGCAAAATTAGCAAAAGCCATCTTTCTTTTACTAGATTTAACACCCAAAAATGCTTAGACCATGATTTTGAAAAAGTACGGCCCCATATTATTTTTACTCCTATTACTATTGCATTGTTTATCTATTGCTTTTGAATGGTCTGAAATTAGATTTTTTTCTAAATTGGCCTTGGTGCCTTTTTTAATGTTCATCCTGGCTGCATTTAATGGATTGTCTTTTAAAAATCAATCTTGGTTACCCTGGTTGGGATTATTGGGTGCTTTTGCGGGAGATTGGTTATTGGCAACACCAGGAGAAATCTATTTTTTATTGGGCATGCTTGGATTTATGACCACCCATGTTTGTAATAGCTTGTATTTTTTGAAATTGCAACCTTTACAACCTGGAAAATTAAAGCCAGCTATGATTGCCATGATTGTTTTGGTAATCTTTTGTAGTTTAATTGTGTTTCAAATCAAAGACCAATTAGGTACTATGTTATTACCTATTATGGCATATATGGGGATCATCTCTTTAATGACCATTTTAGCCGCAAATCTTGCTGCATCAGAATCTTTAAATAGAAATGCTATTAAGTATTTTATACCAGGTGCAGCATTTTTTGTAGCATCAGATGGTCTTTTAGCTTTGAATAAATTTCTTTTGCACAACCGCAATTTTGATATTCCTGTTATGATAACCTATGGTTTGGCAATACTATTACTAACCCTAGGTTTTGTAAATACTGCATGGTTGGCAAAAAAAATCCCCTCGAATGGTTCGAGGGGATAAGTTATAGACTTTCCAATTTAGATTAGTAGCCCATTCCACCCATATCAGGTGCACCACCGTGTCCAGCAGGAGCTTCAGGCTTTGGCCTGTCAGCAATCACACACTCGGTTGTCAACAACATAGCAGCAATTGAAGCAGCATTTTCCAATGCAACACGGCTAACTTTAGTTGGGTCAATAACACCAGCTTTGAACATGTTTTCATACACTTCAGTGCGGGCATTGAATCCAAAATCAGCTTTGCCTTCTTTAATTTTCTGAACCACTATAGAACCTTCAATTCCACTGTTGATTACAATCTGACGCAAAGGCTCTTCAATAGCGCGTTTGATGATTTGGATACCAGTGGTTTCATCTTGGTTAGCACCTTTCAGTTTTTCCAGAGATTCAACAGCACGGATATAAGCTACACCACCACCAGGTACAATACCTTCTTCAACCGCAGCGCGGGTTGCGTGAAGCGCATCGTCTACGCGGTCTTTCTTTTCTTTCATTTCAACTTCTGTAGCAGCACCTACATATAGAACTGCAACACCACCGCTTAATTTAGCCAAACGCTCTTGTAATTTTTCACGATCGTAGTCAGAAGTAGTATTTTCTACTTGAGCCTTAATTTGATTTACACGAGCAACAATATCAGCTTTCTTGCCTTTACCGCCAACTACAGTGGTATTGTCTTTATCAATAGTAATAGAAGCAGCTTGACCCAAATAAGAAAGGTCAGCGTTTTCTAATTTGAAACCTTGTTCTTCACTGATAACAGTACCAGCAGTTAGGATAGCAATATCGGTCAACATTTCTTTTCTGCGGTCACCAAAGCCAGGAGCTTTAACGGCAGCCACTTTCAAAGTGCCACGCAATTTGTTTACCACCAAGGTAGCCAGTGCTTCACCTTCTAGGTCTTCAGCAATGATCACCAAAGGACGACCACTTTGTGCTACTTTCTCCAAAATATGAAGAATGTCTTTCATAGCGCTAATCTTCTTGTCATAGATTAGGATATATGGATTCTGTAATTCAGCTTCCATTTTCTCGCTATTAGTAACAAAATAAGGAGAGATATAGCCACGATCAAATTGCATACCTTCTACCACATCAACAGTGGTGTCAGTACCTTTTGCTTCTTCAACAGTGATAACACCTTCTTTACCCACTTTAGACATTGCCATAGCAATCAACTTACCAATTTCGCTATCGCTATTTGCAGAGATAGTGGCAACTTGTTCAATTTTCTTGCTATCGTTACCAACAGTTTGTGATTGAGCTCTTAAGCTTTCAATTACTTTGGTAACAGCTTTGTCAATACCACGCTTCAAATCCATTGGATTTGCTCCAGCAGCAACGTTTTTCAAACCTTCACTGATAATGGCTTGAGCCAATACAGTAGCAGTAGTAGTTCCATCACCAGCAATATCTGCGGTTTTAGAAGCAACTTCTTTTACCATTTGAGCACCCATGTTCTCAATAGGGTCTTCTAGTTCAATTTCTTTTGCTACAGTAACACCATCTTTTGTTACTTGAGGAGCACCAAATTTCTTTTCAATTACCACATTACGACCTTTAGGTCCAAGGGTAACTTTAACAGCGTTAGCCAAAGTGTCAACGCCTTTTTTCATTTTGTTTCTTGCTTCGATATCGAAGAAAATCTGTTTAGCCATGCTATTTTGATTTTAGAATGTTTATAATAGTGGGCAGTTGATTAAACAATCGCCAGGATGTCACTTTCTCTCATGATCAGCAAATCTTGTCCTTCAATGCTGATTTCAGTACCGGCATATTTGCCATAAAGTACATTGTCACCTACTTTCACAGTCATCGGTTCGTCTTTCTTACCGGTTCCAGCAGCTACAATTGTTCCGCGTTGTGGTTTTTCCTTAGCGGTATCTGGGATGATGATGCCACCGGCAGTTTTTTCTTCTGCAGCAGCAGGCTTAACGATTACCCTGTCATGTAATGGGGTAACTTGCAATTTTTTAGCCATAACGTTATTGTTTTTAAATAGTTGGTTAAAGAATAACTATCTGCCATTCAGCCATTTCCATGCCATAGGAGCAGAGTAAGTCAATTTTTCATAAAAAACCTGTTTTAACCCAGTTTTGGGTTCAAGTCTGTCATAAATGGTGGCAAACATACAGGGTAAAGCAGAAATAATGTCAATATTGCACCCTGTATTTTGGATAGATCAACAAAATGGCTTTGCCTGCCGCAATAAATTTGGTAACTTTGCGCTCCCAAACAAGTTCTTATCTAATGATCAGTAGAAGAAATATCCGCGTTAAAGTAATGCAGTTGCTATACATGACCGCGTCTGCCAGCAGTCCCAATCTGTTTAAATCACCCGTGTCACAGCTTCGTAAGCATTTAGACCAGACCAGTGAATTATTTGTTTATTTGGTCTATTTTTTAACAGAAGTAGCTCGATTTGCAGAAACAAGTTCCATCATGCGGGCTTCTAAAAACCTGCCATCAGAAGCTGATTTAAACGTAAATACCAAAATTGCTGGCAATGACCTGCTTTGGCAAATATTAGAATCTGCCAGTTTTCAAAAAGCGGTAGAAGATGGTAGGCTTACATCAAAAATTGATAAAGAACTGGTCAAGAAGATTTACCAAGAACTGACCCAAACAGAAAAATACCAAGAATATATTACTGCTCAAAGCCGTGATAAGGCCAAAGAAAAGGAAATCATGAAAATGATTTTTACCCAATTGATGTTGCCCAATGAAGACTTTATCACCCATTTAGAAGAATTGTATGCTAATTGGGACGATGATGCTGAAATGATGGATCAGCTGGTGTTGAATTATTTGCAAAAGCCTTCTAGTTTTGATCTAAATGAATTGGTAGGTCAAGAAAAATGGGAGTTTGCTCAAACATTACTAAGCACTGCTATAGATAAAGAAGACTATACTATGGAGCTCATTAAACCCAAGTTGAAAAACTGGGATTCTGAGCGGATAGCTTTACTAGATATGATTTTAATGCGTTTGGGGGTATGTGAATTACTCTATTTTGAAACCATTCCAACCAAGGTTACCATTAACGAATATATTGATCTTGCCAAAGAATATTCTACTCCTCAAAGTGGACAGTTTGTCAATGGAATCTTGGATAATATTCACAAAGAATTATTAGCCAATGGCGATATTCACAAGGTTCAATTCAAAAATAAAAACTCCTAATATGAAAGTGATTACCCCAATGGCAGTATTGCTTATGGCCTTTCATCTATTGGCCTGTAATGAACAGCCAACTAATAAAGTTACTATTGGAGAATTTACAGCTGCAGATTCTGCCAATTTTACCCAAGTTCAATGGTTGGATTCAGTGGTCAATTTTGGAACCATGCAAATGGGGGAGACCCAAACCATTAGTTTTAGGATGAAAAATATTGGCAATAAGCCCTTGTTTTTAACTAATGTAAAAGCTGGTTGTGGTTGTACGGTAGCCGATTTTACAAAAGGAGCCATTGCTCCAGGAGCAGAAGGTGTGGTTACAGGTGAATTTGATTCTAATAAGTCACAAACTGGAGAAGTGCACAAAAGTATCTTTGTAACTACCAATACGCCCAACGGGATGAATCAAACACTGGTTTTTACGGGTAAAATAGAAGGCCACAAGGCTTTGCCGGTAGAAAAAAAATAGTTTCTTTGCAAGAGTCTTTATAAAATTAAAATTTACACAATGTTCTATTTGAATGCAATTTTCCTGGCAGGTAATCCACAACAAGGTGGTGGAGGTATGGTTCAATTGGTGATGATGGGTGCCATCATCCTGGTATTCTGGTTGTTCATGATTCGCCCACAGGCTAAGAAAGCAAAAGAGCAAAAATCCTTTGTAGACAATATGCAAAAAGGTGACAAAGTTGTAACCATTGCAGGAATTCATGGTACTGTTAACAAAATCAACGAAGACAATACCCTTCAATTAGAAGTTAGCCCTGGTAGCTATTTGAAAATTGAAAGGTCTTCTATTAGCATGGAATGGACTGCGGCTTTGAATAAGCCTGTAGTAGAAAAGAAATAATTGTTTTAGCACAGCTTTAATCCGAAATTCGAGTAATTGAATTTCGGATTTTTTATGCTCAAAATTGGACTAACAGGTGGAATTGGAACGGGCAAAAGCACGGTAGCCAACATTTTTAAAGTGTTGGGGGCTCCTGTTTTTGAAGCAGATGCTGTAGCCAAACAAGTCATGGAAAATGACTTGAATTTGAGGGAACAGTTGATTCAACAATTTGGGGCAGCATGTTTTCAAAATGGCCAACTCAATAGGGCCTATTTGGCTTCTATAGTGTTTAAGGATCCCTATCAATTAGCCTTGTTGAATGCCATGGTGCATCCCATTACTTTGAAAGCAGCAGCAGACTGGATGAAATTACAAACAGGGCCTTATGCCATTAAAGAAGCGGCATTGATTTTTGAAGCCGGAGCAGGTGCTGGATTAGATGTAATCATTGGAGTAACTGCGCCAACTGCTATACGCATTCAAAGGGTCATGCAAAGAGATGGTATAAGCAGAGAAGCTGTCTTAGAAAGAATGGATAAACAAATTGACGAGTCCATTAAAATGCGGCTTTGTGATTTTGTAATTCAAAATGACAACCTTCATTTGCTTACCACCCAAGTACTTGATTTACATAAACGGTTTATTGGTTAATTATAAATAATGACTAGTTATGATTGCTACAACTCCCTCGCCACCATATTATGCAGTCATTTTTAGTTCCATCAAATCTGATTAAACAATTGGATGATGCCAATTCTTAATAAAAAAGGTTGCAATTGTTATTGCAACCTTTTTTGAAAATGTATCAGAGATTGTATTAGCTCAATTTAGCCAAAGCCTCTTTAATTCTAGCCCAAGCTTTTTCAATATTAAGCATGCTGTTGGCAAAAGAAAAACGCACACAATTTGGTTCACCAAATGCATCTCCCATAACAGATGATACGTGTGCAGTATTCAACAAATACATGCTAAAATCAGCTGCATTAGCAATGGTTTCTGTACCATTTGATTTGCCATAATAATAGCTCACATCGGGGAATACATAGAAAGCACCCTGTGGTTCAAAACATTTGAATCCAGTCATGTCTTTCACCAATTCCAAGGTCTTGGTTCTTCTTCTTGTAAACTCTTCGGTCATTTCCAAAGAAGGTTTTAAATCGCCCGTCAGGGCTGCCACGCCGGCTTTCTGTGCAATAGAACAAGTACCACTGGTAAATTGTCCTTGTAGTTTTTCACAAGCTTTTGCAATTGTGGTGTTAGCAGCTATATAACCCAAACGCCATCCCGTCATGGCAAAGCCTTTACTAAGACCATTGATGACAACTACTCTGTCTTTGATATCTGCAAACTGAGCAATGCTTTCGTGTGCACCTTCAAAATTGATGTATTCATAGATCTCGTCAGAAAGAATGGTAATCTGTGGATGTTTGCGGAATACTTCTACCAATGCTTCTAATTCTGACTTGCTATATACTGCTCCAGATGGGTTACAAGGAGAAGAGAACATAAACACTTTTGACTTGGGTGTAATGGCTGCTTCTAGTTGCGCTACGGTTGGTTTAAATCCGTTTTCAACAGTGGTGCGAATTTCTACTACTTTGCCTCTAGCAATCTTTACCAATTCTGAATAAGTAACCCAATAAGGAGTTGGAATGATTACTTCATCACCTTCGTCTACCAAGGCCAAGATGGCATTAGCTAAACTTTGTTTGGCTCCAGTAGAAGTAACAATATTTTCTGGGGCATAATCCAGGTTATTATCGCGCTTCAATTTGGTACAAACAGCTTCTCTCAAATCTAAGAATCCAGAAACGGGAGTATAGTGGCTCCAGTTGTCATTGATGGCTTTAATTGCAGCATCTTTAATATGTTGGGGTGTATCAAAATCGGGTTCTCCCAGACTTAAATCAATTACGTCAATTCCTTTGGCTCTGAGTTCGCGGCCCAATTTGGCCATTTTTAAGGTTTCTGGTTCACTGAATCTGTTCAGGAGAGAAGATAGTTCCGTCATCTTTGATTGTTTTTGCGCTGATTAATTTTGGAATGGCAAGTTCGTAAAAACTATCCAAACACTTGTAAGTTTTGGACCTACAAAAAGCTAGTTTGGGGATATGTGGGAAAGTAAATTAGCGGCTTATCTGATAAACTGGAACTTACTCAGGTCTGGCACAAACCTGCGTTCTCTTGTTTTTTCATAGTCCAAGATTAATTGCCCCAGGTTTTTGAGAAAGGGATAGCCAATACGATCATAATCATATTTGTCATCATTGTAAATGCCGTCTGAATTACAAGAAATGGTAGCACTTAATAGGAATTCTACTTTGTTGTCAAAATCAACTATATAAGCAATATCAGTAAGGAATCCGTAAGCATCACCTACTTTATTGAATATCCGAATTCCTGATGGGAGTGAACCTTTTTCAGATCCATAAAGGAGAAATTTACAATAAGCATCCCAATAATGTGAACTGTCATAATTGGGAAAACTGCTTTCTTTTGGATAGGCACTCATCCATCTTAATACAAAACTATCTACTCCGGTTTGCCAGTTAAAACGGCGCTTTTTCTCTACATATTCTGGAAATAACACCGATTGAATAATATGATGTTGGTCTATTAAGGGCACTGAATTCTTTTCAGAAAAATCAAAAGCGGTATTGATTAATTGTCCATTTTTATAAAAACCCTTTCCCATTTGTATGGTTTTTTTTGGGAAATCAGCCTTACTGAAAGTTCCAGCTTGTTGATAGATTTTTTGAGATGCTGTATCATAAAAAACAATGGGATTACCAGCTCTGTTTTGATCAGCCGTCATAGAAACGTCTAAGCGATGACGAATCACCATTTCTGGATAACCTTTTACTGTTAATTTTTCTTGAATGGTTTCCTGACCAACAAATTCATACAAGCGATTAAATGCATCATTGTCACTAACCAGAAATATCTGCTTAATATAGTTTTCAATAGTAGCCCTTCCATCTATTGCATTGGGTTGGTTATAGACCATTGTTTGCCCTGAATAAGCACTATCAGTAACCATGGTAGTGTTTCTGTCCAATCCCTTGATATCAAGGTCTTTTAGCTTTTCTAATGCCAAAAAGGCGATGGGCATTTTTACTGTGCTGGCAGGATAAAAATATTGTTTACCTAAATGGAAGCTATATTCTTTGAAGCTGGGTTTGTTTTTAGCGTCACGGTTAATTTGGGTATAAACAATTTGAACTTGAAAACTATCTGGATAAGCAAGAATATGTTTAAAAAATGCTGGTTTAGATTGCATCAATTTTTCCAAAAAAACGGTATCCCTCTTATTGGATGCATTGCCCTTGGATGTCTGTGACCAAATGGTTAAACAAGAAAGTAAAAACAGACAAGAAAATAGGGCTTTTTTCATACCCAAATATAAATGCAGAAACAATGAAAAATGTAATTTCTTGTCAGAAAGCCCAACCATGAATTACATTTGAATTTCAAACGAGCATATGCCACACGAATCTATATCGGTATTTGATATGTTTAAAATAGGAGTGGGGCCTTCTAGCTCCCATACCCTTGGCCCTTGGAGGGCTGCGTTAGCATGTATTAACCGGATTAAATTAGAGGCAAGTATTGAGCAAGTTCAAAGCATTACCGTATTGCTTTACGGATCTTTGGCTAAAACTGGTAAAGGCCACGGAACAGATATTGCAGTTTTATTGGGACTCTGTGGAGAAGACCCAGTAACCATAGATGTTAATTCAATTATACCTAAGATCAAAGCAATTGAAGATAGTCAGGAGCTAAATCTAAATGGAACTAATGTTATTCCATTTCAAATGGGGCATCATCTTCAGTTTCTACATTATGATTCACTCCCTTTTCATCCCAATGGGCTATCCTTTTTGGTGGCTTTAAAAAATGGAAACAGCTGGTGCGATACCTATTTTTCTATTGGGGGTGGATTTATAGTACAAGAAAATTCAGATACTAGTAAGAAGCAGAACATTGACCTACCCTTTCCCATTAATACAGCAGATGATTTATTACACTGGTGTATGCAGGGGTTAAGCATTAGTGATGTGGTATTGGAAAACGAATCGGCTTGGAGGCCTGAAGATCAAACCAGGGCTGCTGTATTGCAGATTTGGAAAACCATGCAGGAATGCATTTTCAGGGGCTGCCACGCAGAGGGAGAATTGCCTGGGGGCCTAATGGTTAGGAGAAGAGCAGCTGCTTTGAATAAAAAATTGACCAAGGATAAAATCTATCACAATTTTCCTGAATGGTTAAATTGTATCAAGCAAGGGGGGCAGGAGTTTAGTTATATCCTAGACTGGGTCAGCTGTTTTGCCTTAGCCGTAAATGAAGAGAATGCATCTTTTGGAAGAGTTGTTACTGCACCCACCAATGGTGCAGCAGGGGTAATCCCGGCTGTCTTATTGTATTTTATGGCTTTTTGTAATGGCAATGAAGAAGAAAAAATCATCCGATTTTTATTAACCGCTTCAGAAGTGGGTAGCATCTTTAAAAAAGGAGCCACCATTTCTGCGGCCATGGGTGGTTGTCAAGCAGAAATTGGGGTATCCTCTGCCATGGCCGCAGCAGCATTGACTGAATCCATGGGTGGTACCCAAAGACAGGCTTTAATGGCGGCAGAAATTGCTATGGAACATCACCTTGGTCTGACTTGTGATCCTATTGGAGGGTTGGTTCAAGTACCATGTATTGAACGCAATACCATGGGAGCCATCAAAGCCATTACTGCTTCACAATTGGCTTTACAAAGTTCACCTGATTTTGCCAAAGTAAGTCTTGACAAAGTCATCAAAACCATGTGGGACACGGCTTTAGACATGAATAGTAAATACAAAGAAACGGCTGATGGTGGGTTGGCCATCAATATTCCACTTAGTTTGCCCGAATGTTAATTCAGTAGGGGGTTTGTTTCAATTTCAGTGATGGCTATATTGCTATAGTCACGGATTTCATTGTACAAAGTTCCTCTTTCAACTGGCTGTCTGTTTACCTGTTTGATTAGGGTTACAAGATCGGCAGTACTCATAGCGGGGCTTTGCTCTTCAGAACCAGCCATAGAGTAAATCTTGGTAGTATCGTCAATGGTTCCGTCAATATCATTCACACCAAAATTTAAAGTCAGTTGTGCACTATGTCTGCCGAGCATGGGCCAATAAGCTTTGATATGTGGAAAATTGTCTAGATATAATCTAGATACGGCATACATTTTCAAGTCTTCAATAATGGATGATTCTGCAACATGACTCATGTCATTGTCTTTGTTGCGGAATTTTAATGGAATAAAAGTATTAAAGCCACCCGTCTTGTCTTGTAGTTGGCGCAGTCTTTCCATATGGTCAACCCTATGCCAGTATTGCTCTACATGGCCATATAAAAGGGTTGCATTGCTATGCATACCTAGTTCATGTGCCGCTTGGTGAATGGCTAACCATCCGTTTGCATCTACTTTATCCTCGCAAATTTGTGTGCGTATTTCTGGATGAAAAATTTCAGCACCACCACCAGGTAAACTATCCAAGCCAGCTTCATGCGCCAAACGCATTCCTTCTGCCGTACTTAGTTTGGCTTTGCGGAACATATAATCTAATTCAACAGGAGTAAATGCTTTAATATGCAATTCAGGTCTATATGCTTTAATGCTGCGCAAGAGATTTGTAAAGAATTCCATATCCATTTTGGGGTGAACACCACCTACAATATGTACTTCTGTAACGGGTTTTCCATCATAGCTTTTTACAATATGCATCATTTGATCAATGCTCAGTTCCCAGCCTTCTTCACGGTGTGCATAGAGTTTGGAATAGGCGCAGAATTTACAACTGAATACACAGAGATTGGTAGGCTCTATATGAAAATTTCTATTAAAATAGGTTTTGTCTCCGTGTTTATCTTCTCTTACCCAATTGGCCAAAGCTCCTAAATAGGAGAGTGTACCCTGTTCAAATAAAAGGACTCCATCCTCAAAAGAGATCCGCTCTTTGTTCAAAATTTTTTCACCAATTTTTTTCAAATCAGCATTTTTCTCCAATGCTACCAGTCTTGAGATCCCTGTTTCTTTCATGTAACGGAAATTTCAGCAAAATTAAACCAATTTCATTGTTGGTAAATGATATTTGTCAATTGTTATCCATATTCGAAAACAAAACACCCGGTGGAACTCACCGGGTGTTATATTTTTTAAAGATTTTGTTTAACTCATTAAAATTCCTGCAATACTGGCCGATAGATAAGAAGCCAGCGTACCACAAAGCAGGGCTTTTAAACCCAGTTTGGCTAAATCCGCTCTTCGGGTTGGAGCTAATTCTCCAATACCTCCAATTTGCATACCTACACTACTAAAATTGGCAAAACCACAAATGGCAATACTTACAATTAGCAAACCTTTTTCGGAGACTATGGGAACAGCCTTGGTGGTCAAATTGTTAAACGCAACAAATTCATTAATAGTAATTTTTTGACCCAATAAAGTGGCCGCATTGGCTACGTCTACTGCGGGTACACCCATGGCCCATGTCATTGGGTAGAAAATTTTACTAAAGATCAAATCAAGTGTTAATCCTG
>NCHJ01000064.1:16825-23456 GCA_002256765.1 Bacteroidetes bacterium 24-39-8
CCAAATCCCCAGTTGATAAAAGCAATTAGCGCAATAAAACCAATCAACATGGCTATTACGTTAACAGAAATTTTCATCCCATCACTAGCACCATGAGAAATGGCATCTATGATATTGCTATAAGGGCTTTTAACTTCTAGTTTAACCTTACCCATGGTTTGGGATTCTTCGGTTTCTGGAAATACAATTTTAGAAATTACTAAAGCTCCAGGAGCGGCCATTAAAGAAGCCGTTAACAGGTATTCAGCTTTGGCTCCCATATTCGCATACACAATTAAAATACCACCAGCAATACAAGCTAGGCTTCCACTCATACTTGCTAATAACTCACTCTTGGTCATACTACTTAAATAGGGACGAATCATTACCTGCGCTTCAACCTGCCCTACAAAGGCACTGGCTACATTACTCAAAGCTTCTGCACCACTCACACGCATGATAAAATTCATGGCTTTTGCAATCACAGAAACTATGAATTGCATTACACCAAAATGATAGAGGATGGCTACTAATACACAAACCAAGATAATGGTAGCAGTTACACTAAAGGCAAACACAAAACCTCCTTGAGCAAAATTTTGCACATTGGTAGGGGCTGGTCCAGCCACCATAATTCCACCATATACAAAGGAAACCCCTTGTCTAGCAAACTGTTCAATTTTTTCCATTCCATGACCAAGTTTTTGGAAGAACCATGTAACTGGGGGTACTTTCAATACCAATATGGCAATGGCAACTTGTAGCATCATGCCACTAATAACCAATCTATAATTAATGCGTTTCTTATTATTTGAAAATAAAAAGGCAATCGCCAGAATCAAGATAATGCCCAATATCCCATGAAATCTTTCCATAAACAGTAGTTGGCTAATTGAATAAGCTGGAAAGTTAATAAAATAATAATCACAAATGCCTATCAACAAAAAGAGACCCCTAATGGAGTCTCTTTTGAAAATGCTGTATAAAAATTAAAGATGTGCCTGAATCTTCTTGTCTAGGACACTTTTAGGAACTGCTCCAATCTGCTTGTCAACAATTTGACCTCCTTTAATAAAGAGAATAGCAGGAATAGAAGTAATACCGTAGTTCACACTCAAGTTAGGATTGTGGTCTACATTCACTTTGCCCACATTGATTTTACCGTCATATTCTTTAGACAATTCTTCTATAACTGGTCCAATTGCACGGCAAGGTCCACACCATTCAGCCCAAAAATCTACTACTGTTAATTTATCGCTGTCGAGCACAGTGCTCTTAAAGTTTGCGTCTGTTAATTCTAAAGCCATTGTTATTGTTTTTATGTTGATGATAAAAGATGAATATCAAATATAAATCCAAAGCCTAGTTTCTGCTGATTTGACTTTTCCACCTATGTGATTAATGACTTTGCAACAGAAAACCTGACACGCGGTCAGTTTAAGCACTGACAACACCCACATTTACTTCAAAATCTGGGTTATTCATCAGGAAACCGGCCATATCCTCATTCATCAAAAAACTCTTGTCTAGGCTATATAAGCTAACTTTCAAGTTCTCCTTGGGTTCAAACATATTGAATCGCAAAGAAGTCTTTCCAGGGTTTTTCTTGATATTACTGTCTACAAAATCTACCAGTTCAGCAGTAACCGCAGCAGGATGCATACTAATTTCTATGCTTCTGGTAAGGGTTTGTTTTACGGTTTCTAACAAAGACATGCTATTGATCTTAAAATCAAATTCATCTGGTCTTCCATATCTAGGACGGAAAAATCCGGTGCACATAATATTGGTTCCTTTTTCCAAGTAGTTCTGAAAACGAATATAGTCTTCACTCCATAGAAGAAATTCCGTTTTTCCGCTCAGGTCTTCCATAGCAAAGGAACCAAAATTCTTTCCTGTTTTGGTAACCCTATGTTGAACGTCAATGATCAACCCTGCTACACGCAATACTTTTCCGGGATTGGGTTGTAAGTGTAGTGTTTCATTAATCTCATTAAAGTCACTGATTTTGGAAATGCCATAATATTTGAGCTCAAATTTAAAATGATCCAGCGGGTGACCACTCATGTACATGCCTGTCACCTCTTTTTCATGGTCTAGCAATTCTGTTAAGGTCCAAGGTTCACAAACAGCAATCTTTGGTTGTGGTACATCCATGGCTGCTGAGAGATTGCCAAACAAGGTATTGGTGGTGCCAATGGCATGAGCCTGTTTGGCCTGACCATAACTCACAATTTTTTCTAAGCCACTTTGTTTTTCACCATCGGGAACATTAAAATACTGTGCTCTATGGTAGGCAGTGAAACAGTCAAAAGCACCAGAATAAGCCAAGCATTCTAAGGACTTTTTGTTGACACTTTTTTGAAGCACCCTTGCTATAAAATCAAACATGTCTGGATAATGACCATTCTTTTCCCGTTCTGCTATAATGTTTTCAACAGCAGCTTCTCCCACACCTTTGATTCCTCCCATGCCAAAACGAATTTCACCCTTCTTGTTCACCGCAAAACCTTTGAGTGATTCGTTGATATCTGGCCCCAATACTTTAATGCCCATGCGCTTACACTCTTCCATGAAGAAGGTAATCTTTTCTATGCCTCCAGCATGGTTAAGAACGGCAGACATATATTCTCCAGGATAATGCGCTTTTAAATAAGCTGTTTGATAAGCCACAAAAGCATAACAGGTACTATGTGATTTGTTGAAAGCGTATTGGGCAAATGCTTCCCAGTCAGTCCAGATTTTTTCTAATTTTTCTGCCGCATGCCCCTTGGTAGTAGCACCTTCCACAAATTTCCCCTTCATTTTATCAAGGGTCTTTCTATCTTTTTTACCCATCGCTTTGCGCAACACATCCGCATCTCCCTTACTAAAGCCACCAATTTTTTGGGAAAGCAACATCACCTGTTCTTGGTACACAGTAATCCCATAAGTATCAGCCAGGTATTCCTCCATGTCTGCCAAGTCATAAGTAATGGCTTCTTTACCGTGCTTTCTATCAATAAAGTTGGGAATATAGGCAATAGGCCCGGGGCGATAGAGGGCGTTCATGGCAATTAAGTCTGCAAATTTATCTGGCTTTAATTCACGCAGGTATTTTTGCATTCCAATACTTTCAAACTGAAATGTTGCATTGGTTTCCCCCCTTTGATAAAGATGAAAAGTTTTCTCATCATCCAAAGGAATGGTATCTAAATCAATGGTTACTTGGTGATTTTGAAAAATTAATTCCAATGCTGTTTTTAAAATGGAGAGAGTTTTTAGACCCAAGAAGTCCATCTTAATTACACCTGCATCTTCAATGGTACTTCCTTCAATCTGTGTAACCCAAAGAGGGGAGTCTTTTGAAATAGCTACAGGAATTAGATCGGTTAAATCGCGCGGAGCAATGATAATTCCTGCTGCGTGGATCCCCGTATTTCTTACAGAACCTTCTAGTCTTTCTGCTTCTTTTAAAACCTGAGAACGAATATCATCGCCATTATACAATTCTCTGAGTTTTCTAATATTGTCTAGGTCTTCTTGTTGATACCCTTCTTTTTCTTCAAATGATTTTTCGCCTGTTTTTTCACCTTCTTTAATAGTGAATGGGGCGTGTAATACTCGGCGTAATTCTGTACCAGGTTTGTCTGGAACCAATTTAGCCAACATATTACTTTCACTTAGTGGGAGGTCTAGCACACGTGCTACATCTTTGATACTCATTTTAGCAGCCATGGTACCATAAGTAATAATCTGGGCCACCTGATTCTTACCATATTTGTCAACCACATAATCAATCACACGCTGTCTGCCTTCATCATCAAAGTCCGTGTCTATATCGGGCATGCTCTTACGGTCTGGATTCAAGAAACGTTCAAACAGTAAGTTGTATTTAATGGGGTCAATATTGGTAATGCCAATGCAATAAGCCACAACGGAACCCGCAGCTGAACCACGTCCTGGTCCCACAAATACACCCATTTCACGGCCAGCTTTGATAAAGTCACTTACAATTAAAAAGTAACCCGCAAACCCCATGGTTCTAATGGTAAACAATTCAAAGTCTAACCTTTCTTGAATCTCAGGGCTAATATCGGTATAGCGCATTTTTGCGCCTTCCATGGTCAAGTGTTTCAGGAATTCCCATTGGTTCATATTGCTATCCTGGTGCACCTGAAAAGAAGCTGGTATAGGAAATGCTGGTAAAAGAATATCCTTTTTTAAATTCAAGACATCAATCTTGTCCACAATGGCATTGGTATTGTCTATGGACTCAGGAATATCATGAAAGAGCAGTTTCATCTCTTCTGTAGTCTTGAAATAGAATTGGTCATTAGGAAATTTAAACCTACGGTTTTTGATTTGCGCATCGTCATTGGCAAAATCATCAAATCCAGGTGTGGCTTGCTTTTCACCTGTATTAATACAAAGCAAAATATCGTGGGCATTATAATCGTCCCTTTCTGTATAATGGCTATCATTGGTTGCAATAACAGGCACATTGTATTTCTTGGCAAATTTGAGCAGGGTATTGTTGATCAATTCCTGTTCTTTAATCTGATGCCTTTGTATTTCTATATAATAATCTTCACCAAATAAGTCTAACCACCATTTGAATTCATTTTCAGCCTCTTGTTCACTGCCATTTAAAATAGTTTGTGGTACATATGCACCAATACAACAAGTGGTAGCAATAATGCCCTCATGGTATTTTTCAATTAATGCTTTGTCTACCCTAGGATATTTGCTATACATGCCTTCAATAAAACCCATGGAAGTGAGCTTTACCAGGTTTTGATAGCCAGTGGCATTTTTGGCCAATAATACTTGGTGATATCTTTTGTCTTTGACTTCTTTGGTAAATGTTTTTAAAAAACGGTCGGCTACTACATAGAACTCACAGCCAACAATAGGTTTTACGGTAGGTGCTAATATGTCTTTACCATTTTCATCCTTGCCAATTACCTTGGTGTTTTTCCAAGCTTGTGCAACAAATTCAAATGCACCAAACATATTTCCGTGATCAGTAATAGCCAAGGCTGGCATATTATCTTTTGCGGCTTTTTTGTACAAACTGCCGATATTGGCGGCACCATCCAACAAAGAATATTGGGTATGAACGTGTAAATGAGAAAACTGACACATGAGCAACTGGATTCGGTCAAATATCGTAACAAAGCAGTCTGATAGGTGGGACAAATTTTCCACAATGCTTCTAATTTGACAGTTAGGCGTTTCAAACCTAAATTGCAGCCCTAGTTTATGAAACAATTTCAAATTTTACTATATATAGGATTGCTGCTTGTTTTTAGTAGTTGCCGGTCATTTAGACAGCTAACTGCCAAAGATCATACCAGTGCGTCTGTTTCTAATAAAAAGCTTAAGTCTAACAAAGACCCGCAATTCATTGAAGGAATAGAAGTTACGCCTGGTTCTACCATGAGTTCAAAGCACAAAACAAGTACCGCCAACACCAAGAAGGCCAATACCAGTAAACCAAATAATCCTGTAAGTACCGGAATCTTTAATACGGAGAATGCCAGTTATTTACAATTGAAATTTTCGGTATTGGTTGGGGTACCTGTTAGTCAGTTGGATAATATTCCATTATTGGAGCAAATGGATAAATGGTGGGGGACCCGATATTGTATGGGTGGAACTACGGAAAACTGTTTGGACTGTTCAGCTTTTACACAGATTTTGTACAGAGATGTATATACCATTGCTCTACCCAGAACTGCACAAGAACAATACCAAGCTGCTGAAATTATTGGGATGGATGATTTACAAGAAGGTGATTTGGTCTTTTTTCACACTTCAGGTAGAAGCAGAAAGTCTATTACCCATGTTGGGGTATACCTACAAAACAACAAGTTTGTACATGCTGCAACCAGTGGGGGAGTCATGATCAGTGATTTGAAAGAAACCTATTGGAGCCCAAAATTCAGAGGTGGGGGTAGGATGAAGCAACAATAGTTATTGAATGCCCCATTTGTTTTTAAATTGAACAATTAATTGTGCAGCATCTGGGGTTAATTTTCCTTGTATAGTTCCTAGGATCATCAGACCAGAAAAGATGACAGACCTAAGAATAATACCAAGCCATCCTGAAAATTGGCCTATTAAAACCCATACCAAACCAAAAGAAATAATACCTAGTAATAATGCTTTTAAGTTGTTTTGGTTAAATGGTTGCATGCCAAATTTTCTTCTTAAAAATTCAAAGCGAATCAGATTGTACAAAGCAAATGCAGTAAGTTCTGCAAAAGCAGAACCAATGATGCCATAGTTTTTGATTAAATAATAGGTCAATGGCAATCTAAACGCTAACAAAACTACTCCGCTTAAAAAGTCAAAACGCCAATAAGTAGATGTGCCAATGACTATATTATTTAATCCTGTGCCGGCATCTATAATTCTAACCATACCCAAAATAAATACAACAGCAAGACCTGATTCATATGTTTTCTGAATATGAAATGCTTCCAAAGCAGGTTGAATATTTAACCAAATATTGCCAAATATGAAAAGAGCAATCAATAACAAATTAATACAAGAGCGTTGATAGATGCGTTTGATTTCAGGCATATTCTTGTCTTTCCATGCTCTTGATAAAACCCCAGCAGATACAGATTGGATACTTCTTTGTGGCACCTGAATTAAATTGGCT
>NCHJ01000207.1 GCA_002256765.1 Bacteroidetes bacterium 24-39-8
AGGTAAAGGGATTATAGCCGCCTCATTGGCAAAATTATTACAGGCCAGAGGGCTTAAAGTAACCATCCAAAAATTTGATCCTTATATCAATGTAGATCCTGGAACATTAAACCCATATGAGCATGGGGAATGTTATGTAACAGAAGATGGTGCAGAAACCGATTTAGATTTAGGGCATTATGAAAGGTTCCTTAATATTTATACATCTCAGGCAAATAACGTTACAACTGGAAGAATATACCAAACTGTAATTAATAAAGAAAGAGCAGGAGATTTTTTAGGTAAAACGGTTCAAGTGGTACCGCATATCACTGATGAAATTAAACATCGCATGCTATTGTTAGGTCAAGACGACCAATTTGATATTGTGTTAACAGAAATTGGTGGAACAGTGGGTGATATTGAGAGTTTGCCATTTATAGAAGCAGTAAGACAATTACAATGGGAATTACCCGAAGAAGATGTAATGGTAGTTCATTTGACTTTGATACCTTATTTAAAAGCGGCTAAAGAATTAAAAACCAAACCCACCCAACATAGTGTGAAAATGTTGAGTGAAACTGGCGTTCATCCGGATATTATTGTTTGTAGAACAGAAGAGCCATTAAATAATGAAATCAAAAGAAAAATCGCACTTTTTTGTAATGTAAAACAAGAAGCAGTTATTGAAGCCATGGATGCCAGCACTATCTATGAAGTGCCATTACATATGCTTCGTGAAAAGCTAGATATTATTTGTTTAAAAAAATTAAATATTACCAATTTTGCCGAACCCAATTTAAATAATTGGAAAGAGTTTTTAGATAAATTAAAATATCCGAAGAGTAAGGTTACCATTGGATTAATTGGCAAGTACATAGAGTTACAGGATGCATATAAGTCTATTTTAGAAAGCTTTGTACATGCTGGTGCCATTAATGAAGTAAAAGTGCAAGTAGTAAATGTTCACTCTGAGTTTATTACAGACGAAAATGTTGCAGAAAAACTAAATGGACTAGATGGTTTGTTGGTTGCTCCGGGTTTTGGGAATAGAGGTATCGAAGGTAAAATTGTTGCAGTTAAATACGCCAGAGAAAAAGGCTTGCCATTCTTTGGAATTTGTTTGGGAATGCAAATGGCTGTGATTGAGTTTGGAAGAAATGTACTAGGATTAAAAGACGCACATTCAATTGAAATGGATGCCAATTCATCACACCCAGTTATTAATATGATGGAAGAGCAAAAGAAAATAACCATGATGGGTGGGACCATGCGATTAGGTGCTTATCCATGTGAAGTAGAAGAAGGTTCATTGGCACACAAAATTTACGGAACAAAAACTTTTACAGAAAGACATAGACACCGTTACGAATTCAATAATGATTACTTGGAACAATACCAAGCTGCAGGGATGAAAACCAGTGGAAAAAATCCTGCTACTGGCTTGATTGAAATTATTGAATTACCCAATCATCCTTTCTTTATTGGAGTACAATATCATCCAGAATTAAAAAGTACTGTAGAAAGACCTGCTCCTTTATTTGTTGGTTTCATTGATGCTGCTAAAAAATACAATGAAAACAAGAGCAATTTTAAGTCTTCAAGTAAAAAAGATGCAGTCATCTAAGTAAAAAATTGCAAATAAACTTGAATCCCACCACCCAAAATGGTGGGATTTTGGGTGTTTCGTGAAAAAAATGGGGGGATTGGTGAAAAAAACGCCCCCTGCATTTCCGAATTGACGAATTTAACATTGTTAAAGAATCAATCATTTATCCGGAAATGAAA
>NCHJ01000065.1 GCA_002256765.1 Bacteroidetes bacterium 24-39-8
AACTTTTACCAATCCAGTTGGTTTGCATTTCTTTCATGGAATCGCTGAATTCCACGCGCTCCAAGCCTTCCAGCAAACGGTCTGCATATTCTGTAATGCGCAAATACCATTGACGCAATTTCTTTTTCACCACTGGATGACCACCTCTTTCACTCACCCCATTCACTACTTCATCATTGGCCAAAACAGTACCCAATGCTTCACACCAATTCACTTCTCCATAACCACAAAAAGCCAAACGATAATGCATCAGAATTTCTTGCTGTTGCTTTTCATCAAACCCCTTCCAATCAGAAGCACTAAATGTTGAAGGTTGATAATTCACTGCTACAGGAAAAGCATGAACCTTATTCCCCTCTTTTTCAAAACTGGCAATCAGTTCCGCAATAGGTGTTGCTTTTTGAGCATGTTTATTAAAGTAGCTATTGAAGAGTTGCAAAAAAATCCACTGGGTCCATTTGTAATAATTGGGTTGACAAGTTCTGATCTCACGCTCCCAGTCAAAACAAAATCCAATATTGTCTAATTGCTTTCTAAAAGTGTCAATATTTTTGTCCGTACTAATGGCAGGATGAACACCATGTTCAATGGCGTATTGTTCCGCGGGCAATCCAAATGCATCATATCCCATGGGATGCAATACATTAAATCCTTGCAAACGCTTGAATCGGCTAAAAATATCTGAAGCAATATAGCCCAAGGGATGGCCCACGTGTAAACCCGCACCACTTGGGTAAGGGAACATGTCCAACACATAGTATTTAGGCTTGTTGCTGGTATTGCTTACGCGATAGGCATGCTGTTCACGCCATAACCTTTGACGCTCCTTTTCAATTTTTCTGAAATCGTATTCCATTGTTCTAACAAATCTTTAACCCTATTAAGGCCCGAAAGCGGTAATTTGGGCTGTAAAAAACCATTTTGAATGGTTGCAAATGTAAGTGTTTAACGCTCAAAAGCCTACATTTGCCCATCAGGAACCGTTTTCAAGTATTCGGTTTCAATGACAAAATTCTGAACTATGGCCGCAGTTGGAAAATCATCTATGAAACGCAGTAAACCCAATTATATCTATAGCATTGTAGGGGTGGCCCTGGTATTGCTGATACTGGGTATCATGGGTTGGTTCTTCTTGAACATTAGTTCTGTGGGCAATGCCTTTAAAGAAGACATCCGCTTGAGCGCTTATTTGCGCACCATGAATAAAGACACCATTGGCCAGATTCAGCAATTTATTGCCTCTAAGCCCTATGCCAAAAACGTGGTCTATGTAGACAAAACCAGCGCCAAACAAATCTGGAATAAGGAGAATAATGAAGACTGGGCAAAGATCTTAGAAGTGAACCCATTACCTGAGAGTATTGATTTCTATGCCAAGGCCAACTATGTTAACAAAGACAGTTTGGCCAAGATTTCAACTGAGCTTATGGCTGCTTATGGTAACCAAATCACCGAATTACAATACCCGCAAAGTCTGGTAACCAACCTAAATGAACGCGCCAGTAAAATTGGCCTAATCTTCTTGGTAGTGGCAATCATCCTATGTGTGATTGTGATTTTCAGCATTGATAATACCATTCGTTTGGCCATGTTTAGCAATCGCTTCCTGATTAAAACCATGCAAATGGTGGGAGCTACGCGTGGATTCATTGCCAAACCCATGAATATAAAGGCCGTGGTAAATGGACTAATCAGCTCTCTGATTGCCATTGCCCTACTTTTTACCCTAATTAGTTGGGCAGAAAGCCAGTTTCCCCAATTAAAGGCCATTAGAGACGTACAATTAACCTTAATCTTATTTGGAGGTATGATAGTTTTAGGGGTGGGTATCTCTGTATTTAGTACACACCGTTCTGTATTGAAATACTTAAAAATGAAACTGGACGATCTTTATTGATAACATTGTTTGAAACCTTAACTTGCAAACCTTATAACTACTTAAGTGATGAGTGAACAAAAGAAAATGGCAGCACTGTTTGCCAAGGATAACCTGACTTGGATGCTGATTGGCGGTGTGATTATTGCCTTAGGATTCTTCTTAATGAGTGGTGGCAAATCTGCTGACCCTACAGTATTTGATACCAAGGAAGTTTATGGAACTGTTAGAATCACAGTTGCTCCTTTACTGATTGTATTGGGTTTATTGGTAGAAATTTATGCGATCTTTAAAAAATCTAAATGACACCGGTAGAAACCATCTTGATTGCCATTGTAGAAGGCTTAACTGAATTCCTTCCTGTTTCCTCTACGGGACATATGATTATTACCAGTAGGATCTTGGGAATTGAAAAAGACGAGTTTACCAAATTGTTTGAGGTAGCTATTCAATTAGGTGCCATTCTTTCTGTGGTGGTCTTGTATTGGAATAAATTTTTCCCGCTCAATAGAAAAGGATTTTATTTAAAATTGCTTGTTGCAGTGATTCCTGCACTAGCACTTGGTTTTATTTTTTCAAAAAAAATAGACGAATTATTAGAGAGCCCTTTAACAGTGGCTGTTACTTTATTGGTAGGTGGTATTATTCTCTTATTTATAGACAAACTGTTTAAAACACCTACTGTAGAGGAAGACGAGCAAATTACCCTTAAGCAGGCATTGATTATTGGTTTTTGGCAGTGTTTGGCTATGATTCCTGGAACTAGTAGAAGCGCCGCCAGCATTATTGGGGGTATGCAACAAAAATTAACCAGAAGCTTATCCGCAGAATTTTCTTTTTACTTGGCGGTACCTACTATGGCAGCCGCAACTGGATACAAGCTTTTAAAAGCTTGGAAAGAGTCCCCTGAACTATTAACCAATACAGACAACCTATTTTCTCTATTTGTAGGAAGCATGGTAGCTTTTGTGGTTGCTATGTTGGCCATCAAATTCTTTATTGGTTTTTTACAAAGGAATGGATTTGTACTTTTTGGTTGGTACCGGATTATTGTTGGTATTGCCCTATTGGTTCTTATTTATACTGGCAAATTGTAAGACCGGACATTCCCGCTTTCCCCTATCTTTAAGCACAAAACTGATTGCATGCAAACTGCACCAAAGAAAGTGATTAATGGATGGGCTATGTATGACTGGGCCAATAGTGTCTATAATCTAGTTATTACTTCAACCATATTTCCCGCTTATTATGAAGCCGTAACCGGCGATGGCAATGAAGCCACAGCCAATGATACGGTGCATTTGTTTGGAAGGGAGTATGTAAATACCTCTTTATACAATTACGCATTAGCGGTGGCTTTTATGATAGTGGCCATCATGTCTCCACTCCTTTCTTCTATTGCTGATTATAAGGGCAACAAAAAACAGTTTCTGTTTTTTTTCTGTACCATGGGGTCTCTGGCATGTTCTAGTCTTTATTTTTATGACAAGGGGAATCTAGCTTATGGTCTTGGATGTATGATCATAGCCTGTGTGGGCTATTGGAGCAGTCTAGTTTTCTACAATTCCTATTTACCAGAAATTGCTGCACCAGAAGACCAAGATAGGGTATCTGCCAAGGGTTTTTCTATGGGATATATTGGGAGTGTGATTTTACAAATCATCTGTTTTGTATTTGTATTAATGCCTGAAAAATTTGGTATCAATACGGGTAAAGCTTCTCAGATTTCCTTTTTATTGGTAGGAATTTGGTGGTGGGGTTTTGGTCAGTTTTCTTTAAGTAGACTCCCCAAAGGAAAACCTGCAGTAGACAAACCAGAAAAGGGAAACCTATTTACTTACGGATACAAAGAGTTAAACAAAGTATGGAAACAATTGAGCCATACCCCAATTTTAAAACGTTTTCTAGCTGCTTTTTTCTTCTATAATATGGGCGTGCAAACAGTGATGCTGGCAGCAACCCTATATGGCAAAAGCGAACTCAATATTCCAACAACCAACTTGATTATTGCCATTTTAATTATTCAATTAGTAGCTGTTCCAGGCGCTTTTTTAATTGCCCGATTATCTAACAAAATTGGCAATTTCAGGGCCCTCATGGTCTGCGTAGTATTTTGGATTTTGCTTTGCATTGTTGGTTATATGCTTCCACGTAATGGCATCAATGAATTCTATTTATTGGCTGTATTAGTGGGCTTTGTGATGGGAGGAATTCAATCCTTGAGCCGGAGCACTTATGCCAAACTAATGCCTGAAACAAAAGACACTACTTCTTATTTTAGCTTTTATGACGTAACAGAAAAAATTGCCATTGTAATAGGCATGTTTAGTTTTGGATTTATCAATGAATTAAGTGGTTCACAGCGTAACTCTGTCTTAGCCTTGATTATCTTTTTTGTCATTGGATTGATCCTGCTTATCATGGCAGCATCAAAACAAAAAAAAGCATTTGCCTCATATGAAACTTCATAGTATTTCTGCCGGTTATTTTAAACTAGATGGTGGTGCCATGTATGGTGTGGTTCCCAAAAGTATGTGGAACAAACTCAATCCAGCGGATGAAAATAATCTTTGCAATTGGGCATTGAGGTGTTTATTAATTGAAGACGGGGACCGTTTAATTTTGGTAGACAATGGCGTGGGCGATAAACAGGACCAGAAATTTTTTGGGCATTATCATTTAAGTGGAGAAACTGACATGAACAAAGCCCTTGCCGCCAAAGGGTTTCATAGCAGTGATATTACAGATGTACTATTAACGCATTTGCATTTTGACCACTGTGGCGGAAGCATTAAAAGAGTGGGGGATCAATTATTACCTGCTTTTGAAAATGCCATTTATTGGAGTAACCAAGACCATTGGAAATGGGCAACAGTACCCAATGACAGAGAAAAAGCCAGTTTTCTAAAAGAGAATATATTACCCATTCAGCAGTCCGGTCAATTACAATTTATTGCAACACCTGAACAAGGTTTGAAAGAAACAGGTAAATTAGGCAGTACTGCATTTAGTGAAAACATTAGCATCCGTTTTGTCTCTGGTCATACCAACCAAATGATGCTGCCACAAATCAATTACAAGGGCAGTACATTGGTGTATATGGCAGACTTATTGCCATCAACAGGTCATATACCACTGCCCTATGTCATGGCGTATGATATGTTTCCACTAACTACTTTAGAGGAGAAAAAATCTTTTTTAAATGAAGCGGTTGATGGTGATTATACGCTGTTTTTTGAACACGATGCTTTCAATGAATGCTGCAAATTGCAACATACAGAAAAGGGGATTCGTGCAACAGAAGCTTTTACCTTAGATTAAATGGTTGTTGTCTAATTATAATTCAAATTAGACGTAAGCGGATAACGCAGGTTGCGGTATTGCATCATGTCTACTTTCACGCTCCCTACTACAATGGGGCTTTCAATTCTCAAAGGAATATGATTGGGGTCATCACTTACCCAAACCGTCATTTTCTCTCCACCTGCAAACATGGTTCCCTTTACTAGCAAGGGTTTGAACTTAATTGCCCTGAATTTTCCGTACTTGGTTTTGATGGTTTCTTTGCCTTCATACTTGATGTACAAATTATGCACTTCATTGTCCAAAAACATACTAAAAGGAATCTTGTCTTCTGGCTTGTATTTATTAAAATCAATATTGCGTGCATAATAGATAGCACTCAAAACATCTTGAATACAACCTGGTACTTTAAAAGATCCCGTAGTTGTTACAGCTGTATTGGTTTGCAGATTAAACGTAACATTTTCATTGTGCTTAAACCCACCCTCATTTACGCTTCTGATAAATTTCATTGGCTGTAAATTGGCAGTATCAAAATAAGTTTCATAACGGTCTCTTACTTTGAAAATCCAATCATAACTAGGATTAGAATTACCTACCCCAATTACATGATAAACCGGTTTGTTATTGAGGTATTCCAACTTAGTGGTAAAATTGGCGTCCCCGGCATTTACATAGAGTCCAATCACATTGTAGAAGACCACAAATGAAATGCTTTCACCATCCTGAAAAGAGGTATTTCGGATACCACAAAAGTCATCACCTGCTGTCAGGGGTCTATAAACACAGAGTAAGATGAATACTAATAATATTTTTTTCACAGTTCCAATTGAATATTGTTTATAAAGCTAGCAAAAAGCCACGTCATGGTTTATGACTTTTGTTCTTTTTGCTTGAACAACCTCAAACCCAGTAAAAAGACGGTACCTAGAATGGCTGGTATTATCAGATTTACTATCCAAATGCCTGCAGAAGCTGCCAAAATAGACAGCTGCTGGGTAGTTACCAAACCAAACAATTCTAAACTTAGTTTACCCCTAATTCCCAATTCTGCTAGTGCTATGGTTGGAATCATGGCCATCAACATAAATAACACTGAAACCAAGCATACCAATATTTGCCAGCTAGCTTCTACCCCAAATACCTTCAACAATACCACATACTGGACAACAAATACAACGTACCTAAGCAAAGAAAGTAACAAAATTCTTGTTAAATCCTTGTAATGCATGGTTTCCATTTTCTCAATAAAGAATTGATACTTTCTTATAAAGGGAATCCGTTCCATCCATTTAATAAACAATGCCACGTTAAAATATAGTACTCCAAACAATAAGATTCCGGGTACCAACCCAATTAAAAGGGCGTCTAACCAAAAAACAGACAAGCCCGGTAATATAGCCTGGTTATCCAATAGCGTAAATCTTAGTACGGTAAGTGAGATAAATCCAATGCCAAATGTGACTAAGATTTGACTCATAGAACCAATCAGGGATAAGCCAACAGCCCTTAATCTATTCCCTTCTTCTAAATAAAGAATCCTACCCAAAAAATCTCCAGAACGGTTGATGGTATTGAGTGCAAAAGCCTGACCTGATAATATGGCTCTATAAGCACTCCAATAAGAAATGGGTTGAACTTTACTAGCCAATAATTGCCATTTTCTGGCTTCCAATCCCCAATTTAGGGTCATCAATACCAACACCAAGGCAAAAACCATCCAACCTTTTTGAACCACGGTCTGCTTAATCAGTTCCCATGATTGATCTAGGTCTTTGTGGTTTTGTACTTGTTGATAAATGGAATAAGCCAGCCATAGGAAGAGGACTGGACCTAGAACATAATTCAGGAATATTTTAAATTTTCTGGACAGTGCTTATTTTTTGGGTACAAAGAACGGCTATCGGAAGCAGAATGAGAAATGCTCACTGCTTTGGTTTATTTTTACCAAGATGAGCAAAAAACCTGAGATCATATTGGGGATTGACCCTGGGACCACCGTCATGGGATATGCCTTATTAAGGATAGAAAACAACCAACCCCGTGTCTTGCTGATGGATGTATTAAAACTGGCTCATGAAAAAGACATTTATGCCAGATTAGAAATGATTCATACCAAGGTTATGGAACTCATTAGTCTATACCATCCCTCCACTTTTGCCATTGAAGCACCCTTCTTTGGCAAAAACGTTCAGAGTATGCTCAAATTAGGAAGGGCACAAGGAGTGGCCATCGCGGCAGCTATGCAGGCCAAATTGGGTGTTACGGAATACTCTCCTAAAAAGGTAAAACAGTCCATTACAGGTAATGGCAATGCCGATAAAGATCAGGTTTGGAAAATGCTACAAAGGGTTTTATCCATTGCCGAGCAACCACAGTATTTTGATGCTACGGATGCGCTTGCTGTGGCTTTATGCCATCACTATCAAACTTCTTCTGTTGTTGGAACTGCCGTAAAAGGCTTGAAGGGCTGGGATGAGTTTATTGCCAAAAATCCGGGAAGGGTTAGTAAATAAAAAACTTATAAGGCTGCCAAAATTGCTTCCTGAACGGCTTTCAATTCTTCTGGAGATAGTTTCAATTTTCCCCTTGTAAAGTTCAAATCATCTGCCTCATTTATAGGCACCAAATGCAAGTGTGCGTGTGGTACTTCTAAACCCACAACACTGATGCCACAACGATTACAGGGAAATGCTTGTTCAATAGCTTTGGCAATGGGTTTTGAAAATAACAATATTTCTGAGAGATCATTATTGTCCAAATCAAAGAACTGATCCGTCTCTGTTTTGGGTACTACTAGTACATGACCTTTCACTAAGGGAAATATGTCTAAGAAGGCAAAGAAATGTTCATTCTCTGCAATCTTATAAGACGGAATTTCACCCGCAATGATTTTTGAAAAAATAGTCATGCCTATTAGATGCTGATATTTTCAACCTTGAATTTAATAATCCCATTAGGTGCTTGCACTTCTGCAACCTCACCTATCACTTTACCTAATAAGCCGCTTCCAATAGGAGAGCTAGCAGAAATCTTACCCAATTTCAAATCGGCTTCTTTTTCACCTACAATTTGATAGGTTACGGTTTTCTTAGTAGCCAAATTAGTTATGGTTACCTTGGTCAGGATAGTTACTTTACTAATATCAATAGTTCCGGGATCCACAATTTTTGCATTGCTGATCACGCCTTCTAATTGTTTAATTTTTGCTTCTAGCATGCCTTGGGCTTCCTTAGCTGCATCATACTCGGCATTTTCCTTTAAGTCTCCTTTTTCTCTTGCCTCAGCAATGGCTTTGGATGCTGCAGGACGTTCTATAGACTTCATACGCTGCAATTCCTCACGCATCTTATCAAAGGTCTCCTGTGTTACATAATCACTCATAGTCTTGCTGTTTAGAAGCGGTAAAAAAAATACAACGCCACGTTTGACTGTAGCGTTGTAGATCTGCAAAAATAGGAAATATTTGCAAAATCAAATAAATGTAATTTCTCTAAGCCAAGCCCAGTTTGTCCAAAACCACTTTGGCCATTTTAAAATAGGCTTCATGACTATACCCGGCAATATGGGGTGTAATGAGCACATTGGATTGTGACAATAACCATTGCAGTGTTTCTTTCTCTGCTTGGTTATAGCTATCTAATTTTTCATTTTCTAATACGTCTAAACCAGCAGCTCTAATTTTACCGCTTTTTAAAGCCTTTTTGAGGGCAAGGGTATCTGTTACTTTTCCTCTGCAAGTTGTCAAAAAATAGGGCTTATGCTGTAGCAATTCAAAAAAGCCATCATTGGCCATATGAAAGGTATCTTCTGTAAGTGGAACGTGCATACTAATCACATCTGCTTCTTGTTGGATCTCTTGCAGGGTAGCTTCCTGAATATTACCAGTAGAGAATCCTTGCTTATACTTATCATAAGCCAAAATTTTCACGGAAAAACCAGAAAGGATTTTGGCAAATGCTTGACCTGTATTTCCAAACCCAATGATCCCAACGGTTTTGCCCGTTAGTTCTTCTCCCCTATTCTCGGTTCTCATCCATTTACCATCTTTAATTTCTAGTGCACTACTTGGAATTTTATTCATTAAACCCAAGAGTAATCCTAGCTCATGTTCTGCTACAGCATTGCAATTGCCTTCTGGGCTACTCACACAGACAATCCCTTTGCTTTGCGCATAGTCAGTGTCAATGAGTTCCATACCACTACCTAAACGGCCAATCCATTTGAGTTTGGTGGCTTTTTCCAATAAGTCCTTTTTTAAAGGTCGGGTGGTAACTATTAATCCCTCCAGATCTACAATGGCTTGTTCCAATGCCAGATCTCCAATACCAGGAATAAAGACCACTTTAAAACCTAATTGCTCCAAACGTTCCGTGAGATAAGGATGGGCATTGGCGGTTATCAATACTTTTCTTTCCAATTTGGTGGTATTAGCGCATGTGAAAACTAAGTTCAGCAAAATCTTCTATGCTTAACTGTTCCGCGCGTTTATTGAATATGGGATTTTCTAGGAATTCGGGTTCAAACAAACCCCTTACTGCGTTTCTCAGCATTTTTCTTCGTTGATTAAACGCCGCTTTTACCAAGGCAAACAAGGCTTTTTCAGACTTCATGGGAACCACTGTTTCCTTTCTTCTTAACCTAATTACGCCACTCATGACTTTGGGCGGTGGATTAAAGCTTTCTGGAGGAACGTCAAACAAATATTCTACTTCATAGAAGGCCTGTACCAATACGCTCATAATGCCATAAACCTTGGTATTGGGTTTTGAAGCAATTCTTTGAGCTACTTCTTTTTGAAACATCCCAATCATCACAGGCACTTGGTCTTTCCATTCCAATACCTTGAACACAATCTGTGTAGAGATATTATAAGGGAAATTGCCCACAACAGTAAAACTGCCCTCAAAGGGTGCATCAATCTGTAAAAAGTCTTGGTGTATGATTTTTCCTTGTATGGCAGGATAAGTCAGGTTCAAATACACTACTTTTTCATCGTCCAGTTCTACTGCCTTAAAATTGATTCCTTTTAATGGGAGCAAATACTTGGTTAAAGCACCTGCACCTGGACCCACTTCTACCAATTGCTCAAAGGGCTCGGATTCCAAAGCTGCCACAATCTGTTTGCAGATAGATTCATCTTTTAAAAAATGCTGACCCAGTGATTTTTTCAGGCGATAGTCCATTGGCACGAAATTAGGTTTTTTAAGGTTCCCGCAGTTGCGGGTAATAATCCTTATTTTTACCCATAATTTACTTTCATGAGCTACGAATTACAAAAGCCTGTTATTGGATTCACTTGCGGAGACCTAAACGGCATTGGTATAGAACTAATTATCAAAACACTTTCAGACCATCGCATACTTGAAATTTGCACACCGGTGGTTTTTGCCAATAACAAATGCATCAATTTCTATAGAAAGACTTTGCCTGAAAACAATTTCAGTTATGCCAATGTGAAAGAATTGAATAGGTTGAATCCAAAACAGGTCAATATTTTTAATTGCTGGGAAGAAGAAGTGGTGATTACCCCGGGTCAATTAAATGAAATAGGTGGCAAATACGCTTTAGAATCTTTAACGCAAGCTACCCAGGCACTCAAAGAGGGATTGATCCATGGCTTGGTTACTGCACCCATTCATAAAAAGAATATTCATACAGAAGCATTTCCTTATACCGGTCATACACCCTATTTCAAAGCATTCTTCAATGTGAGCGATGTGGTCATGTTTATGGTAGCTGAAAATATGCGCGTTGGCTTGGTTACGGAACACGTAACAGTTGCTGATGTGTCTAAACATATTACCAGAGAAAACATTCTGTTGAAATTGAAAATCATGCACAACAGTTTGCAAAAAGATTTTGGCGTTGACAAACCCAAGATTGCTGTGCTAGGTTTGAACCCACACGCGGGCGATGAAGGACTGATTGGAGCAGAAGAAGAAACCATTATCAAGCCGGCTATCAAAGACGCCAAGCAATCCATGTTGGTGTTTGGCCCCTATAGTGCCGATGCTTTTTTTGCTCGTGGACAATTTGAAAAATTTGATGCAGTACTAGCCATGTACCATGACCAAGGTTTGATTCCATTCAAGTCTTTGGCCATTGGCGAAGGTGTGAATTATACAGCGGGACTACCTGTCATCAGAACCAGTCCAGACCATGGAACTGCTTTTGACATTGCAGGTAAGGACAAGGCCGATGCCAATAGCTTTATTGTTGCAGTATTTGAAGCCGTAGATATTTATAGAAGCAGGAACGGATACAAAGAAATGCGTGCTAATCCACTTAGAAAAATGAGTGCCAGAATGTTGGCCAACGCGGTTGATGAACGCATAGAAGAAAACGAAGGATAAAATCAGGACCATGTTTACCATTGCCAATCAGGAATTAACTGTAACCATTAGTGCACAAGGCGCGGAATTGCAAAGTATTTATAACAAGACCACGCAATTAGAATATCTCTGGGATGCCAACCCTGCATTCTGGCCCAAGAAAAGCCCTGCCCTATTTCCCATTGTAGGGGGATTGAAAAATGGGGTTTATACTTTTGAAGGAAAACAATATCCTTTAGGTAGACATGGCTTTGCCAGAGAATCTGTTTTTAGCGTGTATGAGCAATCAGCGTCTAGCATTGTATTCAA
Source organism: Bacteroidetes bacterium 24-39-8 (assembly GCA_002256765.1). Taxonomy (GTDB): domain Bacteria; phylum Bacteroidota; class Bacteroidia; order Chitinophagales; family Chitinophagaceae; genus Sediminibacterium. The sequence goes on from NCHJ01000065.1 coordinate 11,824, forward strand.
ATTGGATGCTAATGAAACCACCAGGGCAGTCTATCCTTTTGAATTTAGTTTCTCCATTGCTTATCGCGTTGATAGCAACAAATTATATGTGACTTATTTGGTTGAAAATACGGGTGACAAGCTTATGTATTTCTCTGTAGGTGCACATCCGGCATTTAAAGTTCCACTGACTAATGGAACGGGTTATGAAGATTGGTATTTGGAATTTAGCACAACAGAAACAGTGGGTGTTCACCCATTGGACCCTGAAGGATTGGTAGAACCAATTGCAGTTCCTTATTTAGACAATTGCAGTCAATTGCCTTTGAAAAAATCTTTGTTTTATGGAGACGCGTTGGTTTTCAAAAACCTAGCAAGTCATAGCATTGGCATCAAGAGTCATCAATCAGCACACGGTCTTACCCTGCACTATGGAGACTTTCCCTTCATGGGCATCTGGAGTGCCAAAGACGCAGACTTTGTATGTATAGAACCTTGGTGTGGCGTGGCCGATAGTACGCTCACTGATGGGCAAATCAGCAACAAAGAAGGCATGAACCAATTAGCAGTAGGCGGAACTTTTGAAAGAACCTGGCGTGTGGAATTATTCTAAGGCTTATTTGAAAAAGCTATCTGCTATGCCTTTGTTCACTATATAATTGCTATAAGTAATTTCTACCCTTCCCTTTTTGTTTTTTAGTTTTTGTGCTTCAGAGAGTGGCTTCTCATTGTCATCAAATTCCAAAGTGATTCCCTTGGGCAATTTGTAATCCTTGGTATTAAAACTAAACACTACTTTCTGAGGTAAACCATAATTGGCATAAGCCCCATAACTCATTTGCATTTCATAAGTACCATTTTCTTTGGTAGTAGTAATGGCTTTGCGAACCAGCAAATTTGGCTCGTCAATATATAAAGTGGTGATCACAATTTCACTCGCTTCATTGGTAGGTAGCAATTTCACAATCTTGGTTTTAAAACCATCAATCACGGCTTCACCTGCTGCCAATGCCACAAAATCACTGGTGGTAATGATGGTGCTTATATTCACAGAAACACCACCCTTGGGTAACAACGAAATGCCGCCTTCCTTTTTAAGCCTAAACTTATTGGGCTTTTTAAAATAGACTTTTACTTTTCCTATGGGCGCTTTAATAAAACTCACATCTGTTTTCATATTGCCCTCTGCTTCATAATCATTTACCTGATCAAGTTTGGCTTTCACTTTTGTTACCAGGGCCGTCATGTCTTGGGCCTGTACATTGGTAAACGAAACAAATAAAACAACTATGAAAAAAAAGTGCCTCATGAAAAATATTTTAATGCTTGAAATTTAATTAGCTCAACACGTCTTTCTTGTTAAAGATCCAAATGCTACCACCCACAAATCCAATTATATGCAAGACCAAGACTAAGGCAGAATTGACAATTTTTTGTGGATTCTGAATACTACCAACAATGGCTTCATTGGCGTCATTGACTTGTATATCAAAAAACTCCTTCCAGCTAATCATATGCGTAGTAAATAGGTAAGGTTTTAGCGCATTGAAAATGGGAATATTCAAAGTGCTTAAGATGGTAAAGAATACAATCACACTCATGGTAGCCACAATGGGTCCAATACTATTTTCTGCAAAGATGGATAAGAAGAAACCCAGTGCCGCAACGGTTACCATGGCCAATGCCGCAAAGACAAATGCACCTGCATAACGCCAGAACACATCGTTTTCTGAAAGCAATACCACATAACTACTCTTCATCAAAAACATATCGCCCGTGCCAAAAATCCACATGCTTAAAAACAGGGCAAGAATGGCCAACCATATTAAAAGCAATAAGGTATATACGGTGGATGCAAAAAATTTAGCCAATAACAATTCTGTTCTGCTAAATGGTTTTGAAATGAGCAAACGCAAAGTACCCATATTGGCTTCGCCCGAGATCATATCTGCTGCAATCAATGCTACCAATAAAGGAACGTGCACCAAGAGTAATTGCAGCATGATATAGCAGATCAAATAGCCATTGATAATATTGCCATCAATCTCCATAGTGCCGCCAATATCTTTCATTAAAAAATCGGCATAGCTTTTACCATCTACTTTTAACCCAAATTGGATAATGGTAATCAATGCTGCTACAGCAATAAAAGCAATATAAGTCCGGGGTCTGCGGAATATCTTGTATAACTCAATTTGTATAAGTGTCCACATGTTGGTTGCCGGAGGTTATTTGTAAGAAATAGTCTTCTAAAGAATGACGTGGTTGCAGAGACAATAATTGAATTTGCATAGCTGCTAAATCTGTATGCAAAGAAGGAATCTCAGTCCTATTCAGCTTGAGTAAAATGGCTGTATTCCGTTGGGCTTGCAGATAAGATGACCAAGGGCTTGCTTTTAATTGTTCCAACGCAAAAGCATTGTCCATGGTTTGTAATTCAACAATGGTTTGTGCCGGATCAAATAATTCAGCCGCATTTCCTTCTACTAGTTTCTGCCCCTTGTCAATAATCAACACACGGGTAGCTACTTGTTCAATCTCACTCAATAAGTGTGAAGAAACCACAATGGTTTTTTTCAAGTCACGGCTCAGGTGTAAAATCAAATTTCTGATATCGGCTATCCCTTGAGGATCCAAACCATTGGTTGGTTCATCCAAGACAATCAGTTGTGGATTATGCACCAGGGCAATACCAATCCCTAGTCTTTGTTTCATACCTTGAGAAAAGGTCTTAACCCTATCATTTGCTCTATTTGCCAGACCCACCATTTCTAGTTGGTCCATCAATAATTTCTTAGTGGGTTTAATGCCGCTCAAGCGGGCAAACAATTCTAGATTTTCGTAAGCGGAGAGGTATTTGTAGACATCGGGTTTTTCAATCACGGCACCCACATTGCGCAGAATCTCTCTGCGATGGCGCGCCAAATCCATTCCAAATAACTCAATTTGACCACTAGTGGGCTCAATCAGGGTTAGCATCATTCTAATGCTAGTGCTCTTTCCAGCACCATTCTGACCCAGAAAACCATACACATCCCCTTCATTTACTGAAAAAGACAGGTTATTTACCGCGGTAAGGTTTTTAAACTGTTTGGTGAGGCCTTTTACCTGTACTATCTGTTGCATCATCTACTATAACCACAAAAGTAAAGAAGTGGTTCAAGTTGGAGTGAAATATTCTGATTTTAAGTAAAAACAGCCCTTAGAACTACCAAATTTTAGGATAAATGGTATTTTTCTGAAAGGACTCTTTCAAGTTCTTTTGCTTCATTTAATAACAACTCTAAATTTTTCAAAATACCCTTGGTATTATTATTTACATAGAGTGTCTTGACTAATAATTCGTTCAAATCAATTGAACTGGTATTAATTAGTTTGGGATTGTCATTTGGCCTATAAAATCTATCATCAATATTGTTATTTCTGTCATTCTTTCGCATTTTGGTAAATACTTTTCCATCAAATATGATGGCCATCTTTTCTCTGTAATTCATTAATAATTGCTCTGTTAGTGCCTGAAGCTCTTCCTCTTTTTGCACAGTATTCTCATAATTTTGGATTTTTTTAATAATATCAATATCCTCAATCATCCTCAATCCGCCAGCATTTTTTAGTTGCTGAAACCCATTATTTGAATGATTAAAGAAAAATCTTAAGGAAGTTACTCTGGCTAAGTAATATAAATCGTTCGTTTGTTTGAAATTCTTAATAGAAAGTAATTCTAATAAAGTATCTTCTCTTAATCCTCTATCAGTATAATAGCTTATGAGGCTATTAAGTGCTTTAATATCATTATTCAAATCTTCATGAACTATTTTCATGAATTTGGTTTCACGTTCCCTTTCTACTGCATGTTCTCTAATATTCTCGGCAAAAAATCCTAAAGTAACAGCAAGAAAAAGCATCATGAATTCAAGAAAATACTCATTTAATTTCTTT
>NCHJ01000066.1 GCA_002256765.1 Bacteroidetes bacterium 24-39-8
CCTTTTTTGTAATGATATTAATCACACCTGCAACAGCATCGCTGCCCCAGAGTGTGCTTTGAGCTCCTTTTAAAATTTCTACTCTTTCTACCATTCCCAATGAAATCATATTCAAGTCAAAAGTGTTGTTAATCTGAGATGGGTCATTCATGGGAACACCGTCTAGCAAGATCAAAGTATTGCCCAAACCGGATCCGCGCAAATAAACGTCTGGATTAGTACCTAAGTTATTCCCAGCACCATTGATAAATACACCTGCTTGGTAATTGATAATTTCTGATAAATTTTTACCAGCATTTTTTTGCAGGGTTTCTTGATTAATTACCGTAACCATTTTACCCGTGCTGCTTTGTTTTTGTTGTAAACGATTGGCGGTTACAATTACTTGGTCCAGTTGCTTAAAACTGGCACTGTCTTGTGCAATGATTTGACTGCTGAAAATAGTAGCAGCCAACCATAAAAATGTTCTTTTCATTGAAAAGGTTTTTAAAGTGGCCGCTTTCAGGAAATGAATTCAGAAGGAAACATAAATGTCTTTCGACCCTTACATCTCATGCCTTTCACCCGAAAGCTGAAAATTGTTGATGGATGCGGCAGGTCTTCTGACTTGCTCCGTTATCCAAGCCTTCCCGTCCCGATGTATCGGGACAGTGGCGTGAGTGAGGATAATTTGCTAGGAGCTTACAGCTACGGGGATAGTTCCAGATTTACACCGGATTCCCTTTTAATCCATTACCTGTTTAACCAAGTGCCGGAACCGAAACCGGGGCAAATGTAGTTTTTTAACAGAATAAAAATGCAACATGCCGTATTAAATCTTCTACAAGTTTTAAAAGCATAGTGCCAATTCTTTGCTTGGGCTTATCAATTATAAGTTTAATTGTATACCAATTGAGATCCATCTCTCAGGCATAACGGCCCCTAACAAATCACTATAGCTTGTATTGAAAAGATTATCTGCTTGCAGATAACAAGCCAGTTTTTGTTGATGCAGAAAAACTTGGAATTTGGCATTGAGCAGAAAATAATTGTCAGCAAGTTCGGCTGCAATAGCTGATGAACTTGCTGCATTTCTAATTTTATAAATAGCATTACTACTTAATTGCCAATATTTGGTTTTATATAGCAAAGAACTATTGACCAATAATTTGGCGTGAGAAGACAAATAAAAAGATGGTGCCGCGTCAAAAGTTTTGCTATCTAACCAAACCAGTCCGGCTGTAGCCATTATTCTTTTTCCTTTGGACCATTGGTTCAAATATTTTAAGTCTGTTTCCCAACCTGTAACATTAACTTTTGCAATATTACTGGTTAATGCATAGGAGCCGGTAGCAACTAGATTGCTTTTCCTAGGCATTTGATGATAAGGTGTAGGCGTCCAATCAATGACACCTGATTGATTTCTTTGAAACAATGTATTGGATATACGCCAATGAGAATTAACTATTACTTCTACCCCAAATTCATAACTAAAACTAGTCTCCGCTTTTAAATCAGGATTTCCAATACTGCCACTTGTTACCAATGTTTTGTTGTAATTATTATACCGCTCTGTAAAATCAGCTTGACGGATAGTTTTGCCCAAACTACCACGCCATTGTACAATGCCGGTTTTATAGGAGAAATTTACCTGAGGCACTAATTCAGCACCAATATTTTGGGTATGATCCAAACGAATAGAACCTGAAACAAGTAATTGTTCTGTGAGTTGTTGGTTTAATAATAGGAATAATCCAGATTGGATTAATTGATGATTACCTCGATCATTAGATAAGATAGATTTTTGTTGCACTTGCAAACCAGTAATCAATTGGGTATTGCTAGAGAAACTATGCTGATACCTAGCAGCAAACTGCAACAATTTTGATAGATTTTCATTGGGTGCAGAACCGCTATTAAATGCAAACACATCAGAAGTTTGTTTATAACCTGCGTCTATTTGTAATTGATCTTTGTTTTTTTGATAGGTCAAACCCAACTGGTTCCAATATCCAGTAACTTTTTCCTTAGCTGTATCTGATTTAAAACTGGTATAAAAATTCTGTGCACTAAAATCCCGCAGATCGTAAGCTGTTCTAAATGACAACCGCCAATACTGATTTAAAAATTGGTTTATTGAAAAAGAAGCGGTTTTATTATTGTAAAAACCGTAGGTGCCTCTTTGCGGTTGGCCGTTGGCTTGGTTGAATAATATGCCACCTGAAATAGCCGTATTCCCTTTCTGATAAATAGCTCCTGCATTAGCACCCAACATGCCGTATTGACCCACATTGGCTTGTATTTGTACTTGTTGTTGCGCTATATTTCTTTTGGCAGTAAAGGTTTTGGTAATCACTTGAACCACCCCTCCTACCGCTTCACTACCATAAATCCCAGAAGCCGCTCCTTTTAATATTTCTACCCTTTCAATCTCTGCAGGCGATATGGGAATATAGGCACTAAAATGTCCTGTATTGGGATCATTTAAACGAAGCCCATCTAATAATACCAAAACCTGTTGAAAAGTTCCCCCTCTAATCACAATGTCAGCTTGAGCACCCGCAGGTCCTCTTTGTTGCAGTTCCACACCTGGCAAGTATTTGAGTAAATCGTCTATGGAATGAATGGGTAATCGGCTAAAATAAGCTCCGCTGATACTGATAATATTTCTTCCCGTTTTTGAAGCGGGCATTTCTTGTAAAGATGCAGTAACTGTTACGGGATTTAAAACACTATCAATGTTTTGCGCATTGGCTATTGCACATACAAATACAGCTAGGATTAGGGACTTAGCTTTCATAACAATTGGATTATTTAGGTTTGCAAATATAGGTTTCCATATTTTGTGCATCTTTACCACCTAAAAAATTTTTCATGAGAATCATCTCCTATAATGTAAATGGTGTTAGGGCTGCTATTAATAAAGGTTTTACCGATTGGTTGGCCACAGACCCAGCCGATATTGTTTGTTTACAAGAAACAAAGGCGCACAAAGACAATGTAGATTATAAAAAAATAGAAGCACTTGGTTATGAGACTTTTTGGTTTTCAGCTCAGAAAAAAGGGTATAGTGGTGTTGCCATTTTTACCAAGATAAAACCCACCCAAGTATTTTATGGTAATCAAATTGATCATAGTGATTTTGAAGGCCGTGTCATTAGAGCTGACTTTGGAGACATTACGCTAATCAATGCTTATTTTCCTTCAGGCACTAGTGGCGATGAAAGACAGAACTACAAATACAAATGGCTGGATGATTTTTTTGATTATTTACAAGACCTTAGAAAAACAAGACCCAATATTATATTGTTAGGCGATTATAATATAGCTCATCATGCTATTGATATTCATGATCCAAAAGGAAATAAAAACAGTTCCGGTTTTCTTCCTGAAGAAAGAGCTTGGATGGATAAATTCTTGGAACATGATTGGGTAGATAGTTTTAGAAAAGTTCATCCAGAAACTACCGGTGCTTATAGCTGGTGGAGTCAGCGATTCCCCTCTGTTAGATTGCAGAACAAGGGTTGGCGTATTGACTATATCTGTGTTACCAAGCCTTTGTCAAGTAAGATTCAGGATGCAGCCATTTATCCAGATGTAAAACATAGTGATCACTGCCCCATTTATCTATCCTTAAAAAAATAAACCATGTATATCTATAATATCACTACCAAAGTACATACCAGTATCCATGAACAATGGGTAGAATGGATGAAAATGCATCATATTCCGCAAATCATGGCTACCGGATGTTTTACAGAAAGCCAATTTGTACGCGTTCTAGAACTGGACGATAGCGAAGGGCCCACATTTGCTACCCAATTCAAAGCTGCATCCAAAGCAGATTATAATAGGTATATAGAAATACATGCTCACGCATTACGTAAGGATTCTTTGTCAAAATGGGGAGAAAAAATCATAGGATTTCGCACTTTAATGGAACTTGTGCATTGAGTGTGGAAACTTTTGTTTTTCCAGTTTGGCAATCACAAATCTTTCCTATATTCCCCTGAAAGCCTTATGACACAAGCATTTCAGAGAAATAACCCTGAAATGCTTTACTACAAAGGGTTTCAGGGTTTCAAGCTAGTGAAATTGAACCTATTTTTTTGACCTAAAATTTGGCTGAAACCCTTTAAAGCAAAGGATTATACCAAAAATTGGTGCATAAAAAAAATTTTGCTAGAACTGAAAAGCAAATAAATTTGTCTTGTTTCAAAAACAACTTAAAATAACATCTATGAACAAAGCAGAATTGATTGCCCAGATTGCCGAAGACGCAAGCATCACCAAGACCCAAGCGAATGCCGCTTTGGATTCTTTTGTAGACACCGTAACAAAAACTTTGAAGAAAGGCGATAAAGTTACCCTAGTTGGATTCGGTACTTTCTCTGTATCTAAGCGTGCAGCTAGAACTGGCCGTAACCCTCAAACTGGTGCTACCATCAAAATCAAAGCTAAAAAAGTTGCCCGCTTTAAAGCAGGTAAAGAATTGGCTTCAAAAGTATAATTTGCATCAAGCTTACAGAAAACCCTCGCTATATGCGGGGGTTTTTCTATTTTTGCACCTCACCTAATGTTTCACTCAAAAAACACCATCATGGGAAGAGGCGATAAAAAAACCGCAAAAGGCAAGCGTTTCAAGGGTTCTTTTGGTAAAAGCAGACCCGCTACAGCTACCAAATCAAAGAAACCTACTGTTAAGCAGTCTTAATAAAAGGACGATACCAGTTCAGGAAGCAGTTTTGTTGTAAGGCAAAGCTGCTTTATTTTTTCTTGTCTGCAAGCTCGGTAATGGCTTTGACCAATTTGTCCAAGTCTTGTATTCGGGTATAGACATGTGGCGTAATCCTAACGCAGCTAATGTTCTCCCAAACAATTCCTACGGTATGGATCTTATAGGTATTGAACAATGCACTATCTAATTCACCAGGAGTCATGCCATCAATGGTTACCCCACAAATGGCGCAGGCATATTCCGGTTTAAAAGAAGTATGAATTTTTACCTTAGGAACTTCTGCTACTTTTTTAGCCCAATAGTTTTTTAAATACCTAATTCTGTCTTCTTTTCTTTTGCCCCCAATGGCCATTTGAAAATTCACTGCTTCTCCAATCCCCTGTTCAATAGGAAAGCTTCTGGTACCAAGGGTTTCAAACTTTCTAATATCGGTTCCCTTGGGATCTCCATTACAAAGCAGTGGCCAAATTTTTCCAATCTTTTCTTTTTTAATCCAGAGCATCCCGCTACCAATAGGTGCGCTTAAAAACTTGTGCAAACTAGTGCCAAAATAGTCACAATTCAAATCAGGAATTTTGTAATCTAACAGACCAAAACTATGTGCCCCATCAACTATTACTTCAATACCATGAGACTTGGCCATATCCGCAATTTTTCTGGCTGGCAAAATCTGTCCAATCCAGTTAATGATATGGGTAATATGGATGATTTTAGTTTTGGGTGTAATGGCGTTTTCAAAAGCCTTTATAATTTCTGCATCGCTCTCTATGGGAAACTGAAAATTCAATTGTTTATAGACAATTCCCTCCCGCATCTCCCGCTGTTTCCAGGCTTGAATCATATTAGGATAGTCTTGTTTGGTACCAATAACTTCATCACCCGCTTTTAGGTCAATCCCAAAAATCACCGTATTTAAGGCTTCGGTAGCATTTCTATTAATGGCAATTTCTTCCGTACTGCAACCAGCCATCTCGGCCAGTTTATAACGCAGGGGCTCTCTACCTTGATCCAGAATTCGCCACATATAATAAGATGGGCCCTGGTTAGTGAGTTGGTTATAGCGTTCCACGGCTTCTTGTACTACGCGGGGCGATGGGCTAACCCCACCATTATTCAGGTTCACAAAATTGGAATTTACCGTATATGCCTGTTGAATCACAGACCAATAATCCTCATCAGCTGCAACAGCATCTGCGCTTAGGTTTTTTACAGCTGCTTGTGCTGATTCAAAATTGGCTGCGTGCAATTGGTTGAACAAGCTATTAGCTGAGAATGCCCCAGCAAGGACACCCATTTTCTGTAAAAACTCCCTTCTTTGATTCACGGCGAATGGTTTGAATCAGGAAGTTACTGAAATAGGCTAATTGTTCCAATTGTCTCAGAAAAGAATAGCAGGAAGCGGATTCAGATTATAATTGCCTGTTAATAAAAATCAGATTTTCATGTTGCATGGTAAAAGAGAAGTCATATTTTCCAATGGCATTGAACAGGGCTTTAGAAGCACCTGCACGCATATGATCATGTAACTCAATGATAATGGCTTTGGTGCGGGGCAACCAGTATTCATAACCTGCTTCAAATACTTCTTTTTCAGAACCTTCAATATCTAATTTTAGAATATCAATGGTTTCCCAAGCCTCATTGCGCATGATGGTTTCAATGCAAACAGCTGGCAAAGCATCTGGGGCATCCGCTGTAGTTTCTTCTACCATAAAGGCATTGTCATTCTCTCCTTTGTTGATGATATGCAGGTAAACATCTTTGTTCCAAATACCCTTGTTTAAGCCTTTTACTTTGGAAAATGCAGCAATGTTTTTTTGGAGCACTTCAAAATTGCCTGAACTAGGTTCAACGGCTACAATACTTGCTTGTGGATATAGGTGGGCAAAATAGGCAGACGCGAGTCCTATATTGGCGCCTCCATCAATAATGGTTTTGGGTTCAAAAGGAAAAGACAATCTATATTGGTCATCTACAAATACTTGGTTAAAAGTATATCGATCTGAAAAATTCTTACGTAAAAAAAAGCTAGCTCCGTACTTGGAAGAATAAAAACTACCATGTGGCATTGCTTTGAACTGTAGGTAAAATTTGATGCCATCGCTTAAGCCAAATGCCTTGATCAATGGTTTGAATCTGGAAGCCATAGTGCTGTTTTGATTGCTGGCAAATTAACCACTAATACCCGGAATGAAAAAATATGCAGTTTTACCCTATATCTTTGCAGGGTAATTATTCCAAAATGCTACGCAAAATCAGTCTTCTATTGGGTTTTTTCTTACTATGTATGCTATTTAGCCATACAGCCATGGCTCAATGTAGTATTTGCACCAAAACGGCTTCTCAATTGGGAGAAGGACCGGCTAAGGCGCTAAATTCAGCCATTGTATACTTGGCATTTACGCCATTTGCCATTATGGGTTATATTGGTTGGCGCTGGTGGAAAAACGAGAAAGAGTTGAATGGATAACCTCATTCAATTTTCACAAACATCTTTAGACAAAACAACCACCTACGCAAGAAATTCCTGCGCTTATAGGCCATGATGGCTTTGTTGTTCCCAAAAAACAATAACATTCTTTTGAAATTATTGAAAGGACTAAAGTCTTGATAGCTTTCATATTGAGCTTTGTAAAACTGCTTCTCTGTAGCAAGTGTTTCTGGTACTTTTTGATATAATAAGTATACCCGCTCCCTTGCTTTTTCTTGCAGTTCTGCCTTAGAAACTTTCTTTGGTTTGGGTGCAGTTCTATCTGCCGCTTTAGCTGCTCCAAATACATTGGCATCATGTTGTCTGTACCTAACCATTACTTTGTCCAAGAAATAAACTTGGCTATTAAAAGTGGCTACAAAACCCAACCAATAATCGTGGGGAATCATGGTTGGAAAAACACCGCAATCAATGATCACTTGTTTTCTGATCAACATGGCATGACCTGGCGCAGAATTGCCAATAGCATAATTTAAGCAGGAATCAAAACTGTCCAAACGTTTGATATCAGAGAGTTTCTGGGTCATCTCTTTACCTGTTGCGTCTATTAAAACAGAATTGCAATAGACAATGGCATGGTCTCCCATATGATCCATTAACACTTGTAATTTATCCAATTCCCAAATATCATCTTGATCACTGGGTGCAATAAAATCTCCCTTTGCAAGACCCATACCTTTCTCAAAATTCTTGACATATCTTAAATTGGTCTCATTCTGATAGACCCGAATATTGGAATATTGGTTGGCATATTCTTCCAAGATAGACATGGTTTCATCTGTAGACCTATCGTCTGTTATCACAATTTCTAAATTGGGATAGGTTTGATGAATAATACTATCTAATTGTTCTCTTATATAGCGCGCACCGTTATAAGTAGCTACCACTACTGAGATCAAAGGTGGATGAGAAGAAGATGCCTGCATATTGTTGATTTTTGTCTGCCGTTTACCGTTGATTCAAAATTTGCTGATAGGTTTCCAAATAGGATTTGGCACTAGATTTCCAAGAAAACTGGCTAGCCCTTAACTTGATTTGTTCCATCATAGCCGGATTGGCATCATATAGTTGTAAACCCTTTGCAAGATCCTCTTGCATTTGCTGGGGTTCAAAGGACTGAAAATAAAAAGCACATTCACCTCCAATTTCTGGAAGGCTGGTTAAAGTAGATAGAAACAAAGGTTTACCAAAAGCCATGGCTTCTACCACGGGTAAGCCAAAGCCTTCCATTAAAGAAGGGAATACAAAAGCTTTACAGTGCTGGTAGTACCAATATTTTTCCGCTTCAGCAATGGGGCCTGTAAAGATGACGCGATCTTCTACTCCCAAGGCCGTTGCTTGATCCAATATTTGTTGTTGGGTTTGTTTGTCATGAATGCCACCAGCAATCACTAATTGCATGTGATTGTTTTGCAAAAGAGCTGGCAGTGTTTGAAAATTCTTTTTTTGCAATACAGTGCCAATGGTAAATAAAAAACTACCCTGAGGTTTAAGCTTAGGTTGGGCCAATTCTTGTTGCATGTTTATATTGCAACCGTTATAAATCACTTGCAAATTAGCAGCGTCTATTTGCATGTTTTGCCTTAACTCCTGGGCTACAAATGCTGATATAGCAACTACCCTGTCTGCCTTGTCTAACTTACGTTGTAGCTTATCTAATTCCCTTGATTTTTTCAATTTGGACCTGTGGGTTTCTTGCAAAAAATTCAAATCATGAACGGTTAATACCGTTGGAATAGTTTCATTGCCAGGAAAATAATCAGTGGCCTGATGCGTTGCATGCCAGAGCCCCCATTGATCCAAACTGGGCATTAAGAATTTGTGAAGTGGCCTTTGTTCTAAATAGCCAGGATTTGTTCCAAATTGTTGTTGTACTTTCTTTTTGGCATACAAATCAATTTCCAAATCAGTTCCCTTTGATTGGAGTATTAGTTCTTGCCCCAATTCCCAACAGAAATAATAGAGCCCTGTATGAGGATATTTCATGCGTTCGCAATCAAAAAGGACTTTATGACTTGCCGATGCCATTAGCTAGGAAATTGTTGGGCAATGAAACGGAAAAGGTTAAAATCTGGCAATTCCATAGCAGATGCAATGCTTGATTTTAAAGCAGTCTTATTTATATCGCGCATACGATCTTGTTGTATTAACTGAAAGGCTCGCTCTGTGAGTAACCATGCTTTTCTTGCAGAAACTTGCATGCGATGTTGGTGAACGATAATGGCATCCATTAAAGGAACAATACCCTCTTGTTTAGAAGCAATAGTTTGCAGAACTGGAATTTGATAGCCGTCTGTGGCCGGATGCGGAAGAATTGCCAGTAAGTTTTTGACAAATCGGCCCGCATCCGGCCTGTCACTTTTATTTACCACAAAAATGTCCGCAATTTCCATGAGTCCGGCTTTCATGGTTTGAACCTCATCGCCAGCTTCCGGCACTAACACCACAACTGTTGTATCGGCCAAGCCCGTAATATCAATTTCACTTTGCCCCACACCTACGGTCTCCACTAAAATCTGATCAAAACCAGCGGCCTGTAACAAAGTAACAATGTCTAGAATATGTGGGTGTAAACCTCCCAAAGCACCCCTGCTAGCTAGGGAGCGGATAAAGACTAGGGGCTCATTGTACCATTCACTCATTCTAATTCTATCTCCTAGTAGAGCACCCAAATGAAAGGGAGAAGAAGGGTCTACACAGAGTACGGCTACTTTTTTCCCTTCAGCCACCCAAGCTCCTATTAGGGCATCTACCAAAGTACTTTTCCCAGCACCGGGAGGACCCGTAATACCCGTTACTGGGGTTTTCCCAACGGGTAATTTTTGTAAAAAATCTTGGTAACCTGCTACTTCATTTTCAATCAATGAAATGGCACGGGCCAAGCTTTTGACATCTTGCGCAGAAATATTATTGATTAACTGTGACCACATGTTCATTTGCTGGGCCTAAATGTAAGACGGTGTAGTCAATTAGCGGAAAATTTTACAAAGAGAAATCAAGGCATCTTCATCTCATAAAAAATATGTAGCATTGAAGTTCAGATCATGCTAAAAAAACAATTACCCATTTTTTTATTCCTCTTACTACTCTCTGGCATGTTCTGGAGTAGGGCCCTCATGTCTTTAACACAGGGGCTCTGGTGTATCTATGCATTAGCCACGGGTTGGAAACAGTTGTCATGGAAAAATCCCTTACTGCTTTGGAGCCTAGCTCCCATGCTATTATGGGTACTGGGCGCCTACCAGACCCCATTTGACAAGTCTAATACTGACCTAGCCCTAACGCTGGCCATGTATCCTGCCACCGTAGTAGTGGTTCAGACAACAGCCCAAGAAATTAGAAATAATTCTTGGATCAAGATTTGGTTAGTAACTACATTGATTGCTGTAGCTTACCCCATTGGATATTACATCTCCCATTCCTTTTCTGCCGTGCAGGATTATGGTCAAGGAAAGAGTTTGCCTACATTTATGGACACAGACCATGTGCGCTTTTCTATTTTCCTCTGTGCCAGTTTTTTATTGCTCATAACCCAATCCATTCTGCAAAAGAAAATTCGCTTTTTTTTAGCTGCTATTTTAGCCGTCATTATTGTATTCTTGGCTGTAAGAACTGGTTGGGCAATACTGATTTTGACCATTTTTATCTACCCCTTTTTGGAATGGAAAAAATTACAATCACTCACAAAAAATAAAGCAGGATTCCTGATAGCCATTGCGCTTGCTCTAATAGCAAGCGCCTATTTTCTTTTCCCAACAGTACAACAAAAAATAGCTTATAGTATTTGGGAATGGCAACAATTTCAGCCCGATCAATACAATCCCACTTATTCCGATGGTACAAGAAGGGCCATTAATTGGGCCGCATGGCAGTCCATTCAAGAAGGGCATTCAAATGCAGGCTGGGCGGGCATTCCAAGGCAATTATCTGAATCCTTTGCCAACATTTTTAAAGGGCAAAGCACTGAGTTTGGGTGGCCTTTTAACCAATGGTTATTCTGGTATATGGGTGCAGGTTGGTGGACCATGTTGTTGTTTAGCGGCTGGTTACTCTATCCTATTTGGCAGGGCTTAAAATTGAGAGAACCTGGTCTGATTATTTGGACCATCGCCATAGCAATTAGCTGTTTCATTGAAACAACTTTGAACTACCAATACGGCGCGTTCTTACACATCTTTCTGATAGCATTATTTTGGCAACGTGGCCTAGAACATCGCTCTAGCGAATTACCTTATAATTCTTAAAATCAAAGGGGCGAATGCCCGTGATTTTTTCAAAATGATAGAGGATCTTTTCCTTGAAACTGAATTTTTTTTGTTGAATATCTAAGTCAACTTGTAGGTTCTTGCTGGCAATTCTTTCCTTCATCACCATAGGGTGTGTTCCGGTAAATTTTACCAAAGAATCAAAGTCTGAAAAATCAAAAAAGTTCTCGGCTTCCATCACGCGTTGCATCTGGTCTTCACCTACCCAAAACTGAGACACATACTTTTGTTTTTGAATCATCTGCTCCAAACTTTTCACCCATCCATAATGATAGATATAGGCTTCCATGGGTTTTACAGCAATCTTTCTGTCTGCAGTTCCCACACGAAAACCTTGTGCGTCTTTATAAGCGTGAATGGCTTTGTTGTTTTTGATTACGCGCACTTCTCGGTGATACCATTTACGGCTATCGCCCACATAATCATAAGTGCCGTAAAAATGCAAGTACTTAAATAGCAGACCCTCTACATTGGGGTCATCTTTGTATGTAATGCATGCTTCTCGAATAGCTGTATGGTATTGCTCGTGAACGGCTTCATCGCCCTGAATATAAAAAGCCCAATCTGCGTTTGCGTCAATCAATTGAAAAGCTTTATTGGTCTCCACCGCCAAAACTGCTCCGCCACTTCGCAGGCTGGTATCCCATACAGAGTGATGAATTTTGATTTTTGGGTCTCCAATAGACTCAATTAGGGCTAGGGTTTCATCTGAGGAATCGCCCACCAACACCACCATCTCATCTACCACGGGTAAAATGGATTTGATGGCTTCTAACACGGGATAATCGTTCATAACCGCGTTGCGAATGATGGTAAAACCTGAAATTTTCATATTCCTATCAATAATTCCGCCAAAGAACCGAAATCTTTTGCATCTTGCCTACTATTCCCACACATACCAGTACCATGCAAAAAACCTGTTGTTTTGATTTTGGCAATACCAGACTAAAATGCGCCCTTTTTCAAGGCAGGGAATTGCTTGAGATGGTAGTACTAGAAAACGGCCATCCAGATACGGTTCAGACCTTAATCAATAGTTTCCAACCCGATAAATCCATTTTGGCTTCTGTAATCAACCATGATCCAGAGGTAGAAACGGTTTTGGCTGCTGCTACCCTTTTTCACAAACTGGGTCATACCAGCAAGATTCCCTTTAGTACGCCAGTTGGCAAACCCGAAACCATTGGGGCCGATAGACTGGCTGCCGTGGCTGCTGCGGTGGATTTATTTCCCAAACAGCATAATCTGGTCATTGGTTTGGGCACTTGTATCACCTATAATTATGTAAATCCCGCCCGAGAATTTTTGGGTGGGAGCATTTCTCCAGGCATGCAAATGCGCTTCCGTTCCATGCATGAATACACGGCTTTATTGCCCTTGGTGGAGGCGGAAAATGGCTTCCCTTTAATTGGATATGACACCAAAACCAACCTTTTAAGCGGTGTAATCTTGGGAATGGCCAAAGAAATTGACGGAATTATTGACGCTTATGCATTGAAATTCAACAACTTTAACGTGCTATTAACCGGGGGGGATATGGCTTTTTTTGTACCACACTTAAAAAACAAGATATTTGCCGACCCTTACCTAATTTATAAAGGCCTGTATGCGATCAGTGAGTTTAACAATGTTTAGGTTTTTTTCGGCAACAATTGCCGTTTTCTCAATGCTGTCTGTGCATGCCCAGGAAAATTCCCCTTATTCCCGATATGGAATGGGCGATTTTTTTCAAGGACAACATATTAATAGCCGTGGAATGGGTGGTTTGGGTGTTGCTTATGCAGATGGTACGGCCAATAACAACGGTCAAACCGTAAACTTTGCCAATCCAGCCGCTTTTAGCAATTTGTTTTTGATTTCTTATGACATTGGTTTAACCTATGACTCAAGAACACTTAAAAGCAATAATCCATCTGGCAAATTTGGTTCCAACTACCTAATCCCCTCTTATTTTGCTTTGGGAATGCCCCTGAACAAGAAAAGAGGTCTTGGTATGGCTTTTGGATTAAGACCCCTGAGTAGGATTAACTATAGTATTATTGAAGAAGGAAGAGTAGTTGGAGATAGTATTCAAAGAAATTATGCTGGTACAGGAGGTTTAAACCAAGCATTTATTGGCATTGGTAAAAAATGGAAAGGATTTAGCATTGGTTTCAATACAGGCATCAATTTTGGCAGAAAGGAAGTATCTACGTTTGTGAGTTTTGTGAATGATACCATTGCCTACAAACAATCCAAATCAGGTTCTACAAGCACATTTAGTGGCTTTTTCTTGTCCGGTGGTAGCCAATGGGAATTTGCAGTAAAAAAAGTAAATATCCCAAGAATCAAAACCACAGAAACTTATTTGGTTAGGTTAGGCGCTAGCGGAACCTTGGGCAATGACATGAAGGCCAAACAAGATATTGATAGGGCAACTGTTTCCTATAATGCTATAGGTGAATTGGTAGGCATTGACACAGTGTACAATGTGGCCAATCAAAAAGGAACCATTACTATGCCTGCTACTTATGCAGCTGGAATTACTTTAAGAAAAACAGTTTTAGCCCCTAGGGGTTTGTTTGATATATGGAGTATTGGTGCAGAATATACTGCAACTAAATGGAGTCAATACCGTTATTTTGGCCAAGCCGATGCCATAACAGACAGTTGGATGTTTAAGGTTGGGGCACAAATTTCACCTGATCCTGTTAGTGGTAGGTCTTATTGGGGAACAGTGAATTATCGTTTTGGCTTCTTTAGTGGTCAAGAAGGAATCAATGCCGATGGTAATGGTTTGAAAACAACGGGAGGTTCTTTTGGTATGGGCATCCCGGTTAGAAAATGGAACACTTATAGCAATCAATTTACCATTGTCAATACAGCTATTCAGTTTGGCAAACGAGGTACTTCTGTTAATAATATTACAGAAAACTTTATTCGTGTGTCTTTTGGACTTAGCTTGAGCGATATTTGGTTTATCCCACGCAAATATGATTAATCTGTTTTCACATAATTTGAATAAGCTAGCAGCCATGGTAATTGGCTGCTTTTTTGTGTGTACTGGTTGTGAGAATGATATTAATGTAGTTAAGAATTTAGGCGTTAAAGTAAAGGGTGTAGATGAGGCCAATAATGTCTTGAGTTATATGAGCCAAGACGGAAAAACAAGGGCAAAACTCACGGCACCACTTATGCTGTTGAGCAATGATGAAAACGGCAGAAAAGTAGAATACCCCAATACTTTAAGGGTTGATTTTTTTACGGACAGTCTAAAGCCACAAAGCAAATTGTTTGCACGATATGGCAGTTATATAGAAAGAGATAGCAAAATTTTTCTGCGCGATAGTGTGATTGTTTTCAACGTAAAAGGAGACACACTAATTTGCAAGGAACTTGTTTGGGATCAAACCACCCAACGTTTTTCAACCGAGAAAGAAGTATTTATCAGCCAATCTAATCCATCGCGCCAGCGACTATTTGGTATTGGGTTTAATTCAGACCAGAATCTGGCAGACGTTCATATTAACCATATTCAGCCGGGTAGTTTTTTTGTGGTACCGGATAGCAGTACTGTCAAGTAATTGATGCTACACCTATTTCAAATATTTTTTTGAGTCTATTCCAACTTTTTTTCTGTTGGGTGCTCTTATAACTGTACAAGATTTGGAAGCAACTAACAACATACCTGCTACATTGGTGCAAGAAGCCATGAAGGGCAATGCTTTAGCGCAGGGTCAGTTGTATGAATTGTACAGTAAAGCCATGTTCCAGATTTGTATTAGAATGACCGGAAACAGAGAACAGGCAGAAGACCTATTGCAGGATGCGTTTATACTAGCATTTAAAAAAATGCACCAATTAAAAGAGCCCTTGCAATTTGGAGGATGGTTGCGCAGGATTGTGGTGAATGAATGTATCAGGTTTAGCAAAAAACAGATCCGGTTGGAACCCTGGGAAGAGCATTTAGAAGAAAGGTCAGATGAAGAAGGATTGGCTTGGTGGAAAACGGTGAGCTTAGATATGTTACACCAACAAATCAAGGGTCTACCAGATGGATGTAGAGAGATTTTCAACCTCTATGCCATTGAAGACTTGGGACACAAAGAAATAGCGCAGCAATTGGGTAGTAAGAGTCAGTATCATAGGGCAAAACAATTATTAAGAACACGCATCAGCACAGCAATACAAATACATGGATGAACTAAAAAAATATCTTCAAAACCATCGAGACCAATTAGGTGATGATGCTCCTAGTCCAAAAATTTGGACGGGGATTAGCCAGTCTATGGAACCAACAGCAACACCCCTGTTTCGCATTGGTTTTAAATGGGCAGCAGCAGCCATATTGGTTCTCATGGCAGGAGCAGCTATTTGGTATTGGAATCAACCCAATCAACCGGCTCAAGAAATGGTAAAAGAATCTATCAAAACCATGCCAACACCGCAGCAGATCATTCCAAATGTGGTGGATACCATTGAAAGAACCATTACAGCTGCGCTTACAAAACCAGCTGCTACAGCAAAGAATGTTCAAAGAGGATTCCCAGCGGCAACCCCTATTACTACCATTCACACTGTGAGTGAGCTCTCTAATAATGACCTAGTAAAAATGGCATCGCTTGAGTCTAGCTTTACCCAAGTGATTAACCTGCAAAAAGCTAGGATTAGCACTACACCGCTGTATGCGGAATCGCCCAATTATTTTAAGGATTTTAAGTTGCAAATGCAACAGATGGAAAAAGACGAAAAACAAATCAAAAACTTTATATCTAAAAACGGCATGTCTGATGAATTGCTGGATCAATTGATCAATGTATACCAGCAAAAATTAAATATGCTCAAACAATTGCAAAATGAAATGCAGAAACTCAACACGCGCTATAAACAAAACCGCGCGTCTGTAGACACTGCAAAAACCTATTTTCTGAATTTATAAAAACAGCATAATGAAACCAATTATCAGCAAATTACTCACTTGCATTTTTTTAGTCACCAGCTTCTCTGCTTTTGCACAACAAGATGTAAAAGCTACTGCTCCCAAAATTGCTACCGCCACTACTGAACAGAATAGGGTCATTGCGGAACAAAGCATGGCTCAGAATAGACAACAGCTTGATGCAGCTCGTGGTCAGCTTGATGCCAATCGTGCAAAACTCAACTCCCTTAGTACTACACTAAGACAAGCAGAGGGTCTATACTTTCCAGGATCTGACAAACAAATTGACCCCAAAGACTTAAAGTCAAAAGAAATTACTACAGAAGTTGCTGCTTCCAAAGCTCAGGATATCTATATTGAAAACAATAACAGAAACATTGAAATCAAATCTTGGGACCAACCCAAAGTTAAAATTGTCACTACCATTTATTATGAAGGTGAGGGTACCAAAGTGTCAGACGAAGAGTGGTTTGAAAAACTCAATATCAGTTTGCGTTCGGTAGCAAGTTCTATTAAAATTAAATCTGGCACTGTTGGAAGTGGTTCTTATACTATTAATGGGGCAGGCAGTTCCTATGCTTGGAGCAGTGGTAATAATACGGCAGTATTCAATGCAGATGGTAAAAATATTGGTAGTCAATCTAAATTAAAAAGACAGGTGACTATTTATGTTCCTAAGGATAACAAAGTAGACTTGGAAACCAAATATGCAGAAGTCTTGATCTCTGGTAACTTAAATAAATTGAATGTAGATATTACCAATGGCGGATTGGAAATGCAAGACGTGGCTAACCTAACCCTACGATCTAAATATGCCAATATCAATACGGGCAATATTAAATATGGTGAAGTAGAATTAATCAATGGCCGCCTCATTATGAAAGACGCCAATGAATTAGACTTAGATACCAAGTATGCTACTGTTGAAGCGGGTATGGTTAAAAAGATCACGCTTAGAAGCACCAACGACGAGTATGAAATAGAAGAAGTAGGTAGTTTACAAGGACGCAAAAACTATGGTAACCTTCGCATTACCAAACTACACAATTCATTTGAACTAGATGGCACCAATGCGGATATAAAAGTGCGCAATATTACCGCATCGCTGGAAAGCATTAAAATCAATAATAAATACGCAGACATTCGTCTACCTATGCGTGAAGTAAAGAACTATTCTGTCACCTATTTAGGTGCTTATAGTACCGTTTATGCAGGATTTGAGAAAAAGCCGGTGATTGTTGAAAAAGAAGCACTTACAAAATCTGGCAATGCCAAAGAAGATGGCTTAGCAGAAAACCTAAGATCTATTAACCGCTCCCTTGCCCGTAGTATGGACAATGGAGATTCAGATAGTCATTTTACTGCCTCCGTAGGCGATGGCAAGGGCCCAAAATTGGACCTGAAATGCCAGAACTGTACCGTAGATTTTAAATAATTCAAAACTGTCCGGTTGGATAGGCCAACCGTTTCTCATGTTGTTAGATTACCCACGTGCCCCAATTCCTTGGGGCACTCTTGTTTGCTGGCTTTACCCTAGCTTTGCATTTTAAGATTTTTATCCTATTTTTCCTATATGTCTGAACTGTATACCATCCTTTCTATCATTGGCACACTTGTGATGATTGGTTTTTTTGCAGGCTATGAAATTGCCTTTGTTAGCGCCAATAGATTGAGCATTGAATTAAAAAAGAAACAAGGCAGAAAATCTGCTTTAATGGTGGCCAATTTTATGGAGCACCCTGCTAAATTCATCGGCTCCTGCCTAGTGGGTTTGAATATTTTCCTGGTTATCTATGGTTTGCTTTTTGATGAATTACTCAAAAAAATTGCTTGGCGTCCCATTCATATTGAAAACGGCGGGATCCAATTATTTGTCAATACCCTACTATCTACCTTGGTAGTATTGGTGTTGGGTGAATTTATCCCAAAAGCTATTTTTAAAGCCCGCAATGATAGTTTACTAACCAGCTTTGCGCCAATTGCTAATTTCTTTTATACTTTGTTCCAACCCATTACCAACTTATTGGTAAGCATGTCTCAATGGGTCTTGAAGTATATTTTCAATATGCGCATGAATGATAAGAGTGAGGCTTTTAATAAAGTAGATCTGGAGCATTTTTTTCAACAAACCAAGGAACAAGATGAGGACAATCCTGAATTAAATACAGAGCTGTTTGAAAATGCCTTGAGTCTACCCATGGTAAAAATTAGGCAGTGTTTGGTTCCCAGAACAGAGATTGAAGCCATTGAAATTCATGAGAGCATTGAAGCATTGAAAACCCATTTTATCAATACCCAATTGAGTAAGTTGGTGGTATATGATGACAATATTGACAATATCCTGGGCTATGTTCACCAGCTAGACCTGTTTCAAAAACCAACCAGCATCCAATCAATCATGCACCCCATGATGGCTGTTCCAGAAAGTATGAGCGCCACTGACCTGATGAATAAATTTACCAAGGAGCGCAGGAGCATTGCTTGGGTGGTAGATGAATTTGGGGGAACAGCAGGGATTGTGACCATGGAAGACCTGCTAGAAGAGATTTTTGGTGAGATTCATGACGAATATGACGTAGAGGAATTTGAAGAGAAGCAATTAACTGAGGACGAATTCCTGTTTTCTGGAAGGCTAGAATTGGATTATTTGAATGAAAAATACAAGTTGGATTTTCCTGTAGCAGACTCGGAAACCCTGAGTGGCTATATTATTAATGAACACGAAACCATTCCAAAATTGAAAGAAAACATCATTATTGGCCATTATAAATTTGACGTTGTTGCCGTGAGTGACACTAGAATAGAAATGGTTAAAATGAAGATTTTAAAATAAGTTGTTGCCATAACTGCCCTTTGAGCAGTACTTGCCCCTAACTTTGCCGCCCATAACCGCTATCAGAACAATGGCTTTATTCAATAGAAATCCCGATTCCGAAAAAGCAGAGATGACTTTTATAGATCATCTGGAGGAACTGCGTTCCCATATCATTCGTTCCGTTTTGGCCATTCTGATCATGGCTACGGTCATCTTTATTTATAGAGACTGGATCTTTGATTATATTATTTTGGGGCCTGTAAACCCTGATTTCATTAGCTACCGCGCGCTTTGCAATTTTAGTCATTGGGCCCATATAGGTGATGCTTTGTGCATGCCTCCCGTAAAAGTAGAAATGCAGACCACCACTTTTGGCGGTCAGTTTTTGGGAGCTATCTCCATTGCCCTAGTAGGTGGGGTTATTGCCGCTTTCCCCTATATTTTTTGGGAATTCTGGCGTTTTGTAAAACCCGCTTTAAAAGACGCTGAAACCAAGAATACCCGTTTTATCATTTTTTGGGTGTCTTTCTTTTTCTTTTTAGGTGGCGCATTTGGCTTCTTTTTACTTGGGCCATTCACCTTCAATTTCTTGGGGGGGTTCCAACTAGGTACCAAGGGGATGCTTACCACCCGACCTACTTTTGCTGATTATGTAGACAATTTGACCAATATCATCTTGGGATGCGGACTTGCTTTTGAGCTACCCGTACTTGCGTTTATTCTTACTAGGATTGGTTTAATTACCCCTAGTTTCTTACGTAGTACCCGCAAATATGCTATTGTTATCATCTTATTAGTAGCGGCATTTATTACACCAAGCCCTGACTGGATGAGTCAATTGATTGTATTTATTCCTTTATTCCTGCTCTATGAATTGAGCATTATTGTTTCTGCTAGGGTTTACAAGAAACAACAAGCTAAGGAAAAAGAAGAATGGAGTTAATCTAAGCGGCTTTATCCATTGATACTTTTTTTGGGGTCAGATAAGTGCAAAATATTAACTTCGGCACCTATTAAACCTGATTTTACATGTCTTTTGTTTTTGACAGTAGCAAACCCATTGCCATAGGCAGCGATCACGCGGGTTTAGAATACAAAGCAAACCTGATTGGCTTCTTAGAAGCAAAGGGAATTGCAGTAAAGGATTATGGCACTTATACCGCTGATTCAGTAGATTATCCAGACTATGCGCATGCAGTGGCAACTGCAGTGGAAAGCGGAACAGCAGCTTGTGGCATTCTGTTATGTGGTAGCGCTAATGGTGTAGCCATCACCGCCAACAAACACCAACAGATTCGTGCTGGACTTTGCTGGCAAAATGATGTAGCATTACTCATACGTCAACATAATAATGCCAATATCATTTGTATTCCCGCCCGTTTTGTATCGGTACACGTTGCACAACAAATGGTGGAAACCTTTATCAGCACTGAATTTGAGGGAGGCAGACATGCTACCCGCGTTAATAAAATAGCTTGCGAATAATTCTAAACCAAAACCGAGAAATGAAAAAATTCTTATTCCTCTGCCTTCCCCTGATAGGCAGTATGGCTTTTGCTCAAAGCAAAGAAGACCTTACCAAGTATGGGGCATTGATTACCAAAGAAGGGTTAAAAGAAAAATTAACCGTGATTGCTAGTGCTGAAATGGAAGGACGTGAAACAGCTACTCCAGGTCAGAAAAAAGCCGCCGCTTATATTGAAGCGCAGTTTAAAAAAATGGGGCTAAAACCAGGTAATGGAGATAGTTACCAGCAATTGTACCCTGTTTACCAAGACGCTTTAACCAAC
This sequence comes from Bacteroidetes bacterium 24-39-8, assembly GCA_002256765.1. Lineage (GTDB taxonomy): Bacteria > Bacteroidota > Bacteroidia > Chitinophagales > Chitinophagaceae > Sediminibacterium. Next base: position 20,997 of record NCHJ01000066.1, read on the forward strand.
AAGAAATTGAGGGTAAACGGTAGAAATTTTGAGTGGGACAAAGACTACAGTTTTTCTTTACAATCCATTGCCAGTGGCGATTGGGGTTATAATAATACCGTATTTGCTGGTTATGGCATAGTGGATTCTGTTAACAAAATCAATGATTACGCCAACCTAGACGTAAAGGGTAAAATTGTATTGGTATTAGAAGGTAGTGCTACTGCAACTGCTACACCTGCCGCAGGTGGAAGGGGTATGAATACCAGCCCTTCTTCTTCTTTTGCCAAAATGCGTGTAGCTATTGCAAAAGGAGCTGCTGGTCTATTGGTAGTTTCAGCTGATTTTCCACGCAAAAATCCTACTCCTATTAAGGGCAATATGTATCTGCGTAAAAATGATGCAGCTGGATTTTTAATGGCCACTGTATCTACAGAAGTAGCAACTGCCTTAGTTGGTAGAACCAGTACTTTAAGCGTAGCAGATTTTAAAAACCTGAAGAAAGGCAATTATGTTGCCGAATTAAATATTGCTGCAACCAAAACCACTGAGAACTTAGAAAGTAGCAATGTGGTGGCTTTATTGCCTGGTACGGATAAGAAAGACGAATACCTATTTATTACGGGTCACTATGACCACTTGGGCAAAAGAGGAAATGTGATTTATTATGGTGCTGATGACGATGGTTCTGGCACCGTAAGCGTGATGCAAATGGCTGAAGCATATGCTGCTGCTGCCAAGAAGGGAAAAGGTCCTAGAAGAAGCATTGTGTTTATGACTGTAAGTGGTGAGGAAAAAGGTCTTTGGGGTTCTGCTTACTATTCTGAGCACCCCATCTATCCTGTTGAAAAGACTACTGCTGACTTGAATATAGACATGGTTGGCCGTGTAGATACCGAGCGTAAAACAGCTGATTCATTGAACTATGTGTATGTAATTGGACATGACAAATTGAGCACGGATCTTCCTATTATCAATGAAGCTGCTAATGCCAATAGCTCAAAAATTACTTTGGATTATAAGTATGATGATCCTAATGATAGAAACAGGATTTATTTCCGTAGCGATCACTACAATTTTGCTAAGAAAGGCATTCCAATTTTGTTCTTCTATGATGGTATGTTGTTGGCAGATTACCATAGGCCAACTGACACCGTTGAGAAAATCAATTTTGACCTTATGCAAAAACGTGTCTTGATGATTTTCCATACTTCATGGGAAATTGCTAACAGAGATAATATGTTGAAGCGTGATTTGAAATTGAATATGCCAAGCAGGTAGGAAGAAAGTGAAGAGTGAAGAGTGAAGAGTGAAGAGTGAAGAGTGAAGAGTGAAGAGTGAAGAGTGAAGAGAGGAGGAAGAAAGTGAAAAGATAAAAGTGAAGAGAGGAGGAAGAAAGTGAAAAGATAAAAGTGAAGAGTGAAGAGTGAAGAGA
>NCHJ01000208.1 GCA_002256765.1 Bacteroidetes bacterium 24-39-8
TAGGCTCAATACAATTGCCATGGCAATCCTAAAAGTCAGGAACTGAAATAGTCCTGCCCCGGGGATATCGAAGCTTTGTTTTAGCCAGTTAAATAATTGGTATAGCATAAAGTAGGTTTAAGGGGTAACTAGGGTAAATGCGTTTTGTAAAATTTGTTTATCGTAAAAAGGATATTTCACTCCATTGATGTCTTGGTATTTTTCATGGCCCTTGCCCGCCACTAAAATGATGTCTTCAGGCTTCGCTATTTTAACTGCTTCTTCAATTGCCTGCTTTCTATCTACGATGGTGATGTATTTTCTTTTTGCTGAACTAGATAATCCTGTTTCCATGTCTCGTAGAATAGCTTCGGGATCTTCTGTTCGTGGATTATCACTGGTTAAAATAACTCGATCACTCAAATCGCAAGCAGCTTGCGCCATGATAGGGCGTTTGGTTTTATCTCTATCGCCACCACAGCCCACCACCGTAATGATTTGCTCATAACCCTTACGCAATTTTTTGATGGTGGCTAATACATTTTCTAATGCATCAGGGGTATGCGCATAATCTACAATGCCAATAATATTGTTGGCACTAATCATATAATCGAAACGACCTTCTGCACCAGTAAGCATACTGAGTGCAGTTAATACTTCTTGACTTTCTTTGCCTAAACATATAGCTGCACCATAAACAGCCAATAAGTTATACGCATTAAAAGTTCCAATTAGGCGAAAATGCACTTCCTGGTCGTTAATGGTCATCACTAAGCCAGTCAATGCATTTTCTAATATTTTTCCCTTGAAAGCAGCCATTGTTTTAAGGCTGTACAAGTATTTAGCAGCAGCAGTATTTTGTAACATTACTTCACCACGCTTATCGTCTGCATTAGAAATAGCAAAAGCAGTAGCAGGTAAATCGTCAAAGAATTTTTTCTTAACGCGAATGTATTCGTCAAAAGTTTTATGATAGTCTAAATGGTCGTGGGTGATATTGCTGAATAAAGCGCCCGCAAACTGTAATCCAGTGATGCGATGCTGGTGAATAGCATGACTGCTGCATTCCATGAATACATAGCTACAACCTTCGTTTACCATTTGCTGTAATAAGGCATTCAAACTGATTGCATCAGGAGTAGTATGCGTTGCAGGAATAATTGCATCATCAATTTGATTTTGAACAGTACTAATTAAACCACATTTATACCCTAACTGACGAAATAATTTAAATAATATAGTTGCAATAGTTGTTTTACCATTGGTACCCGTTACACCTACTAATTTTACTTGAGCAGATGGATGGTTATACAATTCAACTGCCATTCGCGCCGCAGCTTCTTGCGTATTGGCAACTTTAACGTACACAATACCATCCACTAATTCAGCAGGCATTGTTTCACAAACAATGGCAACTGCACCTAATTCAATGGCTTTACTAATAAATGCATGACCATCGGTTTGCACACCAGTAATGGCAACAAATGCAGTACCTGACTTCACTTTTCTTGAATCAATTTCAATAGCACCAATACTCAATTCAAGCGAACCTGCAACCTGCAGTGGCTTTAGTTGAACGAGTAGTTGCTGAAGTGTTTTCATGGTATAAGTACTAGTTTAAGTTGATTTGAATTAATTGACCTTTTGCAATGGGCTGACCAGGAAGTATAGATTGATCTAACACCCTGCCTCTTCCTTTTACTTGCAC
>NCHJ01000067.1 GCA_002256765.1 Bacteroidetes bacterium 24-39-8
CGGATTGGGTCTGTCGAGCAGATAAAGGGGTTTGTGAAACCGGGCACAGGCTTCCATTACATAGGTCAGGGTCCATAGATAGGTATAAAAACGGCTGCCCACATCCGGAATGTCAAAAAGTACCAGATCCAGATCTGCCAGATCTGATTCATTGGGGGCCAGTTTTGTGCTGTATAAACTGATCACCGGAAGACCGGTAAGGATATCAGTTCCATCCTTCATCTCATGTCCGTCTGCGCCTTTCACATCCAGCCCGTGTTCAGGGGAGAAAAGTTTTTGGATCTCAAAACCCTGTCTTAACAAGGCTTCTCTTACATAGTAGCCATCCTTTGTAGTTGCTGCGTGGTTGGTAACCAGTCCGATCTTTTTTTCTTTCCAAACAGGGGGATGATCAAGAATGGTATCTATTCCGAATTGAATCATGTGTAAATATAAATGATGTCTGTCTGTATACTACTAAACTCAGTGATGATTGGCTTTATCAGTCCTTATCCCGTTCAAAAGACATCTCATCTTTCAATTGCTCCACCACATTAAAAATAATGGGGCATCTTTGATAATGCATAAAATGGGTGAAAAGCCTTTTTTGAAAATGAGGTAGGTGTAAAGCTGGGAATTCCCTACATCCTTCAAAACGATGCTCATAAACCGTGCATTTATTTTCAGCCAAAAAATGACAGGGTATGGTATTGATTAACATTAGCCCATGCATGCCTTTTTCCAAATACTGTTTGTCAAAATTGTTACGTTCCAAGTTAAGAACTTCAGCTAAATTTTCAGCTTCAGGTTCAGAAACTGTGATCATCAGAGACTTACAACAATTGCCACACTTGGTGCAATCCACTTTTGCGCTAATGGAAGCTTCCAATTCAAAAACCATTTGATCCAATGATGTTGAATCAAGACTGACCAAATAATCCTTAAAACGCAAATTTTCTGCCTCAAGCCCCAAACCATTTGCTTTTATAGTGGCAAGGTCAAAAATGATATTGATAGGTGCTTCTTGGATGGTTTAAAAGTACATTCCTTGAATCTGCTAGCAAAACCAAGTTTATAAACAGGTTTATCCACAATCTGAGGGCATTTGTAGAAAAGTATAATTGTCTTGCAGTTTGAGGTGGTTAGATTTGCGGGTTGTTGCCAAAGAGATAAGAAATTGGCCAACAGGAAGGAAATATGGCAGAAGAAAAGAATATGTCCGAATATAACGAAGCCTCCATACGGTCACTGGATTGGAAAGAGCATATCCGCTTACGTCCGGGAATGTATATTGGAAAATTGGGTGATGGTTCCGCTCCAGACGATGGTATTTATGTCTTAATAAAGGAAGTCATAGACAACTGTATTGACGAACATACCATGGGATATGGTAAGCAGGTAGAACTAACCATAGAAAACAAAACAGTAACGGTCAGAGACTATGGTCGAGGCATTCCTCTAGGAAAACTGGTAGACGTTGTAAGTAAGATTAATACGGGTGCCAAATACGATAGTAAGGCCTTTCAGAAATCAGTGGGATTGAATGGGGTTGGTACCAAGGCAGTCAATGCCCTTAGCCAGTATTTTAAGGTAACTGCTTATCGCGATGGTAAAGAGCGTACCGCGGAGTTTGAGAAGGGAGAATTGATCAAAGAGCACAAAGAAACCAAGACCGATGAGCCCAATGGTACTTTTGTGAGTTTTATTCCTGATGAAACTGTCTTTAGAAACTATCATTTTATACATGAATACCTAGACAACCAACTTTGGAACTATTGTTATTTAAATGCTGGTTTGGCCATGCATTTTAATGGCAAGAAATACGTGAGTAAAAATGGGTTGTTAGATTTACTGTTGCGCAAAACCAATCCAGGTGAATTGCGCTATCCCATTGTGCATTTAAAGGGAGAAGATATTGAAGTTGCTATCTCTCACAACAATGACTATGGAGAAGACATTTTCTCTTTTGTAAACGGACAGTTTACTACCCAAGGTGGTACCCACCAACAAGCATTTAGAGAAGCCTATGTAAAAGTAATCAGGGATTTTTATAAAAAGGATTACGAAGCTTCTGATATTAGAACCAGTATTGTTGCTGCCGTATCAGTACGCGTACAAGAGCCTGTATTTGAAAGTCAGACCAAGACCAAATTGGGTTCTCAAAACGTGTATGAAAACGGCCCATCCATGAAGAAATTTGTGGAGGAGTTTTTATCAAAAGAGCTCAATAATTTCTTGCACCGCAATCCAACCGTAGCCGATGCTTTGCGCAAAAGAATTGAACAAAATGAGCGTGAAAGAAAGGAATTGGCAGGGATTAAGAAACTGGCCAATGATAGAGCCAAAAAAGCCAATCTACACAACAAAAAATTGCGTGATTGTAGGGTGCATCTGAATGATGAAGCCCCACAGAAAAACCGTGAAGAATTTGTAGCTACCCAAAACAATACCACCATCTTTATTACGGAAGGGGATAGTGCTAGCGGAAGCATTACCAAGTCTAGAAGTGTAGATACCCAAGCGGTATTTAGTTTAAGGGGTAAGCCTTTGAACAGTTTTGGGCTTACCAAAAAAGTGGTGTATGAAAATGAGGAATTCAACTTGTTACAACACGCACTCAATATTGAAGACGGATTAGAAGGACTCAGGTATAATAATGTAGTTATTGCCACGGATGCTGATGTGGATGGAATGCATATTCGTTTATTGATGATGACTTTCTTTTTACAATTCTTCCCAGACCTGGTGAAGAAAGGACATGTGTACATTCTTGAAACCCCATTGTTCCGTGTCAGAAATAAACAAGAAACCATTTATTGTTTTGACGAGGAAGAGCGTCAGGCTGCGGTGAACAAATTGGGTGGTAAACCAGAAATTACCAGGTTCAAGGGTTTGGGAGAAATTTCACCAGAAGAATTTGGCCGATTTATTGGACCACAGATTCGTTTGCAACCCGTAATATTAGAACAAGGAGACCATATTCAAAACCTGTTGGAATACTATATGGGAAAGAATACCATGGAGCGTCAAGAGTTTATCATCAATAATTTGAAGATTGAGTTGGACTTAGTTCATAATTAGTTAAGAGTGAAGAGATAAAAGTGAAGAGTGAAGAGAGGAAAAGAAGAAAGTGAAGAGTTAAGAGATAAGAGTGAAGAGAGGAGGAGAAGAAGAAAGTGAAGAGATAAGAGTGAAGAGTGAAGAGTGAAGAGAGGAGGAGAAGAAAGTGAAGAGATAATAGATAAGAGTGAAGAGAGGAGGATGAAAGATAAAAGGGAAGTTAGATTTTACATTTAAAAAGCATTTATGATACATATTGTATTTGAAACTCCTAACATGTTTGCCCTAAAAGCAGCCATTGAATTGGATGAAAGTTTGCAAGGAGATGTCATAGAAATCAAGGATGATTATATGGTGGGGCCTTTGGAAAATATCTATGAAACAGATGGCTATCAAGAAAGAAGAGATTGGTGGAAAAATCTTTTGGAGTTTTCTCCTTATGAAGACCAAACCAATATTGTAGATGATAAACTTGCTGTACACCAATTGATCAGAACCTTGGAAGAGAATGAAACTGAAAAGGTTTGGATTTGGATGGGGCAAAATGCTCATGATGTTTGTGGTTATTATTGGTTAATGCCGCAGTTAAGGGCTTTTCAAGGAAGACTAGAAGTACTGTATTTAAACAACCTACCCTTTATCAATGAGAAGGGGAATATTTTTTACCCCACCCATTTACACGAGATTCAACCCAAAGAATTTTTAAAAGCCAAGAAATTGGCTAGACCAATTACATTGAGTGAATTTGAATTGGATCCAGACGAATGGAAAAAAACCTGTTCTGAAAATGCGGGTGTGCGTTTCTTAGAAGGGGGTAAAAAAATTGTAGGTAAACCTGCTGAATTTTTTGACGCGGATTTATTACAAAATATTACCGGTGAATCACAAAAACTCAATAAGGTCTTGTCCAATACTTTGAACAAGATGAAAGTGAAGACTGGTGATGTTTACCTAGTTTGGCGATTGATTGAATTGGGCAAAATTGGCAAATTAGAAGTACAAGGTGATTGGGCCAAAGGATGGAAAGAAATTACCGTGAAACTGGCAGGCGCAAAAACTACTGAAGTTGTAGCCGATGAAAATTGAGTCAATACACCATATTGCCCTATTGACTAGTACAGAGTTGTATGAAGCCTCTAAAGTATTTTATACGGAAGTATTGGGCTTTACAATTATAGCTGAAACCTTTAGAAAAGAAAGGAATTCTTATAAATTGGATCTGGCTTTAAATGGGGTTTATCAAATTGAACTCTTTTCTTTTCCTGACTTTAAAGAGCGTGCTTCTTTTCCAGAATCAAAAGGTTTGAGACATCTGGCTTTTGGGGTTAAAGATGTTGCTAGTAGTAGACAATGGTTATTGGACAAGGCCGTTAGAACGGAAGAGTTACGCATTGATGCTTTAACCGGTAAGGAATTTGTGTTTTTTTATGACCCCAATGGGCAACCATTGGAATTATACCAATTGTAATGAGCCAACAAGTGACCATTATACCCATTCAAAAAATTGGTGAAGACCAGCGTGGTAGTACGCATGTCTTTGATACGGATAGAACGGGAGAATTTATTATTGCCTATAGAAAAAAAGGAAGTTTGAGTGGAAGACACTATCATAAAGGAAGGTCTGCCAATAAAAACCCTGAGAAGATTATCATTATGCAAGGCCAAGCAACAGTGAATTGGATAGATGTGAAAACGGGTGAAAAGGGAGTTGCAAAAGCCATCGCGCCAGCAATGGTTTGTATTGAGCCTTGGATATGGCATGAGGTAGTGGCAGATGAAGACATGGTGGTGTTTGAATTAAATGCCTTGGCCGATGGTCAGGGAGATACTTTTCAATTAGAACATAGTTAGCGTAAAAGGATATTGTTGTTATGGCCAAAGAGAAATTTGACAATCGGGTTAATGAAAATGAAACAGGGGTACAGGGACAGTATAAAAACTGGTTCTTGGACTATGCTTCTTATGTAATATTAGAACGTGCGGTACCTGCTATTGAAGACGGATTAAAACCTGTACAAAGAAGGAGTCTTCATTCCATGAAAGAGATGGATGATGGAAGGTTTAATAAAGTGGCCAATATTATTGGTCAGTCTATGCAATACCATCCGCACGGAGACGCCAGTATTGGTGACGCCTTGGTAAATCTTGGTCAGAAAGATTTGTTGATTGATACACAAGGTAACTGGGGAGACGTAAGAACTGGTGATGATGCTGCGGCTGCAAGGTATATTGAAGCCCGCTTGAGCAAATTTGCTTTGGAAGTGGCTTTTAATAACAAGACTACAGCCTGGTCACTAAGTTACGATGGACGTAAAAACGAGCCAGTAACACTGCCCATGAAATTCCCTTTGTTATTGGCCCAGGGGGCCGATGGGATTGCTGTGGGATTGTCCACTAAAATTCTGCCTCATAATTTCAATGAGCTCATTGAGGCCAGTATCAAATATTTGAGGGGCAAGAAATTTGAACTCTATCCCGATTTTCAGACTGCGGGAATGATTGACGTGTCTAATTATAATGGCGGTAAACGTGGTGGAAAAGTACGCGTTAGGGCTCATATTGAAGAGTTAGACAAGAAGACCTTAGTAATTAGAGATGTACCTTATAGTGTTACTACCACTCAATTAATGGAGAGCATTACCAAGGCCAATGACCAAGGAAAGATTAAGATTAAAAAAGTAATTGACGTTACTGCCAAAGACGTAGAAATACAAATTGATTTAGCAGCGGGTATTTCAACTGATATTACTATTGATGCTTTATACGCGTTTACAGATTGTGAAATTAGTCTCTCGCCCAATGCCTGTGTAATTGTGGAAGACAAGCCGCAATTCTTGGGCGTATATGATTTGTTAACCGTTTCTGCTGAAAATACCAAGAAGCTCTTGAACCAAGAGTTAGAAATTAAGTTGTCAGAATTGGAAGACAAATGGCATTATACTTCTTTAGAAAAAATCTTCTTTGAAGAAAAGATTTACAAAGAGCTAGAACAAAAACACGAGACTTGGGAGAAAGTGATTGAAGCCATTGACAAAGGATTCAATCCATTCAAGAAAAGACTGAAGCGTGAAATTCACCGTGATGATATTCTCAAATTGACGGAGAAGCCTGTAAGAAGAATTTATAGATTAGACATTAATGAACTCAATGAACAGATTAAATCTATTGAGGCAGATATTCAACAGGTGAAGTTTGATTTAGAACATTTGACAGATTTTGCGGTAGCCTATTTTGAAAACCTGCAAAAAAAATATGGCAAGGGTAGAGAGCGCAGAACAGAGATCAAAGAATTTGATACCATACAGGTAAAGCATGTTGCCATTGCCAATACCAAATTGTATTTGAATAGGGAAGAAGGATTTATTGGAACCAGTTTGAAAAAAGACGAGTTCTTGGCAGACTGCTCTGATTATGATGATATCATTGCTTTTACCAAGTCAGGTAAAATGAAAGTGGTCAAAGTTTCTGATAAAGTATTCATAGGTAAAGACATTATCTATGCAGCTGTATTCCAGAAAAATGATGAACGTACCACTTATAATATGGTATATCTAGACGGAGCTTCAGGTACCAGTTATGCCAAGCGATTCAATGTAACGGGAGTTACCAGAGACAAAGAATATGACTTGACCAAGGGTTCTGAGAAAAGTAAAGTACACTATTTTACAGCCAACCTCAATGGAGAAGCAGAAGTGCTAAAAGTGGTCTTGAGTCCCAACTGTACTGCTAGGATTAAAGAATTGGATTTTTATTTTGAAGAATTGGAAATCAAAGGAAGGAGTAGCATGGGTAACCAAGTTACTAAATACCCTATCAAATCTGTTAAGCTCAAAGAAGCAGGCAGAAGTACATTGGCGGGTAGAAAGCTTTGGTTTGATGATAAGTTTGGCAGGTTGAATACAGAAAGCAAGGGACAATACCTAGGTAGTTTTGAAGACGAGAAACTCTTGGTTATCTATCAAGAAGGAGCTTACGAATTAACAGATACCGAACTCCAACAACGCTTTGAACCAGACAAGATATTGATGATTGAAAAATTCAATCCGGATAAAATCTTAACGGCTGTTTATTTAGACAATGACAAACAGCAATTCAATATCAAACGCTTTAAAATTGAAACAACCACACTAAAGAATAAATTCCTCTTCATCAAAGACGGTGAAGGCAATAGGCTAGAAGCTGTCAGTTCTGATGAAGCGCCTATCTTGGTGGTTCAGTCAGGAAAAGGTGCCATGGTGCGCAAAGCCAAATTTAAAGTGGCCAATATGGTAGAAGTAATGGGATGGAAAGCCGTTGGTGCTAAACTCACAGATTTTAGTAAAACCATTGAAATGTCTTGGGAACAACAACCCAAGGATGAAAACCCACAGCCCGAATTGTTTTAAGGATTGGGTTTCTTAACTTTTAGTTTCAAAGTGGCGCTCTTTGAGAGGTCACTTTGAAGCATGAGTTGGTATACTTTTTGACCATCACGCACAATTAGGGCGGCAGTGTTTGGAGGAATCATGCCAAGGTTCTCTGCAAACATAGACAGTTCATTAAATTCCCTATTAGGATCCAATTGAAGGTTTATTTTAACTGAACGGTGATTGAGCATGGTTTTAGCCAAAACTTGCTTGCCGTTTAAGTGCAATGAAACCGAGTCATAATCAATAGTACCATTGTCATAGATCTCTACTCTAATATGGTCATTGTCTAATTCAATTTCTCTGATATAGTTTTTCTGTCTGGTATCTACTATAGGTATGGTATCTTTTACGGGTTCATCCAATAATGGTTTTTTTACAATAACCTCATTAGCAACCACCACCAAAGGAGCTGCTGCATTGGGAATTGGCGTTTTGATTGTTGGATTAGTGGGGGCAACCACTTTTGATTTGGTATCTGAATTAAGTTCTTTTGAAGTAACTGGTTTTGTTGCTTTTGTTTTGGGAACATTGGCAGTTTTTGTAGTAATAGCTTTTTGTTGATTTATTTTGGCACTGTCCTTTGATTTCATTGATTCTTTTTTCAGAGAGATAGCATCAATTTTGGAATTATTACTGGATTTGTTTGCAGAAGGTTTATCAATAGCTAAGAAATCTGTTTCAACTTCAGTAACAGCGGTATCAATGGGGTCACTCATGCTTCTTAAAAAGCGGTACTTAATATCGGGCACCATGTATTGGTGTTCTGTATTACTAGTTAAAAGCCCATTGAGTACGGAAGCTGTTTTGGACACCCTCAGTTCAAATCTTCCTGTCATCACGGATTCAACAGATTTGCGGGTATCATTGGTTCTGTAAAAGATTACCGGAAGCCCTTTAATAATTAGAATACGGGTTTTCTTATCAAAACTGCCCTCAATTTTGTTGGTTTTCTGTCTGTCTTTAAAATAATAGTTGAATTCTCCTTTTACCAATTTGCCGTCCTGTTTGAGAATCATTTCGGCCATATAATTATCAGAAGCGTCTTCCATTTGTACCCTGCCAATGCCATACCATTTACCCTCAACAGATTGAGCATTCCCGTAAAAGCCAAAAGTTAGTAGCAACAGGGACAAGCACAAGGCAGAAAGATTAGGCATAGATGCGAAAATAAAACAACTGTAGCCCTATTTTGGCAAAACTTGCTAACAGGTCTGAGTAATGCAACTAGGGTCAAATTTGGCCCCTTTAAACCCATCTATGGAAACAATCGTAGTTTTGCTGCAACAATGAATGTTATGGAGAAGATAAAAGTAGGAACATACAATGAATTGAGAGTAGATAGAAAAGTTGATTTTGGCTTTTATCTAGATGATGGAGCAGAAGGCATTTTACTACCCATCAGGTTTGCCCCTGAAAATTTGCAAGTGGGTGATATGCTAAAAGTGTTTATTTATCATGATTCTGATAACCGCTTGATAGCCACTACGCAAGAGCCATTTGGAGTGGTGGGTGATATTGTTAAATTGAAAGCAGTTGAACTTACTAGACAAGGAGCTTTTTTAGATTGGGGCTTGATGAAAGATATTTTTGTTCCAGCTTCCAAGCAATTAGGTGGCATGCGTGTTGGTGGTGAATACCTGGTAAAGATTTATCTGGATGAAATGACGGGTAGGGTAGCCGCTACTGAAAAAATAGATTTTGGTCTTAACAATGAGGAATTAACGGTTAAGGAAATGGAAATTGTTTCTTTAATTGTTTATAGAAAGACAGAGTTGGGTTATGCCATGATTATCAATAACAAACATATTGGCTTATTGCATAGCAATGAGATTTATAGAGAGATGGTGATTGGAGAAAAATTGGAAGGATTCATCAAAACCATCCGTGCTGATAAAAAAATAGACGTTGTTCTGGGTAAGCCCGGGTTTCAAAAAGTGGAAGACGAAGCTGGAAAAATCATGCGCTTATTGGCTGAAAACAATGGTTATTTGCCTTATCACGATAAATCTAATCCCGAGGATATTTATGCATTCTTTGGAATGAGTAAAAAAGTTTTTAAAATGACTACGGGCAATTTATACAAGCAACAAAAAATTGCATTTACTAAGACAGGTATTCAATCTATAGCTTCAGAATAGGCAAATCTTAGCTCATATTTACTTATTTTAACATTACTTAAGCAATTACTTACTAATTGGTAAGTTTTAATGCACTAACTTTGCAAACTCAAAACCGGGTAACAGTATTTATTCCTTCTTTGGATGATTACCAACCGCCTTCTAACGATTCTGGTTCTTAACTCAAGTACCCCGGTTGCATTAACTAATTGAATTAAAAATGGAAAGTATCATGAGAAATGACACTAAGACTGCCATTGTGCAGATGGAAGCCAATGTATTGGCTGAATTATTGACAGAAGTAAAAGAAACCATTGCTAGCAATATCAATCTAAATGAGTTGGTTTCTAAAAAACAACCCTATGGGATTGTGGATCTCTGGAATATGAGACGCAATAGCAGAACTGCTACTTATAGGAGAAGAAACTTCTAAAATGAAAAGTTGATTTAAAGTCCCACTCTTTAACGGTGGGACTTTTTTTTAAGCCAAAGCCTCATATAATATTTCTACAGGGTGTTTTGCTTTTTTGGACAGTCCATCTTTAATCTGGTGTCTACAACTAGTTCCTGTTGCGGCTATCAATACGTCATCCGCTTGTTTGCGAATGGTGGGCAATAATACCAATTCACTAATTTGTTGGGAAAGCTCAAAATGTTCTTTCTCATATCCAAAGGAACCAGCCATACCGCAGCATCCAGAAGGAATTAAGGATACTTGGTAATTGGTAGGAGCAGCTAAGATTTGCAAACTTGCATCCATGGAAGCCACTGATTTTTGTTGGCAATGACCATGCAATTGAATGGTTTTTTTAGCTTGGGTAAACTGTGTAGCTTGGATATTTCCCTTTGTCATTTCTAGAGCCAAAAATTCATCAATCAATAATGCCCTTTTAGCAAGTGTTTTGGATGCTTCCAGTAAATGGTAATCAACTAAATCCGGATATTCATCCCTAAAACAGAGAATAGCAGAAGGCTCAATACCAATCAATAAATTGTCTTCATTCACAATACTTGAAAGCATTGCCACATTCTTATTGGCAAATTTCTTGGCGTCTCTGATTAAACCCTTAGACATACTAGCCCTACCACTTTCTAGGTGTTTTGGAATAACAACTTCATAACCTAATTTCTCTAGGAGTAAAATAGCTTTAATGCCTATTTCTGTGTCATTATAATTGGTGAACTCATCGCAAAACAAATAGACTTTCTTATTAGAAATGGTATTGACAGTTTTTTGATGTTTGTTAAACCAGGACTCCAGCGTTTCTGAATGTAGGGTTGGCAAGGATCTCTCAGGAGCAAAGCCAACAACTTTTTTTATCAAGCCACCAATGGTTTTATTGGTGATCATATAATTATATAGTCCAGGAACCAAAGAACCCAATTTAGATATTGTGGCAAAATTGGCAATTAACCTAGAACGCAGCGGCACGCCATTTTCGTCATAATAATGTTGTAAAAACTCAGCCTTTAATTTGGCCATATCTACATTAGATGGGCATTCAGACTTACAACCCTTACAACTCAAACAGAGATCCATGACTTCATAAATCTCTTTATGGTTAAACCTATTGACTTTATCAGAATGCGTTAAGAACTCCCTTAAAATATTGGCCCTGGCCCTAGTGGTATCTTTTTCATTTCTGGTAGCCATAAAAGAGGGGCACATAGTACCGCCAGATAAAGCCGTTTTGCGACAATCTCCGGAGCCATTACATTGTTCCGCGTGTTGCAACACGTCTTGATCATGGTACCTAAATACGGTATTGAACTTGGGTGTTTGTTGACCCGGTTCATAGCGCAACATGGAATTCATAGAGGGGGTATCTACAATCTTGTTGGGATTGAAGATATGTTTGGGATCCCAAAGGTTTTTTACCTGTTTTAAAAGGGCATAGTTCTTGGATCCCACCATTTGTTCAATAAACTCACCCCTTAGCCTACCATCACCATGTTCACCACTAAGAGAGCCATCGTATTTTTTAACTAGGGTAGCAATCTCTTCCGCAATTACACGGAATAGCCTATTACCTTCTGCAGTTTTTAAATTAATAATGGGTCTTAAATGTATTTCTCCTGAACCAGCATGGGCATAGTGTACGGAATACAAGCCATGCTTTTTTAGTATTTCATTAAAGTCTCGAATATAGGCAGGAAGGTCATTTACGTCCACGGCAGTATCTTCAATAACAGGAACGGCTTTGGCGTCTCCTGGAAGATTACTCAATAAGCCAAGTCCTGCCTTGCGTAAGGTCCAAATCTTCTTAGTATCAGCCCCAAATAGCAAGGGAAAATGATAACCCAATCCTGCAGTTCGCATGTCTTTTTCAACAGCTGCAGCCAAAGACTGTATCTCTTCTCTGGTTTCTTTGGCAAATTCTATAACCAATATAGCACCCGGATCTCCTTGTACAAAAAAGCGATTCTTGCTTTGTTCTATATTATCCTTGGTGCATTCTAAAATATAATGGTCAATCAATTCGCTGGCACTAGGGCCGTATTGAAGGGCAATTAGATTTGCGCGTAATGACTCATCAATACTATTGAAATGCACACAGAGCAAACCAATTTCTTTAGGAGGTTGGGGAACCACATTTAATTTTATCTCTGTAATAAAGGCCAGAGTACCTTCAGAACCCGCAATCAGGTTACAAAAATTAAAATCAGGTTGTCCTGCTGTAAAAGGTGCTGACTCTAATAATACATCAATGGCATATCCAGTATTCCTGCGTTCTACCGTTTTTTTAGGAAACTCTTTTCTAATTTCTACTTGGTGGTCATAATTACCCAACATGGTTCTAGTAGACCTATAGATGGCCCCTTCTAAACTATCTAACTCACATTTGGCGTGAAAATCATCCAAGGAAAGGGAACCAAATACAGCTTCTGTACCATCGCTTAAGAGCGTTTTTACTTCAAGCAAATGCTCACGAGTACTTCTATAGACCACTGAATTAGATCCGCAGGAATTATTACCTACCATACCACCAATCATGGCTCTATTAGCAGTAGAAGTTTCAGGGCCAAAGAAGAGTCCATGCGGTTTTAGAAAAAGGTTTAACTCATCTCTAATCACCCCTGGTTGTACTCGAACCCAATGTTCTTGGCTGTTTAATTCTAAAATGGAGGTAAAATATTTTGAAACGTCTACTACAATTCCATTTCCTACCACCTGACCCGCTAATGAGGTGCCTGCGGTTCTTGGAATCAGTGAGGTTTGAAATTGGTTAGCAAAATGAATGAGTTGTTTGATTCCTTGTTCAGACCTTGGCATGGCTACAGCTAAGGGCATTTCTCTGTATGCAGAAGCATCCGTTGCATACAAAGTTCGCATGGTGGTATCAAAAAATAAATCTCCGTCAAATTCCTTTTTAAAATTGGTTAATTGCTCCTGCATCATGTGTGTTTACCTGCTATTCAATGTCTGCGAATTTACAACCTTTCTTTTTTTAGACCTGAAATAGCTTTTTTTTAAATATACCCGATAGTTGGTATTGTTTACCCTTTGAAAACCATGTTCTTTTACAATATCAAAGACGATTGCTTGAACCCATGGTTCGGGTATCGGTTATTTGAGTGAATTTTTAATCTGTACCCTTTTTAACGTATTCGTTAGCTCCCAATGTAATAACGGTTTTCCGCATGGAAGACCGTTATTTTTTTGTAGGTACAAACAAAGGCCCTGCAAAACAAGGGTAGGCCCTGATTTTATAGATGCCATCTTCGTAATAGGCTTCTGACCAACAATATTTAGACCCTGGCGTATCATCATTTTTCATTTGTGGGACATACCAAAGTACTAAGTCTGTTTGCTGAATATTCTCTGGTTTGGGGTCAATGAATTTTTCAGGACCCTGTTGATAGTCTGTATTACAGCATGGCCCAATGGTTAACATATCTGTTGCGCCTTCGTCCTTATCCAAATGATGCTTGGTTACATAGAAATAGGCGTTGTCTCCACGGCCACCATCTTTGAATTGTCCTTGACCAGGTTGAATATAATACCCTTCATTTCCATTGGTATTTATTCTGTACTGACTACCATTTTTGTCATATTGAGTAAGGCTATTTTGTAATCGCCACCCTTCTTTTGTCCATGGTTTCCAACCCTGTTCCTGCCACTCAAAAAAGTTCTGTTGATTTCCTGCAAATGCAATTCTGAAAACGGGTCTATACGTGCCATTGTTGCCGCAACCCCTTCCAATACTGGCGCAGCTAACCCTGAATCTTCCGTCCTTATAAAAAAAATAACGTTGAGAATAACTGTAATTGCAGGGAGCAGGCCATAACTCGCTAAAATATTTCTGTTCCAACACAAAACCTACAGTGGAATCACCCTCTACTAAGTCATAAATCTGGGGCGGCTCGGTAGCCACAACTGCTGACTGACTAAAAATAGGGCAACCTACAGCATCGCTATAGCCAAAACCTTCTGTACCAGAATAACTCACGTGCCAGTCAACTAATTTGGCACTATTTAAAATCCTTTTTGGCCCAAATTGTACATTACTAATCATCAAACCATCAGAGCTTGTTAGTAGGTAATCCATTTTCCAACCGTATTTATTGAGTTGGTTTACTTTATCACAAAAGCAATCAGCAATATTTTCATTTTGCAACCTTCTTTCGGTGATAGGTGTTTTTAAACTATCCTCTCCGGTATTTGTCCATCTAACACCTACAACACGGTTATCTGTTAAGTCTACAATAGCCCATAAAGCCCTTGTGCCTTGTACAAAGGTTGGAGCAACACATAAGTGCATGCTTCGCTCACATTTGGTCTTGTTTAAGGCCGTTCTAGTAGAACTCATGATTGCCTGATTCATGCTTGGTTTAAAACCCAATGCTTTTTCTACTTCGGGAGAATTAATGGCAATAGTAGTAGCTAGATCTACCAGTCTTTTGGGTAAGTCAGGTTGGGTTTGAGGATAGTGGGTAACACTTAATACTTTCTGAGTAAATATATCTACAATGCCTACCGTAGTTAGGTTGAATGCATAATTGTACATTTCAACCCTAGCAAGGGTTCCAGGTAAAAATGCGGTGCCTAGTTTTACATCGCCCGGACGGGCAGGGTAAACCCCAAAAATTTCATTAAAGAGTTTTTTCTTGTCTATTTTGTTCTGAACATAAAATGTAAAAACAGAGTCAGATAGTGCAATCTGTTGGGCCAGTAAAAAATTGGGTGGAGGATTAGGAATCTCCAATAATTTCACTGGCATTTCTTGATTTAAAGTTGCTTTGATTTCTTTTTTTCGTACTATGGCATATTGATTTGTATCTACTTTAGCGGGTTCTAACAATCCTTGCTTGAACTCGCTTACGTATCCACCTTTTGGTAATTTGGTGGGAGTCTTTTTTCCAGCCTGAGCCATCAATATGATAGGCATCATTAATAGAATACTCCAATACATTTTGCTAGAAAATTTTACCATTGAATCATTCATACTACTATTTTTTGAAGGGGTCTTTCCACAGTTCTAAATTAAGATTACTGGTATCGGTCAAGGTATTTAAAAAGGTCATTAATTGATGCTTCTCTTTGGGACTCAATTCAAAGCCTTTGATATATGCATTTTTATTGGGGTGCTTTCGGCCGTCACCCTTGAAAGGACCTTCCGTAATATTTCTTCCTGATGCTGCATAAATATCAATCATTTCAGAAATAGTTTGCACGGATCCATTATGTGTATAAGGAGCGGTTAGCATCACATTTTTTAAAGAGGGAATTCTGAATTTACCTCGGTCTTCTGGTTTGCCAGAGTAATCAAATAATCCTTGGTCTTGTAAAGGATAATTGCTATCAATATTATACAAACCTGTATTGGCATAAACCATGTCTTGGCGCTGAGAGCGTGTGGGGTTATCATGACAACGAGCACATTGAAGTTTATCTGATTGGTACAATTTCATTCCCGCTAATTCTTGCTCAT
>NCHJ01000209.1 GCA_002256765.1 Bacteroidetes bacterium 24-39-8
AATTGATAAAGATGGGAAAATTATAAGTAAACGTGCAGACCGACCAAATGACGTATACCAAGAATTGTTAAGACTCGTAAGTAAATGAAAGTAATTGATAGCACTACAGGCAACATTGGGTTTTATGCAAGTTGGGCTTGACCTTGTATCATCAGCTATTCGCTAATCCCAGCTTGAGTTCCAGCAGACGAATAACTATGAGCTATTGTACTTAACTTCAAAAACATATTTTCAATAAGCAGCGGTTATCGGCAGCCGAATAACAATTCCCAATCTGCATAAAGCCCTGTTCGTTGGTGGTGTATTAACCCCCTAATTCTTGGATTAAATGATGTTAAAGGTTTGACATTTTTGGTTAATAATTAAATTTTTTATTGTGTTTTCCAACAAAGGGCTCAATGCTGTTTGTAAGGACATTCTTTCGCCCTTTGTTGAGGTATTATTTTGTGAGTTCCAGGTATCCCAAACTGATTGAGGTGTTTTCATATTCAGGGAACCATGTATTCGTTTTGTGTTATAAAATTCAACATAGTTGGTCATGATTATTTTAGCTTCATAATAGCTACTTAATTCAAAACGTTCAACTACCTCTGATTGTAAGATACTGTGGTAAGCTTCGATGTAACTATTTTCTTGAGGAGTTGCTATATGGGTAAATTCTTGTTTAGCTTCTTCACTTGATAAATATCTTTTTACGCTATTTGCTAAAAATTGTGAGCCATTATCATTTCTGATATTTACGCCTTTAATTGGATGCTGTTGATTAATTTTTCTAAAGATATTAATCACATCAATTTGTTTAATACTGCGTTGAAGTATCCACGCTATTATTTTTCTACTAAAAACGTCAATCACGCTCAGAAGATAATACCATCGCTGTTCTCCATGCACCCATAAGTATTTAATATCTAAGCAAAGGTAATCCATGGGACAGGTAGCAGTAATTTTCCGGTGCTTCACAAACTGGCGTTTCCCTGTAGTTCTAATGACTTTACCTAACAATAAATTATTCTCATCCATCAAGCGATATACTTTCTTGTCGTTGATCAAATACTTCAATTGTTTCAATGAAGCACTCACTTTTTTATACCCGTAGCAAACAAATTCTTCACTCAATAACTTTTTAATGGAACCAATCACTTCATCATTTACCACAACCTTACCATCTAGCATTTTTGTGTACAAGCTTGGTTTAGCCCCTGGCTTACCTGCCAACGGTTTATAATGAAAGCTGCTCAGTGGCAATTGAACCCATTGGCATAAATTTTTGAGACCAATCTTTTGTTGATACTGATGTACCATTGCTATCTTGGTTTGATTTGAATAGGTGTTTTTTTTAGCAGCTCACCCTTTACTTCAAGCTCTAATGCTTGACGGGCTATTATGCGTTTTAAACGCTCATTCTCTTCTTCCAATGCTCTTACCTGTGGATCTACTCGGTTATACTGAGGCTTCAAGCCTGCAGCTCCTTTGGTTAAATAACGCTCCTTCCACTTAGATATTAGTGATGGAGATAAATTGTACTTACGACTGGTTTCAACTGTCCCTTCTCTTTCTGCTTCTTGCAAAATAGAAAGGCGTTCCTCTGGGCTAAATTTGCGGTTTACTCTTGACATGTTTCCTAAAGTTATGATTACAAAATTGATTTTAATTTTGAATCCAGTCCTTTAGGGGGTTAATACA
>NCHJ01000068.1:0-24564 GCA_002256765.1 Bacteroidetes bacterium 24-39-8
TCATCTTGGTGCTTTTTTATTGAGTATGTTGGAAGCTTATCCCGCAATTGTTGCACTAACGGTGATGCTTTCTTTCATTAATTCTCTTACAGCTGTAGCAATACCTTGCGCATCATAAGCGCATTCGCGATGCAATTCTTTGGGGCTTCCGTGTTCTACCAAACGGTCTGGAATACCCAAAATAGTTACATCGGCTTTATAGCCATATTTGTTCATGAATTCCAAAACAGCTGAACCAAAACCACCCACTACAGTTCCGTCTTCAACGGTCACAATTTTGCTGTATTTGCTAAATGCTTCGTGCAACAAATCCTCGTCAATGGGTTTTACAAAACGTAAGTCATAATGCGCGGGATTAATACCCTCGGTTCTGAGTTCACGAATAGCAGCTTGTGCAAAATTACCAGGGTGTCCAAAACTCAAAATGGCAACGCCTTCTCCGTCTTTGAGTTTGCGTCCCTTACCAATGGGCAATGCTTGGAAAGGTGTTTTCCAATCTACCATTACTCCTTCTCCTCTTGGATAACGAATCACAAAGGGGTATTGGTTTTCCGGTAATTGAGACGTGTACATGAGGTTACGCAATTCCTGCTCATTCATAGGTGCACTAATCACCATATTGGGAATACAACGCATATAAGGAATATCATAACAGCCATGGTGGGTGGGTCCGTCTTCTCCTACTAATCCAGCTCTATCTAAGCAAAGTGTTACGGGTAGTTTTTGTATGGCTACATCGTGTACCACTTGGTCAAATGCGCGTTGCATAAAGGAAGAATAAATATTGCAAAACACGCGCATGCCTTGTGTGGCCAAGCCAGCACTTAAAGTAACTGCGTGTTGTTCGCAAATGCCCACGTCAAAAGCACGATGTGGCATTTTTTCCATCATGAATTTCATAGAACAACCACTGGGCATAGCAGGTGTTACTCCCATAATGGATTCATTCAATTCTGCTAATTCTAATAAGGTATGTCCAAATACGTCTTGGTACTTGGGTGGTTGGGGAGCAGTAATGGGTTTCTTGACTATCTCTCCTGTTACCTTGTCAAACAAACCTGGGGCATGCCACTTGGTTTGATCCTTCTCGGCCAGTGCATAGCCCTTTCCTTTTACGGTAACAATATGCAATAGTTTAGGTCCGGGTATATTTTTCAGGTCCTTGAGGGTGTCTACCAATTTGGTAATATTATGCCCGTCAATGGGTCCAAAATAACGCAAGTTCAAAGCTTCAAATAAATTGCTGCTTTTAGACACCACACCCTTGATATTGGCTTCTAATTTACTGGCCATCTCCCTGCTAAAAGTCTTGCCCACGGGTAATTTGCCCATTAGGTTCCAAACCTCATCGCGCATTTTATTGTAGGTAGGAGAAGTAGTAATATCGGTTAAATATCCTTTGAGCGCACCCACATTGGGGTCAATGCTCATACAGTTATCGTTGAGGATAATCAGTACATCGCTATCAGCTACGCCTGCATGGTTCATAGCTTCAAAAGCCATACCCGCTGTCATGGATCCGTCTCCAATTACTGCAATGGATTTTCTGTCTTCTCCCTTGTATTTGGCGGCCATGGACATACCCAAGGCGGCAGAAATGCTGGTGGAAGAGTGGCCTACGCCAAAAGTATCATATTGGCTCTCGCTTCTTTTGGGGAAACCGCTCAGACCATTGTATTTGCGGTTAGTGGCAAAATTGTCTCTTCTACCTGTCAGGATCTTGTGTCCATAAGCCTGATGACCTACGTCCCAAACCAATTGGTCATATGGGGTATTATAAATATAGTGCAGGGCCACGCTCAATTCTACCACACCCAAACTGGCTGCAAAATGACCTCCGTGTACACTTACTACGTCAATAATATACTGACGCAGCTCGTCACAAACCTGGTGCAATTGTTCCCGACTAAGCTTTTTTAAGTCAGTTGGGCTGTCAATTTGCTGTAGTAGTGGACCCGCCTTAATATCCATGAAACTTTATTTAGATGTAAAAATAAGCATTTAGGGCTTGCAAAAGCTGCCGTTAAAATAGTACAACACCCTTTGAAACAGATAGTTCGCCGCGGGTAAGGGGAATTTCTGCCAAACAGATACCGATTTTGCCTTTAATCCCAAAAGGGGGCAGCTGGGCTTGGTTTAGGGGGTATCTTTGCAGGAACATGAGATTGAAAATTTCTGCATATTGGTGGTGCCAGTTAGGCGGTTGGTTGTTTTATAGCCTAGCCATGGTATTTTTTGCCTTTGTTTTTGAGCAGAAATACACCAATATTTTCTATTCTAGGCTGGCTATTGGCGTGTTTGCGGGTATATTTTTCACCCATTTGCTCCGTCTGTTAATCATTCGTTTTAAGATGCGCCCGCCTACTGAGAAACAGCGCTGGTTTCAATTGGCACTATTAATTCTGACCATTTGCGTTATTTATAATATGGCCAATTCTGCCATAGTAGAATGGTTCAAGCTCTATGACCCCATTAAAAAAATCTCTTTTGAAAAACGGTTTTTGGGTAACCTGATTTTTGATTCTCCTTTAATTTTTATCTGGACTTCTATCTATTTTGTTTGGCACTATATAGAGGCAGGTAGAAAAAATGAGATTCAACAAGTAAGACTTGAAACCTTGGTCAAAGAGCTGGAGCTCAAGACCATCAAGAGTCATATTAATCCCCATTTTATTTTTAATGCCCTCAATAGTATCCGCGCTTTGGTAGACGAGAATCCAGACAGGGCTAGAACGGCTATTACGGAATTGAGCAATATTTTGCGTAGCAGCATGCAGGCGGAGAAATTAGAGCTGGCTCCTTTTGAAAAAGAATTGGGGATTGTCAAAGACTATCTGGCCTTAGAACATATTCGTTTTGAAGACCGTTTGCGCATTGAATACGATATTGATGAAGATACTATGGATCAACCCGTGCCTCCTATGATGTTGCAGACCTTGGTAGAAAATGCTATTAAACACGGAATCAGTCAACAAAAAGAAGGTGGGGTAGTGCGCGTGATTTCTGATTTCAGAGACAATCACCATGAACTGATTGTGCAAAATTCCGGACATTTGAATGGCAATCTAGAAGCAGCTGCCGATGGATTTGGTATCAATAGCACCCGCAACCGATTAAAATTATTGTTTGGTGGTAAAGCCAGTTTTGAGATTAGAGATACAGACAATGGTATGGTAGAAGCGGTAGTAAAAATGCCGGTAAAAGACTTACATTATTAAACCTTGATTATAGCGTTATGGCAATTAGAGCAATCATTATTGACGACGAAAGATTGGCCCGCAACGAGCTCAAAAAACTCTTGCAAGACCATTCAGACATTGAAGTCATTGAAGAAGCCGCCAATGTAGACGACGGCATTGAAAAAATTGAAACCCTAAATCCGGATTTGATTTTTCTAGACATTCAGATGCCAGGAAAAACAGGTTTTGATTTGTTGGCAGAAGTTGAAAAAGCACCACGTGTGATTTTTACCACAGCTTATGACGAGTACGCTATCAAAGCATTTGAAGTGAATGCTTTGGACTATTTGTTAAAACCCGTAGAACCCAAGCGCCTAGCCGATGCCATCCAGAAATTGCATTTAGAAATTAGCAAGGAAAATGCTGGTCTGAATGGTTTGAACCGTGGTCCTTTGACTGAGTTTGACCAAGTATTTGTAAAAGACGGTGAGCGTTGCTGGTTTGTAAAACTGGGCGAGATTCGCCTTTTTGAAAGCGTAGGAAATTACGCAAAAGTTTTCTTTGGTACTAATAAGCCATTGATTCTAAAATCACTCAATGCTTTGGAAGAGCGTTTGGATGAACGCATGTTCTTCCGTGCTAACCGTAAGCATATCATTAACCTGCGTTGGATTGAAAAAATTGAACCCTATTTTAATGGTGGTTTATTAGTAGACCTAAAAGGTGGTGAGAAAATTGAAGTGAGCCGCAGACAGACGGTTAAGTTTAAGGAGATGATGAGCCTATAGTTTAGTGAATAGTGAATAGTGAATAGTGAAGAGTGAAGAGTGAAGAGTGAAGAGTGAAGAGTGGAGGAAGAAGAAGTGAAGAGATAAGAGTGAAGAGATAAGAGTGAAGAGATAAGAGTGAAGAGTGGAGGAAGAAGAAGTGAAAAGTGAAGAGTGAAGAGTGGAGGAAGAAGAAGTGAAGAGATAAGAGTGAAGAGTGAAGAATGGAAAGGAAGTAAAATGAAGAACTGAAATATAATTATAGGCGTGATTTAGTTGCGCCTATTTTTTTGTTTTATATTGAACACTGAAAAAATTGCTATGAAAAAAATTAGTTTGGCTATTTGCCTATTTACTGTGACCTACTTGCAAGCCCAAAATATTGATGAAATTATCAATGCAAAAGAAGTGGAGCGCATTGAACGCACCCTTGCTTCTGATGAAATGCAGGGTCGCAGAACCTTTAGTCCCGCTATTGAAAAAGCCGCTGCTTTTATTGCAGACGAGTTTAAACAAACCGGTTTACAAACTTGGAAAAACAGCGGCACTTATTTGCAAGAATTTGTGATGGTGAAACCTAAGTTTATCAATGCCAGCTGCAATTTTAATGGTGTTGCCGTAGATACTAGAGACGTAATTGTGGTTACTTGTCAAGCAGATTTAAGTATCAGTGAAACCAGTGGTTATGAAAAAGTGATGATTGCCAAAGGAGTCAACTTGTTTAGCGAAGCTAGCAAATACGTGCAGTCTGGTAAGAATTATTTTGTGACTGTTGATACCAGTTTTTCCAAAACTTTTGGCCGTTTAACAGGTTTAAAAAGACAATTGTTTAAAGCCAATAATAGCGTAGTATTTGTTTTGGCTACAGAACAGCCCAAAACTTTTACAGTGAGTTCTAAACACGAATTCACTGAGCAAAAATTGGCCAATGTGATTGGAGTTTTGCCGGGTAAAAGCAAGAAGAATGAATACGTGATTTTCTCTGGTCACTATGACCACTTGGGTATTGGTAAGGCTGTAAACAATGATTCTATCTACAATGGCGCCAATGATGACGCCGCTGGTACCACAGCCATGATAATGTTGGCCAAATATTTCAAAGCCAAGAAAGACAATGAACGCACGCTGATTTTTGTGGCATTTACTGCAGAAGAAGTGGGTGGTTTTGGTGCTACTTATTGCTCTAGACAATTTAATCCCGATGATGTTAAAGCCATGTTCAATATTGAAATGATTGGCACAGAAAGCAAGTGGGGAACCAATTCTGCCTATATCACCGGTTATGAACAAACCGATATGGGTAAAATTTTACAAGCCAATTTAGAAGGCACAGGTTTTACTTTTCATCCTGATCCTTATACCGATCAAAACCTATTCTATCGCTCGGATAATGCAACACTGGCTCGTTTAGGAGTTCCGGCCCATACCATTTCTACTTCTAAAATGGACAGTGAACTCAATTACCACAAAGTGACTGACGAGATTGGTACTTTGGATATGGAAAATATGGCTAGAATTATCAAGGCCATCGCGCTAAGCTCAAAAGGCATTGTAAGTGGTAAAGACACCCCTTCTAGGGTCAATGTAGCTGGATTGAGATAATCCACTGATTATATAATATCTGGGCTCAGCAGGCAACTGCTGGGCTTTTTTTGTGGATAGAAGAATTGGGATTAAGCTATGACTGGAACGCTGTGAATAGCTGCGCTGATTTCTGCTATTAGGTTGCTGTCTTTTTCAATGGCATTGCCTACAACAATAATATCGGCGCCAGCCTTACAGTTCAAATAGGCTTTTTCAGGGGTGGTAATACCGCCGCCTACAATCAAGGGAACTTCAATGTTTTTAGCCACTTTTTCAATCATGGCTTCTGTAATGGCTCTTTTGGCGCCACTTCCGGCATCCATATAAATCAGTTTCATACCCAACATTTCTCCTGCCATGGCTGTGCAAAGCGCAATTTCATTCTTATCAGCTGGAATAGGGGAAGCATTGGAGATATAAGAAACCGTGGTTGGGGCTCCACCGTCTACCACCATATATCCTGTTGGCATGATTTCTAAGCCACTTTTGCGCACAAAGGGTGCACTGATTACGTGTTGTCCAATCAATAATTCGGGATTTCTACCAGAAATCAAGGACAAATACAAGAGGGCGTCTGCGTATTTGCTGAGCTGGGAGGGTGAACCTGGAAACAGGATTACAGGAATGGAGCAGGACTGTTTGATCTGCTGGATGCATTCGTCTAAATGATTAGAGATAACCAAGCTGCCTCCCACAAAAAAGTAGTCCACTTTGGCTGAAACCGCCAACTGTACCAGTTCTTCAATCTTGGCTGCGTCTACCTTGTCGGGATCTACCAGCACGGCAAAAGACTTCTTTCCCTGCTGCTTTTTCGCTACAAATTGTTGATAGATTGCCTGTTTCATGTAAGAATTGGAATATTTCCTTGGCTGCAAAAATGCAAAAAAGTTTTTGTTTATGGTGTTTATTCTTCAACTGTTTCTCCAATTTGGAACAATTGGGTGTTTTCAACTACCCCACTTGGATCCTTTTACCCAGATTTAAGGAGATTGTATAAGGTTTTTCTATTTACGGATAATACTTGGTTCAACGCTTAATTTTTCCACAAATAATTGTGTACATCTGTGGACATTTCAGCAAAATCAACCCTGTTTTGGTGTTTGGGATTATTCACATTCCTTTTCCACAACCTGTTGATATTTACAAAATTGAAAATCGACCTTTGAAGGATATTTTCGTCTACCGCTTAACAATTAGTTAACGGGGCTTATCAACAATAACCCAGAACAAAATAATACGCTCCGATTATGGCTACTCCTTCCAAGGCAAAAGGCTTACAGTTTACCCGCAAGTTCACCAAAGATGGTGTGACTCCTTATGACATGTTTGATTATGATTACCGTGATAGCGTAATCAAAAATCCAAACGGTGAAAAAGTATTTGAGATGAACAATGTGGAGGTTCCAAAACAATGGAGTCAGATTGCCACAGATATCTTAGCACAAAAATATTTCCGCAAAGCGGGTGTACCACAAGCCGATGGTTCTTTGGGAAGGGAAACCAGCGTGAAACAAGTAGCACATCGTATGGCAAATTGTTGGCGCGTTTGGGGTGAGCGTTATGGGTATTTTGCTTCTGAGAATGATGCACAAATTTTTTATGATGAGTTGGCGTATAGCATCTTGAATCAAGCATGCGTTCCTAACTCTCCACAATGGTTCAATACTGGTTTGCACGAGAGCTATGGTATTACAGGTAAACCTCAGGGTCACTACTATGTAGATCCTAAAGACAGCAAACTGAAAAAATCTTCTAACGCATACGAGCGTCCTCAACCACATGCTTGCTTTATCTTGAGCGTAAGCGATGACTTGGTAAATGACGGTGGTATCATGGATCTCTGGGTAAGAGAAGCACGTATTTTCAAATATGGTTCTGGGGTAGGTACCAACTTTTCTCATATTCGCGGAGGTGGTGAGAAATTGAGTGGTGGCGGTACTTCTAGTGGCTTGATGAGCTTCTTGAAAATTGGTGACCGCGCTGCAGGTGCTATCAAAAGTGGTGGTACTACAAGAAGGGCTGCCAAAATGGTTTGCTTAGATTTGGATCACCCAGAAATCATGGAATTCATCAACTGGAAAGTAGGTGAAGAAAAGAAAGTAGCTGCTTTGGTGGCTGCTGGATATGACAATAGCTATGAAGGTGAAGCTTATATGACTGTTGCTGGACAAAACAGCAATAACTCTATTCGTATTCCTAACGAATTCTTCAAAGTATTAGAAGAAGGTGGGGACTGGGAATTAAAAGCACGTACCGATGGTCGTGTGATGAAGAAGATTCCTGCTAAAGATGTTTGGGATCAAATTGCTTATGCTGCTTGGAGTTGCGCTGATCCTGGTACACAATATGATACTACTATCAACGAATGGCATACCTGCCCTCAAGGTGGACGCATCAACGCTTCTAACCCTTGTTCTGAGTACATGTTCTTAGACAATACGGCTTGTAACTTGGCTTCTGCCAACCTGATGAAATTCTTTGACACCAGCAACAATACTTTTGATGTTAAAGGATTTGAATACACTTGCCGTTTGTGGACTGCCGTATTGGAAATCTCTGTATTGATGGCGCAGTTCCCTTCTAAAGAAGTAGCTGAATTGTCTTACGATTACCGCACACTGGGTCTTGGTTTTGCCAACCTTGGTACCATGCTCATGGTAAGTGGTATTCCTTATGATAGTGAAGAAGCACGCGGTATTGCCGGTGCCATCACTGCTATCATGACGGGTATTGCTTATAAGACTTCTGCAGAAATGGCCAGTTTCTTAGGTGCATTCCCTAGATACAAAGAGAATGAAAAAGATATGCTTAGGGTTATGCGCAACCACCGTGCTGCTGCATATGATGCCAATGAAGCTTATGAAGGATTGAGCGTAAAACCCGTTGGTATCAACGCTAAATACTGCCCAGATATCTTGTTAAAACACGCTACCAAAGCTTGGGACGATGCAGTTCAATTGGGTGAAAAATACGGCTATCGCAACGCGCAAACAACCGTAATTGCACCTACTGGAACTATTGGTCTGGTAATGGATTGCGATACTACTGGAGTTGAGCCTGATTTTGCACTAGTGAAATTCAAAAAATTATCTGGTGGTGGATATTTCAAAATCATCAACCAGTCTGTTCCTGCAGCCTTGAAGAACTTGAATTACACACCTGAAGAAGCATTGGCTATTGAACAATATGCTGTGGGTGCTGCTAGCTTTGAGAAGTCTCCGTTTATCAACAACAAGACTTTGGCTGAAAAAGGTTTTACTGGGGAAGAAATTGAAAAACTGAATGGCGCTGCCCGTTCTGCCTTTGAAATAGGATTCATCTTTAACCGCTTTACCTTGGGTGATGCTTGTATGCAACGCCTTGGATTTACAGAAGCAGAGTACAGTGACTGGAGCTTTAACTTGCTGGAAGCAGTTGGCTTTACTGAAGATGAAATTGATGCAGCAAATGACTTTATCTGCGGTACCATGACCATTGAAGGTGCGCCTTTGCTGAAGCCAGAACACTTGCCTGTATTTGACTGCGCTAATAAGTGTGGTAAAAAAGGTGAGCGTTATATTCACGCACATGGTCATATTAAAATGATGGCTGCTTGTCAACCATTCTTGAGTGGTGCTATTTCAAAAACCATTAACCTTCCAAACGAAGCCAAGGTTGAAGAGATTGCTGATTGCTATTTGTTAAGCTGGAGCTTGGGTCTTAAAGCTAACGCCCTTTACAGAGATGGTTCTAAATTGAGCCAGCCTTTGAGCAACAAATCTGACAAAAAGAAAAAGAGCGAAGAAGCTTCTGAAGAAGTTGTTGCAGAAGAAAGCGCAGCACCAGAAAGCAATATTGTAGACTTGGGCAAATTAACCGTTGAAGAATTATTAGAAGAAGTAACCAAGCGTATGCAGGCTTCATCTGATACCCAACTTAAACGCGCATTGTCTAAGATTGTAGAAAGAAAATCACTCCCTGCTAAACGTAGAGGATTTACCCAAAAAGCCAAGATCAACGGACAAGTATTGTTCTTGCGCACGGGTGAATACCAAGATGGAACATTGGGAGAAATCTTTATAGACTTGGCCAAAGAGGGTTCTACCCTTAGAAGCTTGATGAACTGTTTTGCCATTGCCATTTCTGTTGGCTTGCAATACGGTGTGCCACTGGATGAATTTGTAGAGAAATTTGTCTTTACCAAATTTGAACCAGCTGGTATGGTGGATCATCCAAATATCAAGACCACTACATCCTTGGTTGACTTTGTGTTCCGTGCTCTGGCTTATGAATATCTTGACCGTACCGATTTGGTACACGTGCTGGATAAACCATCGGTTGGCAATACCGGTGAAGAGGAGGGAGAATCCCTTTTTGTGGGAAAGCCTGAGTTGAGCAGTATTCGTGTAACAGCGCCAGCCGCTGCTAGCACCACTGCTCCGGTTGCTCAAAAAGTGGAGAAAGTTGCTGTAAAAGCTGAGTATGGTATGGACGCTGTAAACCAAGCGGCCAAAAACATGCAAAGCGATGCGCCTTCTTGTAACACTTGCGGACATATTACCATCCGCAGCGGTACTTGCTACAAATGCCTGAACTGTGGCAATAGCATGGGATGTAGCTAGTTTTAGTGAAGAGTGAAGAGATAAGAGATAAGAGTGAAGAGTGAAGAAAGGACAGAGATGGGTGTGAAGTGAATGATGGTAAGTACCAAACCTTGGGTTAGCGGCAGCAATGCCTTAGCCATAGCTTTAAACCGTACCTGGTTAAAGAACCGCCTCGATTAATCCCGGGGCGGTTTATTTTTCCCCCAATCCCAAGCAAAATCTATTGGCTTTTATCATTCTTCACTCTTCACTCTTAACTCTTCACTTTTTTTTCGCCATTCTTCACTCTTCACTCTTATCTCTTCACTTTTTTTTTCTCCATTCTTCACTCTTCACTCATATCTCTTCACTAATTTTCTTACATTCATCATCTCTAACGAATTCAAAACTCTAGTTGCATATGGGAGATCTTCAGATCAAGAAACAGCCAAAGAAATACGATGCTGTGATTGTAGGTTCGGGTGCCGGTGGTGGTATGGCGGCCTACACTTTGTCCAAAGCAGGACTAAAAGTTTGTCTAATTGAAGCAGGTCCTAGTTATGACCCCGCTATCAATTCTTCTCAATTAAAAAATCCATGGGAATCTCCTAGAAGGGGCGCTAGCACTAAGTTTAGACCCTTTGGTGATTTTGACGGATGTTATTGGGGTTGGGAAATTGATGGTGAGCCTTATACCATGAAAGAAGGTTCTGCCAAATGGGATTGGTGGCGCGCCAGGATGATTGGTGGACGTACCAATCACTGGGGTAGAATCTCCCTGCGTTTTGGACCAAAAGATTTTAAACGCAAAAGCGTAGACGGCTTGGGCGATGACTGGCCCATCAGTTATGAAGACGTAAAACCTTATTACGATAAGATTGATAAACTCATTGGGGTATTTGGTTCTGTAGAAGGATTGCCCAATGATCCCGATGGCATTTTCTTGCCCGCGCCAAAACCGCGTTTGCACGAGTTGATGATTAAAAAATCGGCCGTAGGCATTGGGATTCCAGTGATTCCTTCTAGGTTATCTATCTTAACCAAGAAAATCAATGACGAGCGTGGTGCTTGTTACTTCTGTGCCCAGTGTGGCAGAAGCTGTAAAGCGTACGCCGATTTTTCTTCTTCTTCTGTATTGATTAAACCAGCCATCCTAACCGGAAATATTGACGTGATTACCAACGCCATGGCGCGTGAGGTACTCACCAATGCAGAAGGGTTGGCGCATGGTGTTTCTTTTATTGATAAAACGGATAATCAGGAATACCAGGTTTTTGGAAAAGTAGTGATCCTAGCTGCTAGTACCTGCGAAACCGCACGTCTATTACTAAATTCAAAATCTACGCGTCACCCCAACGGATTGGCCAATGATAGCAATGTAGTGGGCAAATACTTACACGATTCTACTGGTGCTGCCATGGGTGGTGTATTGCCAACCCTTTTTGGTAGAAAGCGCTACAATGAAGACGGGGTAGGTGGTATGCACGTGTATACACCTTGGTGGTTAGATAATAAGAAACTAGATTTTCCACGCGGATACCATATTGAATATTGGGGTGGTATGGGCCAACCCGCTTATGGATTTGGTATGGGCATTCAGGGTCAGAACGGTAAGTTCCAAGTGAATGGTAAAACCAAAGACGCAGGTGGTTATGGTGAATCACTCAAAGAAGATCAACGCTTTTTCTATGGCGCTGGTGTAGGTATGGCTGGCCGTGGAGAAGCCGTTCCAAACATCAATAACTACTGCGAGATTGATCCTAAAGTGGTAGACAAATTTGGCATCCCTGTACTACGTTTTCATACCAATCACTCTGATTATGAAATCAAGCAGGCCAAGCATATGAAAGAAACTTTCAAGGAAATCATGCACAATATGGGTGCCATTATTACTTGGGGTGCTGATGACAATGAGAAAAATAATTGGGGATTAAACAACCCTGGTAATATTATTCACGAAGCAGGAACCGTAAGAATGGGTGCTGATAGAAAAACATCTGCCCTCAATAAATGGAGCCAAGCGCATGATTGTAAAACCTTGTTCTGTGTAGACGGAAGTCAGTTTACTTCTCAAGCAGACAAGAATATTACTTGGACCATTTTGGCCCTGTCTATGCGCGCTTCTGAGTACATCATTGATGAATTGAAAAAACAAAATCTGTAATCTTCCCTAAGGGATGTAAAACAATATTATGGACAGAAGAAAATCAATCAAAGCCCTGCTGATAGGCTCTATGGCCACAGGTGTCTTGGTAGAATCCTGCAAGAATAGTGACAAAAAAGCCATTGCTGAATCACCTGATGCAATGCTGGCCGATCGCATGCAGGAAGAAAAAGACAACCTGAAAAGACTGGAAGCCGAACCAAAATTCTTTACCGCAGAAGAACTAGCAACGGTGACTGTTTTGGGCGATATTATTATACCCAAAGACAAAGTCAGTGGTTCTGCCTCTGACGCCAAGGTTCCAGAGTTTTTGGAATTTATCATGAAAGACATGCCACATTACCAAGTGCCTGTTAGGGGTGGTCTTCGTTGGCTTGACATGCAATGCCTCAATAGATTTGGGAATCCTTTTGTCAAGTGTACGCCCCAACAACAAATTGAGCTCATTGATATGATTGCTTATCCGGAAAAAGCCAAACCAGAAATGGCACAGGGTGTAGCCTTCTTTAATGAAATTCGTGACCTGGTTTGCACTGGTTTCTATACTTCAGAAATTGGCGTAAAAGATATTGGCTATATGGGTAATGTACCCAATATGTGGAACGGTGTTCCGGATGATGTGCTTAAACAATATGGGTATGCTTATTCAGAGAGAGAGATGAAGGAATGTGCTAAGTACGATTAAGCTATATGAGTAGCTTTTTACTTTTGGACAACTTTTTAGTGAAGAGATAAGAGTGAAGAGTGAAGAATGGACGGTGATCTAAGTAAATGAGTTGACCTAGGCTGCGCCTAGGTTTTAGTAAAATAAAGTTCTTTATAAAGTAATATTTTAAAATCACTCTTCGTTCTTCACTTTTCACTTTCTTCTTCCTCTCTTCACTCTTCACTTTCCTCCCCTTGGAATCATCTTGCGACTTACTTGTTTTTCGAGGATTTCAAAAAAGCTGTTTTTTATACTTGTTATAGTATAAATCGGGGGGTGCTATTTTATACACGTTCTAGTATAAAATAGAAGGGCCATTTTTATACACGTTCTAGTATAAAAACAGGGGCATTTCAAAATAAAATAGAAGGGCCATTTTTATACACGTTCTAGTATAAAAACAGGGGCATTTCAAAAATTCAATAAACAAGTAACCTATCTTACATTCCGCTTAATTTCTCACTCTTCATTCTTCACTCTTCACTCTTCACTCTTCACTCTTCACTTTCTTCCTAGCTGACTCCTGCTCCCGCTCCAATGGCATCTTCAGGATTCACAAAATGTAATTTTCCTGATGCGTCTTCAGCCATCAGAATCATACCATTGCTTTCAATACCGCGCATTTTTCTTGGTGCCAAATTACAAACTACGGTTACTTGTTTTCCAACAATGGCAGCAGGATCAAAATGCAGGGCAATACCAGAAACAATGGTCCTGGTTTCAAAACCAAGGTCTACTTGTAGTTTCAGTAATTTGTCTGCCTTCTCTACTTTTTCTGCACTTACAATAGTACCTACGCGCAAATCTATTTTGGCAAAATCGTCAAAGCCAATTTCTGCTTTCACTGGCGCAAATGCTGGTGCAGCCGCTGTTTCAGCAGCAGGGGCTGCTTGTTCTTGTTTAGAATTTTCCAAAGCCTTGTGTAATTTTTCTATTTGATAAGCTACTTCTGTGTCTTCAATTTTACGGAACAATAATTCTGGTGGTCTCAAATTATAACCCACGCGCAAGAGATTTAATTGACCTGCATTTTGCCATTCCAACATCCGGTCTACTACTTTGAGTAAATAACAGATTTTCTTAGCCGTAAATGGTAGGAATGGATTGATCAAGATGGCCAAGTTAGCGCAGATCTGTAAACAGATATGCATGGTATTATCAATCACCGCTTGGGCAGCTGGTAATACCTGTCCGTTTTCATCTACCTGTTTGGCCAAGATCCAAGGTTCTTTTTTCTGCATGTATTGATTACCTGTACGGGCCAGGTTAATCACTTCAAACAATGCTTCACGGAATTTATATCCCTCAAGGAAGTCTTCTACTCTTTGTTTGGCTGCAGCAATTTCTGCAATGGTATCCTTGTCCAATTGATCCAATAATGCTGGATGCAGTGGTGGCACTTTACTCTTACACAATTTGTGCATGAGTACCAATGCGCGGTTAACAAAGTTTCCAAAAATATTGACTAGCTCACTGTTATTGGCGTCTTGAAAACCCTTCCAAGTAAACTCACTATCCTTGCTCTCTGGTGCAATTTGGGTTAGGTAATAACGCAGGGCATCGGCCAGTTGTGGTCCGCCATTTTCCTTATTGATAAAATCGTCAATATAATCCTGCATTTCAAGTTTCCAATTCCTACTGGTGCTCATCTTATCACCCTCTAGGTTCATGAATTCATTGGCGGGCACATTCTCAGGAAGAATATCGCCATGCAATTGCAACATCACTGGAAAAATAATACAGTGAAACACAATATTGTCCTTGCCAATAAAGTGTACCAACTTGGTCTCTTTGTCTTGCCAATAGGGTTTCCAGTCCTTGTCATTATCCAGTGCCCATTGTTTGGTAGCACTAATGTATCCAATGGGTGCGTCAAACCAAACATAGAGGACTTTACCCTCTGCGTCTTTGGCGGGAACAGAAATCCCCCAATCCAAATCACGGGTTACGGCACGTGCTTGTAAGCCACCATCAATCCAACTTTTGCACTGTCCTACTACAGAAGCGCGCCAGTCTTGGGCATGGTCTTTTAGAATCCAATTGCGTAAAAAATCTTCGTGACGGTCAAGTGGCAGGTACCAGTGTTTGGTAGCTTTTTTAATGGGTTTGTTGCCGCTTAAAGTGCTCACAGGATTAATCAACTCGTCTGGACTCAGACTCTTGCCACAGCGCTCGCATTGATCGCCATAGGCGCTTTCAAAAGCACAGTTGGGGCAAGTACCCTTAATGTATCGGTCTGCCAAAAAACTATTGGCGGCTTCGTCAAAATATTGCTCGCTTTCCTTGATCTCCAAATCTCCTTTTTCATTGAGCACACGGAAAAATTCCTGCGCGGTTTCATGGTGCAAAGGAGAACTGGTTCTATGGTAAATATCAAACTCAATGCCTAGGTCTTTAAAGTTCTGGGCAATAATGGGATGGTATTTGTCTATAATGGCCTGTGCAGTTGTTCCTTCCTTGGTGGCTTGAATAGGAATGGCGGTACCATGTTCATCACTACCGCAAACAAATACCACGTCTCTTTTCTGGGCTTTCAAATAACGCACATAGGTATCCGCGGGCAAGTAGGCTCCGGCCAAGTGTCCAATATGTTTGAGCCCATTGGCATAGGGAAGGGCTGCTGTAATCAAGTATCTTTTGGGCTGCTTCATCTTTGTCCAAACTGTTTTAAAGAAGGGCAAAACTAAGCAATCCGCGGCTAAGGGGCAATTTATACCCGTTTTGGGCTGTGAGCCCATCTGTCTTACATTCGTAACATGATTAAGATTCCTCCTTATCTGAAAAAAGGCGATACCATTGCCCTTGTATGCCCTGCTGGTTTTCTAAGCCTTGAAAAAGCCAGAACCTGTATGGATACCTTGGTGACTTGGGGTTATAAAGTAAAAGCAGGAAAAACCTTGGGAGGGGTGCAGCAAAATTATTTTTCTGGCACTGACGCTGAGCGATTGGCAGACTTGCAAGCCATGATGGATGATCCAAAAGTAACTGCTATTCTTTGTGGCCGGGGTGGATATGGGGTGAGCCGCATTATTGACGCATTAGATTTTAAGCAATTTAAAAAGCATCCCAAGTGGATCATTGGTTTTTCCGATATCACGGTCTTGCACGCTCACTTAAACACAGTAGTTAAAACGGCTTCTATACATGCACCCATGGCTGGTGCTTTTAATGATGGGGGATCTGACAATGAATGGGTGCAGTCTTTGCGCAAAGCCCTTAAAGGACAATTAACCAACTATAGTTGTGGAGCCCATGCATTGAATCAATTGGGTAAAGCCCAAGGCCATTTAATAGGAGGTAATCTTTCTTTGTTGGTGCACTTGATTGGAACCGCATCTGCCATTAAAACCAAGGGTAAAATTTTATTTATAGAAGATATTGGAGAACATGTGTATCAGGTAGACCGCATGTTTTTGCAACTAAAAAGAGCAGGGCTCTTAGAAGGGTTGGCTGGTTTAATCATCGGTGGTTTTACCGATATGGAAGATACCACGGTGCCCTTTGGTAAAAATGTACAAGCAGCTTTGGCGGAACATTTAGCAGAATATAAGTATCCTATTTGTTTTGATTTTCCAGTGAGTCATGCCAAAGAAAACTATGCCCTTAAAATTGGGATATTGCATGAATTGACTGTGTCAAAAGCAAAAACAACCCTCAAAGAAATTAGCTAAGCGGTAAGGATTTTCTTAAGCATCTTAACCAGTTGCTGTGAAAAATATTTTCCAAATCAGATTGGGTATATCCACGCTTCAACAACCTGTTTTCTAGTTGTTGCATATCTGCAATGGTATCAAGATCATAGGGACATTGTTCCTTGCCATAAGCCCCGTCTAAATCAGTGCCAATACCCACGTGGCGCGTGTTTCCAGCCAATTGACAAATATGGTCTAAATGATCAATCATGATCTCTAGTGTGCAATTTGTAGACTCCGGGGTAGAGACGCCGCGCTGCCAATTAGGTACCATCATCCATGCATCAAGCGCACCACCAATCACTGCTCCTTTTTGAATCAGGGTCTTGATCATCTCATCACTAAATTGACGGTTATGATTCACCAGTGCCCGGCAATTATTATGCGATGCCCAAATGGTTCCATCATAGATTTCCATGGCGTCCCAAAATGCATCATCACATAAATGCGTAGCGTCTAAAATCATATTGAGCCCAAGCATTTCTTTGAGCAGGTTTCTACCCATTTCATTTAAATGTCCGGTTGCATCTGTGCCATTGGCATACCTGCCTGGTCCATAATGTCCGGGTCCAACGGCTCTTAAGCCATTACCATGAGCTATATGCAAATGATCCAGTGTAATCAGTGAATCGGCGCCTTCTAAACTTAACACATAACCAATAGCTTTATTGGTATGATTAGGATCTTGATTCCAATAAGACAAGTGTTCTTCTAATGCTTGCTGGTCTTTGATCTGACGCATTTCTCCCGCAGCTTCCATGGCCTTATACCAAGCCAATTGTCCCTGGGTTTGTGCCCATGCTTGTTCAGGAGAATGCCATCCCTTTAGGGTAGAACCTGGCCCCACATATCTAGCAATTTGAGTAGCTACTACTAATCCAATATTGCCCTCGCGTAATGCTGGAAGCGATACGGTTCCCTTGCCCCTGTCTGGTTTATCCGTCATGCCCATTTCTGAGTCACGAATCTGATGAACAGACAATTGTAAGTTCCTATTCCATTCCATGGCATTCATGGCTAAATCCAAATGTGCGTCTATCAACAGCATTTAAATATTGATTTTTCTATTTCTAGCAATCACCTGCCATTGCTGAATATTTTCATGGTCTTGAATCACTTGTGCTTCTGCAAACAATGCTACGGTTGGGCAAATATGAACAGGTACGCCATACCATAATTCTCCTACTTGATATTGACTACTATCTGCTACTTGCACCACCATATGTTCTTCGCTCTGCGATACAGGAACTGCCTCTGGTGCATTTAAAAAATGTACACGAGGTAATGGATTTTCTGCAGCAATGGCTTTGTGTCCAAGGTCAAGGCAAAGCCTGTTGTCTTCCATGATTGATATAATGCTAGTTGCCACCAAAGCCGCGTATTCAAAGGGTTCATCGGGTACAATATGTTTGTAGCCCCAGTCCCAAAACACAAATGTTCCGGGGCTAAATTCCACCCCCTTTCTATGGGTATGGGTTGGAAAACTAGGAGAGCCCCCTGCAACCATTTTCATGGTCTTGCCAGTGGCGGCATAAATCTCAGCGGCCAATGCTGTGGCTCTTTCAAAAGCTTCATTACTGCGTTGTTTTCTAATGTCCAAATCCGTATCACGTAAATGCCCATCATAGACATGAAGTCCTACTAATTGAATGGAGGGTAATGCCAAACAGGCTTTAAATAAATCCAAACCTTTTTCTGGAATTATCCCTGATCTATTCATTCCAACATTCAAATCCATGTATAGGTCAATAGATTTTCCTG
Source organism: Bacteroidetes bacterium 24-39-8 (assembly GCA_002256765.1). Taxonomy (GTDB): domain Bacteria; phylum Bacteroidota; class Bacteroidia; order Chitinophagales; family Chitinophagaceae; genus Sediminibacterium. The sequence goes on from NCHJ01000068.1 coordinate 18,416, forward strand.
CAGCAGAAAATGTAGCAGATAGAATAGTGGCTGTATGCAAATTATCTACCAGTGTAGCAAAATGTGTTTGCGGATAGTGTTCCATCAAAGCCAATAATCGCGCTGCTTTTGGCCCAGTTAATTGGTGCGCAATAAGTACATCAGGTGCATCAATCATGCCTAGCATTTCTGCTTCAGCAATAGTAGCGCATTTGAATTTCTGAATGCCTTGTTCTAAAAGTAGTTGACTTACTTCTTTGATTTTATGCGTCTTTACATGTGGGCGCAGGTTATTAGAATGCCCCGCCATTAAGATGGCCTGTCTAATATTTTCTTTAACCCTATCTGGATAAACCAATAAAGCTGGAGTATCCATGGCTTCAGGACTAGTTACTTCATACCAATGCATCTGCTACTATTTTTGATCAATCAATTTCTTCTAATTCAAATAGGGCTTCAATTTCAACTGGAATATTGTCTGGTAAAGAACCCATACCTACCGCACTTCTTACCCCAATCCCATTGTCTGTTCCCCATATTTTGGCAAATAGTTCTGAGCATCCATTGATGATGCCTGGATGTTTTTCAAAATCTGCGGTGCAGTTGACCATGCCCAATACTTTGATCACGCGTTTGATGCGGTTGAGTGAACCCAAGTTGGCTTTAATGGTGGCCAAGATGGCTAGTCCAACTTGTTGTGCTGCGGCTTTACCTTCTTCAGGTGTTAGGGTTTCACCTATACGGCCAATGATCAAGCTACCATCGTTTTTAACGGTACCATGACCGGAAACATAACAATGTCTTCCGTCTACTAATAGGGGTTTATAAACTCCTAGTGGTTTTGGTGCAGGTGGTAGGGTCAAGCCCAGTGCTGCAAAATTTTCTTCAGCTGTCATAACGCTATATTACATGAAATAATTGATGATCAATACGCCAATCAATCCGGCCACTGAAACAATGGTTTCCATAATGCTCCAAGTGCGGATGGTGTCTTTTACAGAGAGATTAAAATATTCTTTGAACATCCAGAACCCTGGGTCATTTACGTGAGAGAACATTAAAGAACCCGCACCAGTTGCCAAGACCATTAAAGATGGATTCACACCAGTGGTTGCTATTAGCGGAGCTACAATGCCAGCTGTTGTTAAACCCGCTACAGTAGCGGATCCTACGCTTACGCGAATAATGGCACTGATGCCCCAAGCCAATAACAGTGGATGAATAGAAAGCCCTACCAAGGGCTGAACCAGGTCTTGGCTAATGCCCGCATCCATTAATACTTGTTTGAGTGCACCTGCACCACCAATAATAAGTAAGATACTTGAAATGTCTTTGACGGCATCGCCCATTGGACCCATCATGGCTGCAATGGTTTTACCCTGTTTAATACCCAATGTATACAAGGCAATGAGTAGGCTAATCAACATGGCAATACTTGGGTCTCCAAGGGTATGCACCAAACTGGTAAAACCATTTTTTTCTGGTATCCAGATATTAACAAGGGTATCCAAACCAATGAGTAGCACGGGTAAAAAAGCCGCCATTAAGGATGCAAATAAACTTGGTAATTGACCATCAGGAATTTCCTTATTAGAGAAAATAGCCAGTGGGGCATTGGTATATTTTTTTAGTGTCACAGAAAAAATAGGCCCCGCAATAATGATGGCAGGAATGGCAATTAGAATGCCATAGAATAACGTGGTGCCAAGGTCTGCGTGAAACTGTTCAGACAATGCTACGGGCGATGGATGGGGAGGCAAATAGCCATGTGTTACAGAGAGCGCTGCTAGTGTGGGCAGTCCCAAATAAACAGCGGGTAATTTGTATTTGGCTGCAATGCCTATAACAAGTGGTACTAATAACACAAAGCCTACTCCATAAAATAAGGGGATGCCTACAATAAATGCCGTGAGTACCAGGGCCCATTGTATATACTTGGTCCCAAATGCCTGAATCAATGCTTGGGCAATTTTATTTGCGGCCCCACTATCTGCTACCAATTTACCCAACATGGCTCCCAAAATCAAGATGACCAAGAGCGAACCCATAATGTCTCCAATGCCTTTTTGAATAGAAGCAATCAATTTGGCAGCTTCCATTGATTTACTAAGTCCGGTAAAAATGCAGACAATTAAAAATGCTAAAAAGGGATGCAATTTTATTACCGTGATCAGCAGTATGAGTGCAGCAACGGCAAAGACCAACAACAATATAGACATGGCAGCAGCTTTGCCTAAAGTTAAACTAATTTGGGAGCTGACAAAATCTCTGGGCTGGTTCTTCTAGCTACTATTTTGGGTCTTTGCAAATTTGCCTAGGGCCTTTGTAACAAGCTGTCTAGGGTCTGTTGCATTTGAGGAAAATTATTTAGATTATGGTGGGTGCCTTTTTCCAATGTCACAAATAAGTCAGTGGGTTTTAAAACTGATTTTAGTTTTTCTGCATTGCTTAAAGGAATCAATGCATCGTCTGTTCCATGAAAAATGCTAATTGGAGCAGTCACTTTTGGTAAATAGGTATTGGTTAGCAATTTGAATTTTAAAAGACTTTCAACAGGATAAATAAAGGCATAGTGTCTTACAAGAGATACCATACTATTATAGGGCGTTTCTAATATTAATTGTTTGCAATCTCGGATACTGGCTAATTGGGCTGCAATACCTGTTCCCATTGATTTTCCATAGAGTATAATTTGTACTGGCTCATAGCGCACCCTTGCTAATTTATACAATTGGAGGGCCATTTCTTGCAAATTTGCTTCTGATAATTCGCCGGTTGACTTACCAAATTTGGGATAGTCAATCATCCATACTTCAAAACCATTTCGGGTAAAGTTTTTAGCAAATTTGGCATACCGATTGATATTTCCCTTGTTGCCATGAAAATATAATACAACTCCCTTGGTAATGCTATCGGTTGATTTGAATTGCACCAGACTATAACTTGTTAATTCATCCAAGCGCAAATAGGTTTCTACAAAGGGCTCTTTAAATTCAAAGACCTGTCCGGTTGGGATGGGCCATGGATGAAATAATATTTTCTCTTGTAAGTAATAAAAAGCAATTCCCAGCATAGCATAAATTGCCACTATGATTTTAATCCAACCAAATTGTTTTTTACTAAGTCCTTTCATGGTGGCGAAAATACGTGCTGATGGGCAATCCTTATTTAATATTTGAGAATGTCTCTAATAAAGTTGTGGTACTCGTCATAAGTGGGTAGGTTATTATGCCCTCCGCCATGAATGCGAATCAGGGTAATTTTATGTGGGCTAATAGCTTGTAATTTCTCACTTTGGGTAATGGGAATTAACCAGTCCTTGGTACCGTGGATAATATAGGTATGACAATTAACCTTTCTAATCCATTGGTCAGTGCGCAGTTTGTACCGCAGCCACCATTTGTGTGGCAAAAAGGGAATAAATCTTTCGGCTACTTTAATAAAGCTATAATAGGGAGCGTCTAAGATTAAATATCTGGGTGAATTGTCTGCGGCAATCTTGGTGGCAAAGCCACTGCCCATACTTCTTCCATAGACCAATAAATGGTGTTCTGGGCATTGCTTGAGTAATTGTTCATACACAAATTGCATATCGGCCAGCATGTCTTTTTCTCCTCGCTTTCCGGTACTCTTGCCAAAGCCTCTATAGTCTACCAATACCACATCATAGCCAAACCTATAAAAGTCTCGGGCGTATTTGGCCCATCCCTTGATACTCCTAGAATTGCCATGAAAATAGAGAATCAAGCCCTTGGGTTCCTTGCAATAGAAATGCAATCCATTAATGCGCACGCCAGGGGCTACGTCAAAAAACAATTCCTCAAAAGGCGCGTCATACTTGTATTCAAAGTCTTGGGGTAGCTTCTCTGGCTTAAAGATAAAGCGCTCCTGTACCAAATAGGCAAAGAGGAGAATGCCTCCGTAAATGAGGATGATATATAACAGTGTTTCTGGCAAACACCGTTAAGATACAAAAATTTGAGAACCCTATTCGTATTCGCTGGAATCGTGGTAAACCCTTTTTAAATTTAGTTTGGAAACAGGTGCCACTATGAGTGGGAATTTTTCTACCGATACATTGCTGGGATCTAGTCCAAAACCACGCTCCTCGCCCAAGCTGATTTCTTTGAGCCAGAAATAGAGTTTCATCACAATTCGTTCAAAAATGGGGAGTTCATTGTCTTGGCTTAGGTATTTTTCCAATACAATAAATTGGAAATCGCCCACTACATTGTTTCTTTCCAGACTCTCATATCGGCTAGTGATATTTACTTCTTTGTTGTTTACCAATTCTTCAACCACTTTGCGGAACATAAGGTTAATCTTCTGTTCCATTCTAAAGCCCAGTCTAAATTCTACGCGAATAATATCGTTTGGAATAATATGTTCTACAGAGTATTCGCAGGTATAGGGATCATCCAATACGTCTACGTGTACAAACCAATAGATATCGGCCCTTTTGGGCTTTTTATTCATGATACTATAAATGATTTTGTGCTCAATTTCCTTAGGGTTATTGGCGCTGGTCATATAGATCAAGTGGGTAGAATATTTGGGAATGGTTTTGTCATTACTCAATTCCTGAATCATGGGAATATAGTGTTCCATGCGCACAAACTCAACGTATCTATTTTTGATTTTACGGCTTCTGTACCAGACATACATTACTGCAAATAATGCTCCACCCACAATTAAAGTAACATAACCACCATGCATGAATTTCTCCAAATTGGCAATTAAGAAAGAAGTTTCAATGGCAAAATACACGGCTAAGTATAGGTAGATCCACAAAGGGAATACGCGTTTGCTTACCAAGAAATTGGCAAATAAAATACTGGTACTAATCATGCACATGGTAATAGCTAAACCATAGGCAGCGCCCATATTGGCAGATTTTTGAAAATACAATACCACCCCAATACAACCTACAAATAATAACAAGCTAATGCCTGGAATATATAATTGTCCTTTCTCTTCAGTTGGATATTGAATCTTCATTTTTGGCCAAAGGTTCAATCGCATGGCTTCACTGATCAGTGTGAAAGAGCCAGAGATCAAAGCCTGTGACGCAATAATAGCGGCAGTTGCAGAGATGATAATGCCGGGTAATTTAAACCACTGTGGCATTACAGAAATAAAGGGATTAAAACCATCGGCCATTACCTGAGCGGGAATTACTTGGTTGTGGTGATTGGCCAGTAACCAAGCGCCTTGTCCCAAATAGTTCAGGATCAAACAGGTTTTTACAAAGACCCAGGAGTAACGAATATTGGACTTTCCACAATGTCCCAAATCACTATACAAAGCTTCTGCTCCTGTAGTACAAAGAAAGACAGCTCCCAATAACCAAAATCCTTTTGGATAATGCATCAATAATTCAACGGCATAATGTGGGCTCAGAGATTTGATAATATAAATATCGTCTGAAAGGTGCATGATCCCCAGTACCGCTAACATGGTAAACCAAATGGCCATAATAGGTCCAAACAATCTTCCAATAGAAGCCGTGCCAAATTGCTGTACAAAAAAGAGTAGAGAAATAATGCCAATGACTATTGCAACAATGGTAGTTTGTGTAATATCATGTAATGCGGGTAATTGTCTCAGACCTTCAATAGCAGAGGTTACTGTAATAGGAGGGGTAATAATTCCATCGGCCAGCAAAGCGGCACCTCCAATCATGGCAGGTAAGACCAACCATTTTTTTCTTCTTCTTACAAGAGCAAATAGTGAGAAAATACCGCCTTCACCTCGGTTGTCTGCCTTGAGTGTAAGAATCACGTATTTGACCGTAGTTTGGAGTGTTAGGGTCCAGATGATACAGGATAAAGAACCCAGAATGAGTTCTTCAGAAATGACTCTTCCTGTAATAATCTCGTTTAAAACGTATAGGGGAGAGGTTCCAATATCTCCGTAAATGATACCCAACGCAATAATCAATCCTGCGCTGGTAACCTTGTTAAATTGCTTGCTCACGATGCTGGGTTGGTTCTTAAATGGCTATTATTTTCCAAATGTAGCCGTAAATTCAATCAAGTGCGGTAAAAATGGGCTTAAAGAATCCCAATCTTTCACCTTTTATTTACACCTATTGAAAACCTAGTTGGCGTACATTTGAAAAAAATCACCTAATTGATGCAAAAGTCAATATTCATATGGGTACTTAGCCT
>NCHJ01000068.1:24584-39904 GCA_002256765.1 Bacteroidetes bacterium 24-39-8
ACTTAGCCTGTTTCTAGGCGTTTCTGGACTTTGGGGCCAACGGATTATCTATTCTGAGCCAGATAGGGATGATGCCCGTACCCTGAATTTTGAAATTGTGGGTAAAATGAGCGGGAATGTGCTCATTTACAAAAATTATAGAGACCTACACTATATGACCGTCTACGATGCGGACATGAAAATGACGGAAAAGAACAGGTTGGAATTTATGCCAGAAAAAGTGGTTGAGGTAGAATTGGTGCAATACCCAGACTTTATCTATCTCTTTTACCAGTTTCAGAAAAGGGGCATCCAATATGCCATGGCGGTGAAACTAGACGCACATGGTAAAAAAATGACAGAACCAGTTGTGCTGGATACTACCAATATGGCTGGCAGCAATAGCAGTAAGGTTTATACTTTCTTGACCAGTGAAAACAAACAACAGGTCATGGTTTTTAAAATCTCTACCAAGAATGACAAAGCCCATTTGCTCACCAGTTTGTTGTTTAATAAGGAATTGGTTCTGCAAAAAAGATCCATGATTCGTGTGGCAATGCCTGAGCGAAATGATTTTCTTACGGAGTTTGCCTTGGACAATGAAGGAGACCTAGTATGTATTCGTGGATCAGGTACTGCACAGAATGATAATATCAATAAAATCTCTTTGATTACTAAACCAGCTGGCGCCGATAGTATTGTGGTGAGAAATTTAAAATTAACGGGTATTTATCTAGACGATATTAGAGTGAAAATAGATAATGTGAACAAGCATTATTTGGTCACTTCTTTTTATAGCAAACTTCGTAGGGGTAATATTGATGGATTGTACTATTCTGTTTGGGATAAATTTCAGGACAAGGAATTGGCAACCATGAATACCATTTTTACACCTGATTTTAGAGCAGATGCCAAGATGGAAGGCAATCAGAAAGAGGCTTTCAATGATTTCTTTTTGAAAAATATTGTGCTCAAAAAAGATGGTGGTTTTTTTATTGCAGCTGAAGCTGCGTATAGTACCAGCCGGGGTAATGCCTTAAATAGATGGGATTATTTATACGGGTCTCCTTACTATTCATCTGTCTATACACCCATGGATTATTATTCTTATTATTCACCACTGGGTTATTATCCATGGAGCCGATATAGTATGATGAATAATAATGCAGTGACACGTTATTTTGCTGATAATGTTGTGTTGCTCTCATTTGATAATAAGGGCAAAATGGAATGGAGTAATGTGATTAGAAAGTCTCAGTTTGATGATAATTCTGATAATTTTATTGGATATGGTATTTTAAATACAGGAGACAAAGCCCATTTCTTGTTCAATATACAAGACAAGCGAGACATGGTATTGTCTGACCAAAGTTTGTACCCAGACGGGCAAATTGACCGTAATCCCACTTTTAAAAATATGGATAAAGGTCATGAGTTCATGCCTAGATATGGTAAACAAGTAGGGGCTCGTCAAATGATTATTCCATGCCAATACAGGGGATCTACTTGTTTTGCAAAAATTGAATTCAACTAATAGCCGTGGTATTTCTTTTTAGAGACAAATCAATTGTCAACATATTTTTTCTAGTGCTTTTAGCTATTGGCGTGCACGTTCATTTTTTCTTGGCCGAACCAGTTTTGGTACTAGGCAAGAATGATGGCCTCTTTTCCCTTTTTCTGAATAAATACTTAACGGGGGTACCCACTACTTTTTTGTTCATAGCTTATGAATTGGTCATCTTAATTCAAGCCATTAGACTAAATATGGTTTTGACAGATTTTAGGATGTTCCAATCTACCAATTACACCACAGCCATGACCTATGTCTTACTCACAGGTTTAATTGCGTCTTGGTCTGGAATCTCTGCAGCCTTACTCAGTAATTCATTAGTGCTTTGGTTATTCATTTTGTTGACTAGGCTATACAATAATCAGTCTCCAAGAACCCTTTTATTCAATATTGGCATGTTGGTGAGTATCACTATCATGACCTATCATCCTACGGCTATTTTAATTTTAGTAGTATTATTTGCGCTGGCAGTGGTAAGACCCTTTAGGATGGCGGAATGGTTGGTACTATTGATGGGAATTATCTTGCCTTATTATTTCTTGGTTTCCTGGTTGTTTTTGAACAACCAACTAGCAGCTATAAAATCCTATTTACCGGGTATCAGCTTTCAATTACCCTTGCAACACCCTGATCCATGGTTAATTGCTAGTATTGCTTACTTGGTCTTGGCATTGTTTGCCGGTATGTATTTTTGGCAGAAATACAATAACCGAATGGTCATTCAAATCAGAAAAAACTGGTCTGTGATGTTGGTGTTATTGTTTTCCTTGCTACCCATTCCCTTTGTGTTTTCTGGAGCTGGACTAGATTCGGGTATCTTGATCCTCATACCCTTGTCCGCATTTGTAGCCAATGCCTTTGGTTATCCCAAAAGATTATTGGTTCCCAATTTACTGTTTTGGATAGCCATTGTTTTGATTGTACATAATAACTGGGAACTCATCAAAAAATAGCTTTGCCTTAAGTTTTCAAGCTTTACCTTCGTGATCTGAAGCGGTCAATTAATTAAAGTAAAAATTATTTGAATATGAAATTTGGTGTGGTAGTATTCCCGGGTTCAAATTGTGACAGGGATATGCAAGATTCCTTGCAACAAGATTTGGGCAAAGAAGTTGTCATGCTTTGGCATAAAGATGAAGACCTGAGTATGTTTACTACAGAAGATTGCATTATTCTGCCAGGTGGTTTCTCTTATGGTGATTATTTGCGTTGTGGTGCCATTGCTAGGTTTAGTCCTATGATGAAAAGTGTGATTGAATTTGCCAACAAAGGAGGAAAGGTATTGGGTGTTTGTAATGGCTTTCAAATCTTATGCGAAAGTGGTTTATTGCCTGGCGTTTTGTTGCAAAATGCCAACCAACAATTTGTTTGCAAGAATGTATTTATCAAGAGTGAAACTGGTGAAGCATTAAAAATTCCAGTAGCCCATGGAGAAGGCCGTTTTCATGCAGATGAAGCCACACTCAATGAACTAGAAGCCAATGGTCAGGTTATTTTCCGCTATTGCAATGAACAAGGTGAATTAGAAGACGCAGCTAATCCAAACGGAGCTATTAGACATATTGCAGGTATCAGCAACAAAAACAAAAATGTTTTTGGGATGATGCCACATCCTGAGCGTGCAACTTCTGAAGCTTTGAGCAATTTAGATGGCAAGAAAGTGTTTGAACTCTTGGGTTTAAACTAATTGGGTAAGCATTTGTTTGATTATTTAGATAGGAATACCATGAAAAAAATTACACTGTTTTTAGTTTTGGCCTTAATTGGATTGGGTGCTTCTGCACAAATCAAAGATCCAGTTGCTTGGAATTTTAAGGCCGTGAAAAAAGGAACAGATAAATATCAATTGGTTATAACAGCCACTGTTGCACAGCCTTGGCATTTATATTCCCAAAATATGGGACCAGGTGGCCCAATACCTACCAAGATTGAACTGAATAAGAACCCATTGGTAACAGTTGTTGGAAAGCCAAAAGAAAATGGAAAGCTTCAAAAAGTGCACGACAATAACTTTAAAATGGATGTGCTGTTTTATTCCAATGATGTAAGTTTTACACAAGAACTAACTGTTAAAGCTGGGGTAAAAACCAATATTACAGGAGTGGTAAAATACATGGTTTGTGATGATAATGAATGCCTTCCTCCTTCCAAAAAAACATTCGATATTAAGTTGCAATAAAAATAGCGCATGAAAAAATTAGTAATAGCACTATTTATTTTTTCAGCCCTGCTGATTTCAATTACATCAATTGCACAGGATAAAACACCTGTGCAATTTGATTTTAAAGCAGAGCGAATCAATGATAGTTTGGCCAAATTGGTCATCAACGCCAAAATGGATAAAACTGTTCAATTGTTTTCTGTAAAACAACGCGGAGCGGATGATCCCTTTGTCTCTAGTTTGCACCTAGATAGCAGCGCTGCTTATTTGTTGCGCACAACGGATACTAGTACAGAAAACGGTCAGTTGCAATTGGTAAAAGAAGCGCCAGGAGCGGCTTCTAGTTATAGGTTGTTTGCTGATTCTGTTCAATTTGAATGGCTTTTGCACACTAAGAATACAGACAGTTTGGTTTTTAAAGGCAGCTTATCTTGGTTGGCTAAAAAAGAGGCAGAATTTCCAAGTGGAGAAGCCAATTTCACACTCAAAATTCCTGCTGCAAATACGCTTGCTGCCTTACCTGCTTCTGCTGAATCAGAAGAATCATTATGGAGTATTTTCTTGATCTGTTTGGGTACAGGTTTACTGGCAGTGATTACGCCTTGTGTGTTCCCATTAATTCCAGTAACCGTGAGTTTCTTTTTAAAGAGAAGCAAGTCTAGGGCCGAGGGTATAAGGAATGCGGTTTGGTATTCTATTTCTATTATTGCTATTTATACCATACCTACATTACTACTCACACTAGCATTTGGCGGAAAGATTTTATATACCATTTCTACCAGCGCCGTTTCCAATATTTTATTCTTTGCCATCTTCTTGGTATTTGCTATTTCATTCTTTGGTGCTTTTGAATTAACACTACCCAATAGCTGGGCCAATAAGGCCGATGAAAAAGCAGGTAAGGGTGGATTGATGGGCATCTTTTTTATGGCATTAACCCTTGTCATAGTTTCTTTCTCCTGTACAGGTCCTTTGGTTGGAACATTATTAGGACAGACCAGTACCAATGGAGTAGGGTCAGCACCCATCATTGGCATGTTTGGTTTTGGGGTAGGGTTGGCATTGCCTTTTTCTTTGTTTGCCTTTTTCCCATCCATGTTACAATCACTGCCAAAGAGTGGTGGTTGGTTGAATTCTGTGAAAGTGACTTTTGGATTTATTGAATTAGCCTTAGCTATGAAATTTCTTTCAAATGTAGACCTGGCTTATCATTGGCATTTATTGGATAGAGACGTATTCTTGGTTATTTGGATTGTGATTTTCACTTTAATGGGTATGTACTTATTGGGTAAATTAAAATTTTCACACGATTCAGACCTGCCCTTTATCAGCGTTCCGCGATTGTTTTTTGCCATTTTTAGTTTCTGTTTTGCCTTGTATATGGTACCGGGATTATGGGGTGCACCTTTGAAATTATTGAGTGGATTTATTCCACCGGCCAGTACCCAAGAATTCAACCTAGAAGACTTGGAATACAAGTTGGATAATGCACATCTTATGTCAGGTGCGGATACTTCAAAAAGCGCAACAAATAATTCCAGTGCCCAGCCTCCCAAAAAATACACTGATATTTTGGAAGTGCCTTATGGCTTGATTGCTTATTTTGATTTGGATGAAGGTATGGCTGCAGCCAAAGCCCTGAATAAACCCGTGATGCTAGACTTTACAGGCCATTCCTGCGCCAATTGCAGAAAAATGGAACAGGAGGTTTGGAAAAATCCAGAAGTACTCAAATTGATCCGTGAGGAGTTTGTATTGGTAAGCTTGTATGTAGATGAATCCAAAGAACTTCCCCTAGAAGAACAACATACGGCACCCAATGGAGACCGTATTGAAACGGTGGGTCATAAGAACTTGGAATATGAGACCACTAAGTTTGGGTTTAATGCCCAACCGCTTTATAAATTTCTAGACCTGAAAGGAAACCCTTTGAGTGATGTGAATTATGGTTATGACCCAGACGTAGATAAGTTTATTCAGCATTTAAAGGGGGTGATTCAGAAATTCAAAAGTCAAAAGTAAAAAGTCAAAAAAAAGTTTGAGATAAAATATACAATAAAAAAAGTCAAAACAATTAAGTTTTGACTTTTTTGGTTTTAATAACCCATATACTTATTTTAATTACTGTAAAGTCTTTTAACTTTTGCTTTTTCAAATTCTTAAGTCCTACTTATTTTGACTTTTGACTTTTGACTTTTGACTTTTTACTTTACAATGCAATCTGCTTTTCTGCCATTAGTTTTCTGAGGTTGATTAAACCGTAGCGCATGCGGCCCAAAGCTGTATTAATGCTGCAGTTGGTAATCTGTGCAATCTCTTTAAAACTTAGGTTGGCATAGTGGCGTAGTACAATGATCTCACGCTGTTCTTCAGGCAAAAGGTCTAGCATATGACGCACGCGCTCATGGCTTTGACTTTGCATGATTTTGTGGTCAGGGCCTTCTTCTGAAATAGTGATCACATCAAAGATGTCTTTGTTATCACTGGTCTTGATAGCTGGGGTACGCTTTACTTTGCGGAAATAATCCACACAAAGATTGTGCGCAATCCTAAGCGCCCAGGGAAGGAACTTGCCTTCTTCTGTATAGCGCTTGTTCTTAAGCGTATCAATGATTTTGATGAACACATCTTGGAACAGGTCTTCTGCCAGATAATTGTCTTTTACAAAGAAGAGAATGGAGGAGAAGATCTTATCCTTATAGCGATAGATCAATACCTCAAAGGCTTCCGTGTCACCGTCTTGGAAGGAACGTATTAGTTCAGTGTCTGAAACATGTTCCAATGTTTTCATAGCATTAGGTTTTGTCAGGATTCGGAAAACTCAGGATATTGGATAAAGAATCTTGCCAGATTTCTTAGGTCTGATTTTAATTCTGATGTTAAATTATCATTTTTAATATCCTCAAGAACAGTTGTGAAAAAGATTGTATTCGATTCTTGGGTTATTCACATTTTAAAACCGCTTTTTATTGATTATTAGAGATTTAACGCCCATCTATTAAACTTAAGCATGATTATTCTGTTTAAATTGCCAACGAATGACAAGCAAGACTAAAATAGCCCCAGTGGCTCAAGCCCCTATAATTGACAATTCCATACAGGTACACGGAGCCCGTGTGCACAACCTAAAAAATGTAACGGTTAGTTTTCCGCGCAATAAATTGATTGTGGTAACAGGGGTATCTGGTAGTGGTAAGTCTTCCTTAACCATTGATACCTTATTTGCAGAAGGCCAAAGGCGATACGCAGAAAGCTTGAGTGCCTATGCCCGCCAATTCATGGCTAGAATGGTCAAGCCCGATGTAGATTATATAAAAGGTTTGTGCCCTGCTATTGCTATTGAACAGAAAGTAATTACGCGTACACCCAGAAGTACCGTGGGTAGTATGACGGAGATCTATGATTATATGCGTTTGTTGTATGCAAGGGCGGGTAAGACCATATCGCCCATCAGCGGTAGAGAAGTGCAGAAAGATGAAGTGGCAGACGTGGTAGCCCATATTAAAGGGCTAAAAGTAGGCGCTAAGATGGTGATCCTAGTACCATTTAAACAACACGCCAATAGGGAAACCAGAGAAGAACTCCAGATTTTGATGCAGAAGGGTTTTGCAAGAATGTATTTGAGACCGGGCTCCACAAAAGAAGCTTCTTCTGTGTTGAGAATTGAAGAGCTCTTAGAAATGACCGATAAAGCATTAGACAAGCTGGCCGGAAAGGGAAAAAAGGAAAAAATCTTATTTACACTGATAGACCGTTTGGTAGTCAAGGAATTTGACGAAGACGATTTGCATAGATTATCAGATTCAGTAGGTACGGCTTTTTATGAGGGAGAAGGCCAAGTGTATATAGAAGTTGACAGCAAAGAACTCTTGCATTTTAGCAATCGTTTTGAATTAGACGGGATTCAATTTGAAGAACCGGTGCCCAATTTGTTTTCTTTTAATAATCCCTATGGCGCTTGCCCCACTTGTGAGGGCTTTAGCCAGGTCTTGGGCATTGATCCAGACTTGGTGATACCAGACAAGCGATTGAGTCTCTATGAGGGTGCTATAGCCCCTTGGAAGGGTGAGAAGCTGGGTTGGTGGAAAGAACAGTTTATTAAGGGTGCGGGGAAAATTGGATTTCCTATTCACAAAGCCATTTTGGATTTGGATAAGGAGCAGTACCGTCAATTATGGGAAGGAGCTGGTACTGTTTTAGGTATCAATGAATTTTTCAAAGAAGTTGAAGCCAATCTCTATAAAGTACAATACCGCGTTTTATTAAGCAGGTACAGGGGTAGAACCAATTGCCCAGATTGTCAGGGTTATAGATTAAGACCAGAAGCGCTTTATGTAAAAGTAGGGGGCAAACATATTGGAGAACTTTGTGAATGGCAGGTCAAGGATTTGAAAGTTTGGTTTGACAATTTGCAACTCTCTGATAGTGATCAGCAATTAACCAAGCGAATTCTATTAGAAATTCACCAACGCATACAAACCTTGCTAGACGTAGGGTTGGGCTATCTAACTTTAAATCGTTTAGCCAATTCTTTGAGTGGTGGAGAGAGTCAAAGAATTCAATTGACCAGAAGTTTGGGATCTAACCTAACCAATTCTTTGTACATCTTGGATGAGCCGTCTATTGGTTTGCATTCCAGAGATACGGTGCGTTTGATAGCTGTATTAAAATCGCTGCGCGATTTAGGAAATACAGTAGTGGTAGTAGAACATGATGAAATGATGATGCGTGAAGCGGATCATATTATAGACATGGGGCCTTTGGCATCTCATTTGGGCGGAGAAGTAGTGGCAGTGGGTAATTATGAGGAGTTGATTGCCAACCCCAAGAGTATGACAGGTAAATATTTAAAAGGGGAGTTGACCATTGATGTGCCTAAGAACCTGCGCAAATGGAATAGAAGCATCAAAGTAGAAAACGCTAGACAGAATAATTTAAAAGATATTACGGTTGAGTTTCCTTTGAACTTGCTTTGTGTGGTTACTGGTGTGAGTGGTAGTGGCAAAACAACTTTGGTAAAACAGGTATTGTATCCTGCACTCAATAAAATCAAGGGTGATTTTTCTGAGAAAGTAGGACTACACAAAGCCGTAACTGGAGACATTGATTATATTTCACAAATTGAAATGATTGACCAAAATCCCATTGGTAAATCTAGTAGGAGTAATCCCATTACTTATATTAAAGCCTATGATGGCATTAGGGATTTATATTCCAAACAACCACTGGCTAAAATGCGTGGGTTCCAACCCAAACATTTTTCTTTTAACGTTGACGGAGGTAGGTGTGATACCTGTAAGGGTGAGGGAGAACAAGTAGTAGAAATGCAGTTCTTGGCAGATGTGCACCTGACCTGCGAATCCTGTGGTGGCAAGCGTTTCAAAGAAGAAGTACTAGAAGTACAATACAATGGAAAAAGCATTTTTGACTTACTAGAAATGAGTGTGGATGAAGCCATTGAATTCTTTGTAGACGAAAAGCAAATCAAAAATGCCATACAGCCTTTGTCTGATGTTGGGCTTGGTTATGTAAAGCTTGGACAGAGCAGTGATACCTTGAGTGGAGGAGAAGCACAACGTGTAAAATTGGCTAGTTTCTTAGGTAAAGGAAAAGGCATTGGTCACGTGTTATTCATCTTTGACGAGCCAACAACAGGCTTGCATTTTAATGATATCAAAAAACTATTGGCTTCCTTTAATGCACTCATAGAACAGGGGCATTCTTTAATTGTGATTGAACACAATACAGACGTAATTAAATCTGCCGATTGGGTCATTGACCTTGGTCCCGAAGCGGGTGATGGTGGTGGATCATTGGTCTATGCGGGCATACCTGCAGGACTTAAGAAAACTACAAAAAGCAGAACGGGCCAATTCTTGTAAGAATCGGCCCGTTACTTAATCTGATTTATTGATTGCTTAACGCAGTCTGTCTGTGCTTTTTACCAATTGTTCATCCTTGTAAATGCCAATAGTAGCAAGGATTAAGACAACAGGAATGGCTATAACTACAACACACCATAAAGCCAATCCGCCTACGGCGTATTTATTAATCTCTAGATAATAAAGACCAATAGTTAATAGACTTATTCCCAAGGCCAACAACACCAATTTTAATTGAAGCGGTCTGTTTTTGTATAGAAAAATACTAAGGGCTGCAACAGTGGCGCCAACAATGGTGCTGATCATTAACCAGACATTGCTCATGCCCGTTAATTGATTGGCGGGTTCAGTAGTAATGCTACCAATAAAAAAAGCCGTCTTTAAAGAAGCAAAACCTAATACGGCTGCTAGTAATAACCAAATGGTTTGGATGCGTTGTATCATAATATTATTTTTTATCCTAACTCTGGGTACAAGATAAACTGTTCCATGAATTGGTTCACTTGTTTTTTTACATCGGCTAGAATGGCTGCGTCGTCTGCGTTCATCAAACTGCGGTCAATTACGTCAACTACAAACTGCATGTCATTCTCAAGCATCCCCCTTGTTGTCACAGCTGCCACACCAAAACGGATACCAGATGTTACAAAAGCACTCTTGTCATCATAAGGTACCATGTTTTTGTTAGCAGTAATATCGGCATGGCCCAAAGTTTGTTCTGCTTTTTTACCGCTGATATTTTTATTGCGCAAATCAATCAACATTAAGTGATTGTCTGTACCGCCGCTAATAATCTCATAACCCTTATCTGTAAAGGCTTGGGCCATGGCTTGGGCATTCTTTTGAACCTGTTGTTGGTAGACCAAAAATTCATCGGTTAGAATCTCTCCAAAAGCAATGGCTTTGGCTGCAATAATATGTTCCAATGGTCCACCCTGTGTACCAGGGAATACAGCCATATCTAATAGATTGCTCATCATACGGAGGTTGCCCTTTACGTCTTTAAGACCAAAAGAATTCTCAACATCGGTCTTCATCATAATCACGCCACCCCTTGGTCCACGCAAAGTTTTGTGGGTGGTGCTGGTTACAAAATGACAGTGTTCAAATGGAGAGCTCAATAAACCTTTGGCTATCAAGCCTGCAGGGTGAGCAATATCGGCCAATACAAAAGCACCAACTTCATCGGCCACTTTTCTAATTCTAGCAAAATCCCAGTCACGGCTATAGGCACTGGCTCCACAGATAATCAATTTGGGTTTTACTGCCCTAGCTTGTGCTTCTAGCATTTCATAATCCACTAAACCAGTTTCTTTTACAACACCATAAAAATGGGGCTTGTAGATTTTACCGCTAAAATTTACGGCAGATCCATGGGTTAAGTGTCCACCCATGCTCAGGTCCAAGCCTAGAATGGCATCGCCCGGCTGCAAAATGGCCAACATGACTGCTGCATTGGCTTGTGCACCACTATGGGGCTGCACATTGGCGTATTCTATGTTAAAAATGGCTTTTAAACGGTCAATAGCCAATTGTTCTGTCTGGTCAACTATTTCACATCCACCATAATAACGCCTTCCGGGATATCCTTCTGCGTATTTATTGGTCATCACGCAACCGGAAGCCTGCATCACCTGTAAACTGGTGAAGTTTTCGGAAGCAATTAGTTCAATTCCACGTCTTTGACGCGCCAATTCCTGGTTGATGATGTTGAAAACCTGGGTATCTCTTTGCATGATTGCTTGATTTTGCCGCAAAAATAATTCTAAAACCCACTAAAAGGGCAATTCAGTGGGCTAGTTTTGGTCAGAATATCCACAAAACTTGGCTTCTGGCCAGATTTTTATAATTTCGCAACCTTGATGGATGTGTAAGTAATACATGAAACCATGTATGCAGACCCCCTTTGTAGATGATCCATCATAAACCTACCAAGTATGAAAGCGATTATTCCGGTTGCAGGCGCGGGTACCAAATTGCGTCCTCACACATATACCCAACCCAAGGCACTTATTCCTATTGCAGGAAAAACCATCTTGAGTTTTATAGTTGACCAACTGCATGAAGCGGGCATTAATGAATTCATTTTCATTGTGGGTTATTTGGGAGAAAAGATTCAGGATTATGTTACCCAAACCTATCCACATTTAACAACGCATTTTGTACACCAAAATGAGCGCCAAGGAACAGGTCATGCTATTGAGCTTACTAAGGCCATAGTGGGATCAGATGAAGTGTTTGTAGTGTTAGGTGATACTGTTTGTGAATACGATGTAAAAGAAGTGTTAGAGAGTCCCTATAGTATGTTGGGGATTAAGAAAGTAGAAGACCCTAGAAATTTTGGTGTGGCTTCCATTGGAGAAGATGGTTTTATTGAGCAATTGGTTGAAAAACCTGCCATTCCAAAAAGCAATATGGCTTTAGTGGGATTGTATAAGATTAAGGAAACGGAATTCTTATACCAGTGTTTGCAGCACTTATTTGTTTCCAATACCAATATTAATGGTGAATATAGTTTAACCGATGCCTTGGAGTGCATGATTAAGCGTGGCGCCAAGTTTCAATCATTTAAAGTAAAGAGTTGGTTTGACTGTGGTAAGAAAGATACCTTACTTGAAAGCAATGCTACCTTGCTTAAAAAATCAGGTGGTAATACCAGCACCCAACATAATTATCCCAATACCATTATTATTCCCCCTGTAAGTATTGCTCCGGGTTGCGATATCTCTAATGCCATTATTGGACCACATGTGGCTATTGGCGCTAACACTTCTATCAAACATTCAATTGTTAGAGAAAGTATTATTGGTTCCTATACCAATCTTTATGAAGTGGTGCTTGACAATTCTTTAATTGGAAGCGATGCTTCTGTAAAAGGATTGAGTAGGAGTCTCAATATTGGAGACAATACGGAGATTGACTTTGGTTAGAATGCCCAAAACTTATTTCTTATTTAGAGCCTATTTCTGCAGGTAAAAACTATTGGCCTGTGCTGTACAGGTAACTACCAATTCATTGATACAAACATGTTTTGGCAAGGATGCTGCATAATAACTAATGTCTGCAATATCTGCTGCTTGTAAAGCCTTGTATCCATCATAGACTGTAGCTGCTTTTGCTTCATCTCCTTTAAAGCGTACCAAAGAGAATTCGGTTTCTGCTGCGCCTGGATGAATCACTGTTACTTTTATTTGGTAAGGCAATAAATCAATCCGCATAGATTTACTCAAAGCAGCCACTGCGTGTTTGCTAGCACAGTATGCATTGCCATCTTTGTATACTTCTACACCAGCGGTTGAACCAATATTAATAATATGGCCAGCACCACGCTGTTTCATCAGTGGTAATAAGGCCTTGGTAACATACATAATGCCTTTTACATTGGTATCTATCATGGTTTCCCAATCGTCTAAATTGGCTTGGTCAAAAGGATCTCTACCCAATGCCAATCCTGCATTATTTACCAATAAGTCTATAGACTGCCATTCAGTTGGAAGATTTTCAAGGGCAGCAAATACCGCAGTTCTATCCTGTACATCAAATACTAAGGGAAGAATGGCTACTTGGTATTTGTCTTTTAATTCAGAAGCCAAAGCTTCTATCTTTTCTTTTCTTCTTCCAGTAATGATGCAATTCCATTTTTCTGCAGCAAATTTTTCTGCTATGGCTTTTCCAAATCCTGAGCTTGCACCTGTAACCAATATAGTTTTTGACATTTTATTTAAGTTAGAACCGGAAAGATACAACCTTGTTCATGGATTACAAGACCAGTTACCTAATCAAAACAACAGTACCTTTTCTAATTACTTTCTGTCCAAGAAAATCAGTACCCTCCGCTAAGAATACATAAGCACCTGAAGCTTGTGCTTTTCCTTGGAAAATGCCATCCCAACCCTTGCCAATTTCAGTGGTTAAAAATACCTGCTGCCCCCATCTATTATAGACACTGAAATAATAATTTTTGGTAATGCCTACTACTAGGGGTCTTAGTTGGTCATTTTTTCCATCTGCATTTGGTGTAAACCCTGTGGGTACAAAAATGTCTGCCCCATTTTTGAAAATGGTGATCAGCATATTATCTACTGCCCTACATCCCATACTGTCAATAGCTGTTACGGTATAGCGAATATTGTCTCTATTGTTTCCAATGGTTGCAATGGGATTGGCAATATTGGTTCTATCTAATCCCTCAGAGGGTGACCATAAATAAGTTGCCATTCTTTCATCAGAAAGAAGGGCATTTAGTTGAACGGGTTGATTGGCTGCAACACTAGTGTCTTTGCCGGCATAAACGGATAGTGGTGCTGTTACTTTTACGTTGATAGTATCATTCAATAAATTGGGACAACCAGCATTGGCAATGCTGATAATATATTGAGTGGTCTTTGATGGAGCTGCTTTGGCATTTATCAAAAAGGGTAGACCATTGACAAGACCATTGCCTCCATTGAAAAGGGCAGAAGGGTTTGACCAAGTATAGCTGGTTCCTGTTTGTATATTGGCAGAAATTAAAACCGGTGTGCCGTAGCAAACACTGGTGTCTTTAGGAAAAATCTGTGCCTTTGGAAAAGCTGTATTAAAAATGCCCACATTGGCAATGGTACTAGTATCTGATGGGCAACCAGTTTTTGATACAATGGCTCTGAAATAAGCCCTTCCTGTGAGTCCAGTCACAGATTGTAGTGTGTCTTGGTTAGTAGGCAATTGATTCAGCCAACTAATTCTGTCTACAGATCTTTGCCAATTAAGAACCGTTCCAGATGAGCCCCTAAGTTGTAGAACATTGTCAATATTTTGGTCCAAACAAATATCCAGATTGGCCGGAAGAATTTGTCCAGCAACTGATTTGTAATTAATGGTAACAGTAGCCACAGCACTACTGTCTATATTACAGGCCGGTCCATTTTGCACTAGGGCTTTATAATAGGTAGTGGTTAAAACATCTTTGACAAGAATGGCATTCCCATTCTCTGTAATGGGATTCCAATTAATACCATCCGTGCTAGAAATCCAATTTCTTATATTACCCAAATTGCCAGTTAATTGTAAGGGAAATTGTTGGTTTGGAATTAAACCAAAACAAACCGCCGTATCCCCAATGGCTGCACCAGCAATTGTAGGAGGAGAGACCTGTACATTTACACTGGTTACTAAGTCTGCGCAATTATTGGTGGCTCTTGCCCTAATGGTTCCAGGATTTGCATTGGGTTTAACAATGATAATATTGCCAGAATCAGTAATCATTTGCCATCCTGTAGGAATAGTCCATGAATAAGTACCACCTGTTAATTCTGGAATTGAATAGGTTTGATTTCCATTTACACAAGCTTGAATGGGGCCAGCTATTTGTAAGCCTTCACAAATATTTTTTAAAGCAACATATGCATATGCAAAATGCCCAGATGGTACGCAGTTGTCTGCTTCAAAAGTAAGGGTTACTTGTTGACCGCGATATTTTGCAAGGTCAAAAATGACTTCAGTCCAACCCTTGGTCCATACCCTTAGTTGTGGATCGTTACTATTTCCATTGGCATTGGGTGAGGGTACATTACTGAGTGCAAACCCCTTTTGGTTAGCTGCTGCAACGTCAAGTACAAAACTATTTCCTGAACCGTTGGTAGGTAAATAATACATGGCGTTTGCGCAATCAATAGTGCCAGTACTGGTTGTTAATGTGGCCGTAAACATGGGTACCTGATCAGAAACATGGGAGGCGCTTTCAAGGACC
>NCHJ01000069.1:0-15224 GCA_002256765.1 Bacteroidetes bacterium 24-39-8
TTTATTACCCTTTGAGCAAAAAAAAGCCGCCCCATTAAAATTGGGGCGGCTAGGACTTGCTTATAATTTTTAAATATTTCTGCCAGTATTGATAATGCTAACACCCTTAAACTTAGTGGTAGAACAACCGTGCGAAACAGCACTCACCTGTCCTGGCTGGCCTTTCCCGTCAAAGAAAGAGCCACCAAGGCGATAGTCCTGTTCTCCTGCAATGGCGGAACAAGCATTCCAAAATTCCTGGGTATTGGCCTGATAAGCTGCGTCTTTAACAAGACCAGCAATTTGCCCGTTCTTAATTTCAAAAGCCAATTGGCCACTGAATTGAAAATTATAACGCTGTTGGTCAATAGAATAGGAATTGCGGCCAAACATATAAATACCTTTCTCGGTATTCTTAATCATGTCTGACACTTTTAAAGCATCTTTTCCAGGTTGCAAAGACACATTGGGCATTCGTTGAAACTGAAAATTCTTCCAATTATCTGCATATGAACAACCCTGTGAAGCATTCAAACCTAGCATATGGGCTTGATCCCTGGTAACTTGGTAATTGACCAATACCCCGTTTTTGATAATATCCCACTGGCCACACTGAACACCTTCATCATCATAGCCAACGGCGCCTAAAGACCCTTTCTGGGTCTTATCCCCTTTAAAATGAACTATCTCACTACCAAATTTAAAATTGCCTGCTTTCCACTTGTCAAGGGTTAAGAAACTAGTTCCTGCATAATTTGCTTCATAACCCAACACCCTATCTAATTCAGTAGGATGCCCCACAGATTCGTGTATGGTTAAAAACAAATTGGTTGGGTCTAATATTAAATCATACTTACCTGGTTCAACTGGTCTGGCTTTGATTTTTTCTGCAACCTGTGCACTAGCTAAACGCATATCGGCCAAGATATCATACCTATTTCTATAGAGCTTAAAAATGCCGTCAATCTCTTCCTTTTTATCTGGGATCAGGTATTCATATCCCATGCCCATTGGGCTACTAAGCGCATTACGGGTTTGAAATTTGCCAGAACCTGCTTCAATTTTGGTTACGGTAAAGGTTGGCCAAATTCTATGTATGTCTTGGTCAATATAGGAACCTTCTGTAGAGGCAAAATATTTTTGCTCATTGATACAGAACAAAGAACTGTTCACAAAATTGACACCAGACTGCAGGGCAATATCATTGGCTTGCAACAAAAGATCCACTTTGTCTTTCAAGGGCACATCAAATGCGTTTTGCAAGACGGGTGTTTTCCAACTTACTTGACCATAGCCTTTTTGAGGAGCCAACCTTAGGGGCTCTTCTAATAAAGGCGCATTAAATTTGGCAATTTGAACCGCTAATGCTGCTGTTTTGGCAATACTATCCGGCGTTATATTATCTGTACTAGCAAATCCCCAACTACCATTGGCAATAACCCTAATACCCATACCATAAGACTCCGTGTTGGCAATATTGTCAACGCGTTTTTCTCTGGTGCTAATGGATTGGTTCAAATACCTACCAATGCGAACGTCTACATAAGTAGCACCCTTACCTGTTGCTGCATTTAAAGCTATATCTGCTAATCGTTTTTTGAGTGCTAGGTCTGCGGGTTGTAAAAAATCTTCTGCAGCCATTAACTTGGATGGCCCCAACAATCCTGCACCAGCTGTTAAACCAGACAGGTATAAAAAGTCTCTCCTTTTCAATTCAATGCATTTAAAATGAACAATCTTTTACCAACAAAAGACCCCGAAGGGTCTTTTGAAAAATTAAACAGCGTCTGATAATGAAGTAAACGTGAAGTCCCTAATTTTCATAGGAGGAATCAAGTAACTTCTATTTGATTCAATGCTAATGCTTCTTTCAGCCTTGCCCAATGCTTCAACATTGTTGAGCATGATCACAGGGCTTTCATTAAAGCGCATGTTTTTAATAGGGTATTTGATTTGTCCGTTTTCAATATAAAAAGTTCCGTCACGAGTAAGTCCGGTAAGCAACAAAGACTGTGCGTCTACCAAACGGATATACCAGAGTTTAGAAACCAAGATTCCACGCTCTGTGCTCTTGATCAATTCTTCTAAAGAAGCTGTACCACCTTCCATGATAATATTACTGGCAAAGGGTCCAGCAGCTACGTTTTTCTTTTGAGCCCAGAATTGGGAATAGCTTAGGTTTTTCACAACGCCTTTTTCAATCCAGTTAACCCTATCAAGTGCAAATCCTTCACCGTTCCAAGTTGCGTCTGGCAATTCAGGATGAAAAGGATCAGAATAGATGGATACTTTTTCATCTACCAATTGCTCGCCAATTCTATTTCCCCCACCTGGTTTACTCATAAAGCTTCTCCCTTCATCCGCTGTTCTTGCGTCAAAACCACGAAACATGTTTTCCAACATATAAGTGGCAGCAATGGGTTCTAAAATTACCGTGTATTTACCTGGCTCAATGGCTTTAGCATTAGCCGATCCATTGGCTTTTTGAGCAGCAACCCTAGTAGCTTCAGCCGTATCTAATTTGCTAACGTCATTAAAACCACGAGCTGCGTATCCAGAACCTGTTCCTTCTTGGTTACGGGTGGTTACAGAAAAAATTACATCGGTGCCTTTGTTATAACCAAAGAAACCCTTGCTATTCATCACCGCAACAAATGAAGTTCTGTTTTCAATATAACCAGCAGATTCCAATTTACTGTCTTTAGAAACCTTGATGCTTTTAGCAACCGCTTCCGCCCTTGTATCTGGTTGAATAGCAGCAGTAGCTGGAATAAAAGACTTGGATTCTTTGTAACTAATGGGGCCTCGCATAGGCATATACTCCGGATTCTCTGGAGATAATTTTGCTAACTCTTCTGCGCGTTGTACACATTTTTTCAAAGAAGCATCGTCAAATTCATTAATAGTGGCAGTGCCCGATTTCTTGCCATAAACTGAACGAATAGCCAGTGTTAGGGTATTGGTATCCCCTGCTGTGGAAACAGCGTTACGTGCGTAACGAATATTGCCACCTTCCACACCACTAAGCGATACTTCGCATTCGTCTGAAGTGGAAAAAGCCAAAACTTTTTTCAAAAGGGCTTGTGCGTCTTCTTTATTGAGTATTGCCATTTTATTAGATTTTTCTTGCTGTGTTAATTACGTTAACTCCGTTAAAACGGGTGGTGGAGGATCCATGTGATACCGCATTGGATTGACCTGGCTGCCCCTTTCCATCATTGAATGCACCACCTAAACGGTAGTCATCTTTGTCGGCAATAGCAGTAACAGAATTCCAGAATTCTTGTGTATTAGACTGGTAAGAAACATCTTTGAGCATGCCCACAATTTTACCATTTTTCACTTCATAGAAACTCTGACCTCCAAATTGGAAATTATATCGTTGTTGGTCAATGGAGAAAGAACCATCACCAATAATGTAAATGCCTTTCTCTACATTTTTGATCAGGTCATCAACGCTTAATTTTTCCTTTCCTGCTGCCAAAGACACATTGGGCATTCTTTGAAACTGCACATCGTTCCAGCTTTGTGCATAGCAACAACCATGGCTTTCTTTCATGCCCAACATATGAGCTTGGTCTCGAATAGCTTGGAAATTAACTAGTACACCATCTTTGATAATATCCCATTGTTTGGTACCAACTCCTTCATCATCATAACCTACAGCACCTAATGATCCGTATTGCTTTTTATCCGCAATAATATTGACCATTTTAGAACCAAAATTAAATTTCTTAGAATTCAATTTTTCTAAGGTCAAGAAACTGGTTCCAGCATAGTTGGCTTCATAACCCAATACCCTATCCAATTCAGTTGGGTGTGCAACTGATTCGTGAATGGTCAACCACAAATGGGAAGGATCCAAGATCAAGTCATACTTACCTGGTTCTACTGATTTGGCTTTGATTTTTTGTTTCACTCCTTCTGTAGCATTGGCTATATCTTCCATCATATCATAACGGTTTTTATAGCGGGTTACTACACCACCCACTTTTTCAGAAGGGTTGGCATTCAAATATTCATATCCCATTCCTACAGGAGAACTCAATGCCTTAATGGATTCAAACTTACCTGAGGCTTGGTCAATTTTGGTAACGTTAAAATTGGGGAACAGTCTGTGAATGTCTTGGTCAATATAAGAACCATCGCTGCTAGCAAAATATTTTTGCTCGTTGACTGCTAGTATAGCTGAGTTGACAAAGTTTACACCACCTTTCATGGCTAGTGCATTGGCAGCTAACAACAAGTCTACCTTCTCCTTTACTGGAACTTCAAAGGCATTTTTCTCAATGGGTGTTTTCCAACTCACTTCTCCATAACCCTTTTGTGGAGCTAATTGCACAGGATTTTCTAAAATCTTGGCATTGGCTTTAGCTACTGCAACAGCACGTTCTGCCGTACGAGCAACACCTTCTTTGGTTACATTATTACTAGAAGCAAATCCCCAACTTCCATTAGCAATTACACGAATGCCTACACCAAATGATTCGGTATTGGCCACGTTTTGCACACGGGTTTCACGGGTAATCACAAACTGATTTAAATAGCGGCCAATTCTAACATCGGTATAAGTTGCTCCTTTTGCTTTTGCAGCTGCAAGGGCAACGTCTGCCAATTGTTTTTTAATGGCTACATCCATGCCTCCGTTCAAAGCAGCTTCCACTTCAATGGGGGTAGCATGCAACATGGAACGGGGAATCATGAATGCCCCCATACCAAAGGCAGTGTTTCTTAAAAAGTCTTTTCTATCCAAAATAAATGGTTTTACAAATGAATAATTATACAGCGTCAGACAAGGAAGAAAAAGTAAAGTCTCTGATTCTCATGGGTGGTATTAATGCAGACAATCCTGATTCACCACTGACACAACGCTCAGGTTTACCCAAAGCATCTAAGTTGTTAAGCATGATCACTGGACTTTCATTAAAACGGAAATTCTTAACAGGGTGTTTGATTTTTCCGTTTTCAATATAAAAAGTTCCGTCTCTTGTTAATCCAGTCAACAATAAGGTCTGAGGATCTACTGAACGGATATACCATAAACGGGTAACCAAAATGCCTTTCTCAGTACCCTTGATCAGATCTTCTAAACTGGCTTCTGTTCCTTCCATGATAATGCCGTCTGGAGAAGGAATGGGCTTGGCTTTTTTCTTATCCGCCCAATAACGAGAATAGTATAGATTATCAACTACTCCTTTGTTAATCCAACTCATTCTTTCTTGTGGGCGGCCGTCGCCACTCCAAGTAGCCGTAGGCATTTCTGGATGCTGTGGGTCTGAGTAAATAGTTACTTTTTCATCCACCAGTTTTTCTCCCAATTTGGTTTTACCTCCCGGTTTGCTCAAGAAGCTACGCCCCTCATCTGCCTGACGTGCATCCATGGCAAAAAACAGGTTCTCTAATAAGACAACTGAAGCTGCTGGTTCCAAAATTACGGTATACTTACCCGGCTCCAAAGCCTTGGCAGTAGCGGATCCTGCTGCTTTGTACGCAGCCACTTTGGTTAGGTTTTCTACATTCAGCTTGCTCACATCGTTATAAGACTTAGAAGCATAACCAGACCCCTTACCATCTTCTGTTCTAAGGGTAACATTAAAGTCAACACCAGTGGTTGTATTGTAGGCAAATAAACCATGAGAATTCATCATGGCAGAAAAGCCCGCGCTGTTTTCCATAAAGCCTGCCGCTATTAATTTATTTTCTTTGGCAATTTTTAAACTGGTAGCCACCGCATCTGCCCTTAGCTTTGGGTCAATGGCTGCCGTTGCAGGAACATAGGTAGCAGATTCCTTGTATTGTTGTGGACCCAAGAAAGACATGAATTCGGGATTCTCCGGTGCCAGTTTAGCCAACTCTTCTGAACGTCTCACCACTTTTTCCAGTGATGCGTCATCAAACTCATTGATGGTGGCCACACCCAATTTCTTACCATAGGCGGAAGAAACTACTAGGCTACTGCGGCTAACGCCACCACTTGTAGAAACCGCATTGCGGGCATACCTAATATTTCCACCATCAGAACCACTTAGGTTAATTTCACATTCATCGGCTTTTGAGAAAGCCAGTACTTTTTTCAGCAATTGTTCTGCCTGTGCTTTGTTTAATATAGCCATGATTAGATTTTTCTTGCAGTGTTAATAACATTGATACCATTGAATCTTGTAGTAGAAGCGCCATGTGATACAGCACTTACCTGACCGGGTTGCCCCTTACCATCAAAGAAAGAACCACCCAATCTATAATCGCGTTTATCTGCAATAGCCGTAACAGAATTCCAGAATTCTTGCGTATTAGATTGGTAGGCCACGTCTTTGAGCATGGGTCCTATTTTGCCATTTTTAATTTCATAAAATAGCTGCCCGCTAAATTGAAAATTGTATCGTTGTTGGTCAATACTGTAAGAGCTTTCACCAACAATGTAAATACCTTTTTCTACATTCTTTACTATATCCGCAGGGCTCATAGTTTCCTTACCAGGCTTGAGAGAAATATTGGGCATGCGCTGAAACTGAACCGAGCTCCAGTTATCGGCGTAGCAACAGCCTTGAGATTGTTTCAATCCCAGAATATGCGCCTGATCTCTGGTAGCTTGATAGTTCACCAAAACACCATCTTTGATAATATCCCACTCTTGGGTTTCAACACCTTCATCATCAAAACCAACGGCACCTAGTGAATTGGGTTGCAATTTGTCCGCCACAATATTCACAAGTTTACTGCCATAGTTAAAATTACCCGCCTTCCATTTATCCAAGGTTAAGAAAGAAGTACCCGCAAAGTTGGCTTCATAACCCAATACCCTATCTAATTCTGAGGGGTGGCCCGATGATTCATGGATAGTTAGGAATAAGTTGGTGGGATCAATGACCAGATCATATTTGCCAGCGTCTACAGACTTGGCAATCATTTTTTCCTGCACCTGTTTGGCACCATCTTTGGCATCCTGCAACATGTCATAGCGGTTGCGATATAGATTACCAGTTAATCCTTTAATAGTATCTGCAGCAGAAGGATTTAAGTATTCATAACCCATACCCATGGGTGAAGACAACGCACTTCTTGTTTCAAACTTACCAGAAGTGGCGTCAATTTTGGTAATAGAAAAAGTTGGCCAAATTCTATGAATGTCTTGGTCAATATAAGACCCATCGCTACTAGCAAAATATTTTTGTTCATTCACCAAGAAGAGTAAGCTATTCATGTAATTGGCTCCACCTTTCATGGCAGCATCATTGACACTTAATAAAAGGTCTACTTTTTCTTTGATGGGAACTTCAAAAGCGTTTTTCTCAATAGGCGTTTTCCAACTCACTTCACCCTGTCCTTTTTGAGGAGCTAGTTGCACAGGTTCCGTTAAAAGCCTGGCATTTTCTTTGGCAATAGAAACGGCTAGAGCAGCGGTTTTAGCAATACTATCAGTATCTAAATTATCCGTTGCAGCAAACCCCCAACTACCATTGGCAATAACCCTAATGCCAATACCATAGCTTTCTGTGTTAACCACATTTTCTACCTTGTCTTCTCTGGTAATGACAAACTGATTGAGATATCTACCAATTCTAACATCGGTATAAGTAGCACCTTTTGACCTAGCCGCATTTAACGCAATATCAGCCATGCGTTTTTTCTGAGGAATATCAAATCTGGTGTCTAACAATGCTGCTGCATCTACTTGATTGGCATAGAGCATTGATTTGGGTAGAAAGAGCGCACCCATTCCCATGGAAGCGTTCCTAATAAAGTCTTTTCTTTTCAAAATGGTTCAGGCTTTATAGGTTGTATAATAAACTCAATATAAGCAACTAGACCAAACTTACCACGCCATTTATCATATTATTCCAATTTGGATTCCACCCACAAAAGGGCGAGCCCCAAAATCAATAATAACCAGGCCCAAATGGGGGCCATTAATTGTTTTTCTGCCATTAATTTGTCCGCAGAAATGAGGCTTTGCTTGCGCGATGGGTTTTGCAACCATTGCTCAGTTTGCTTGATTCTTTTAGTCCATTGTTGGAGCTTCCAGTCTTCTTGACCAAAGATATATGTGGATTGAATTTGGCCAGTTGGACTGACCAATATTTGCCACCCAGCTTTGTTTGGCCAAAATTGACCCATTTGCTTAAAAGGCAGCTCTTTGTCCTGTAGCAAATGAATGGTTGTTCCAGACAAAATAGCTAACCCATTTTCCGTATTTGCTTGAAAACTTTGTATATCAGTTGTAGTTCCCACAAAATCCATTCCTGTTCCTACCTTAAAAGTTTGTTTTGAAATGGTTGTTTTCAACACTGACTCTAATAATTGACTCCAGTATTTGCCATAATCAATTTGCTTACCAGCCAGAGACCAAAGATGGGTTTGCTCCAAAACGCTAAACCCAATTTTACCCAAACCCTCTAATTGAACAGCTGCTAATCCTCTATTATTAGCATCCATAACCAACAATTGTTCCTGTTGATCAGGTTCCAATATCAAATGGGAATTTTTAAATAATTGTGGATGCCATGCAGTATCCAGCCCATTCATTTTTAATAACCTTCCTGCACTAGTACTATCTAGATTGGCTTTCAATGAGAACCTATTTCCTAAAATGGAGCCATGCTTTAGGACAGTATCAGTAGTAACCAATAATCCCAATCCTTTTTCTTGAATGGCATTGCGAATCTGGTACTGCTCTTGAGCAGATAGACTATTCAAACTGGCTTCATCCGTTAGCAAAATTTGAAACTGTGAAAGCAGGTTGGCATTGAGGTTATTCAAATTGGTGCTGGCCCTATTAGAAAAAGCTTGATCAAATAGTTGTTTGCTAATTCTAGTTCTGGCTGCTAGGGAATATCCATGATCTGTTAACCAGTTCTTGAGAAATTTTTGCTCAAAACCAGGTGCGTCATGTAACATTAAAACAGATACAGGGCTAGTAGCATCAACAATAAATGGAACTGGATTTTTTGAAAGAGTATCTTTTCCATTTAGCAATAACAATTGGTACTGTCCAGTTCCCAAATTTTTGGGAGTCTGAATAAACTGGAATGGCACTTTTGCACTGGCCGGTATGGAAATTTGTTCCAGCACCTGATAGCCTGAGCAAAGTACTATTTGCAAAGGCTTTTTCTCTAGATTATTCACTATGCCTTGAATAAAAAGGGCTTGCCCCAAGACTAATGCTTGGTTCCAATGAATAGTTGCAATACCAGTAGGTAAACTACTTGGGTGAAAACCGATTTTGCTTTTGTCAAAATCTAAAAGACCCGTATCTGGCAAACCATATCCAAACAAGTGAATGGCTGCTGCTTGATCTAATTGCACTTGGCGTAATTCAGCTACAGAAACCGTTTGTGCATTGTCTTTATTGTAGGCTTGAACAGTATCTTTTTGGTACCCTTCTGTTAAAATTAAAAGCGCAGATCTACCAGTACTATGATTGATTGATTTTATAGGAATCACCAATAAACCCATACCAATGATTACAGCAGTTGAAGCCAAGATACGCCACCAAAATCTGGCTTTATTGGGTCTAGCAATTACTACAAAAAATAACACAGCCGCTAAAAGCAATAATCCCATTAGATAAATTGTCATCATTGTTTTGAATTTAAATGATGAAAATATTTCTGAGACAATCCCCCATCTTCTGCCATTTTATGGCTATTGGGTATTCGGGATGCTTGTTGTAGTATTTGTTCACAAGCAGTGATGGCCAAATTTCTATCGCGCAAGCTAATAGTCTGACCATTTTGTAATTGCGCTACTACTCTTTTCATGGCTTCAAAAGACAACAAAAATTTACCGGGTTTGGCAATGGCTTGCTGGTGCAATTGGTTTAATGTTTTTTGTAAAACGGCCATTGAAGTTGGTTGCTTAACCATAGCTGGTGCTAGCTGTACCAATAAACCCATTCCCTGTCTAAGGTCTAATAATGGATCAGAATTCTCTACCGCTGTTTGTATTTTCAGTGGCGGCACAATTTTACTTAGGTCAGCTGTAAGTCTTTTCTCAAATTTAATGGGTGTTGTCTTCTGGCTAGTTTTTGCCACATAGGCGCGTGACTGCTGTTGCAAGTCTTTGAGTAATCTAAGGGCTTTGTATTCAAAGGGTAAAGCTTCTTTAGGAAAAAATGTGCGGAGCTGTAATTCTGATTTCCACATTTCATTCAAAACAGCTTTTAATTGGGATTTGGTTTTGGGATCAAAAAAACTAGCGTCTTCTGCATTATCGTGTTTGTGTGAAAACTCATCCATGATGGCAGAAGCGTCTCCAAAAACAGCATCGCCATGTTCTTCGTGCTCATCGTGGTCTTCTCCAGCCCCAATTTCACCCATTGATTCTTCGCCTAAGAATTTGCCATAACGCAAGCGAAGTAGTTTCTGATCTATACCAAGTGAATTACTTTTTTCCTTGAAAGAATCAATAGGCATTTTGTCTTTATCGCGCAGCAATTGTTCTGTTTCTATAATAATCTGTCTTTGGCTTCTGAAAAATTCTGGTTTTAGGTTTAGGCTATTGATCACAATATCCGTATTCATTAATTCTGCCGTATCGGGTAAACTAATGATATGAATATCAGATCTGGATGTTTGTCCGTGATTGTCTATTGCTTTTAAGTAATAATAAAGCTCATCGCCGGGTTGCATTTTGAGTGCTTGCAAATTCAGTTTGCTGGCAATTTCTTGGTCTAATTGAATAGCCCCAAATTGTCCCAAATCTTTTTCCTGGTCCTGAAATTTTACAGCTTCTCCCCCACCGCTTGCAACCGTGAGCATGAGTGAAACTTTGGTTATGCCATAGTCGTCATGAATGCTAGCCCTTAGAGGCACTTGTAAGGAAGCACCATAATCAATGATTTTAAATGCAGCAGGCTCTTTAATGTTAATGACGGGGGGCAGGTCATGGATTAATTCAATGGGATAATGCTCTGAGATGGTTTTACCAAAACCAATTTGATAGAGTCCATTTTTATTCAATTTGGTTTGGAATTGCCAATTCCCCTTTTCCCCTTTTATTGGTTTAAATGCTTGTGCAGTAGAATCATTGAACTGAATAGTTGGAGCAGTTGAAATAGTATCTGTTACCAATACCCATAGAACTGTTGAGCCTTCAATAGCGGTAATGGCTGTTTGGTTTTGTGTACTACTTGACTTACCTGTATAAGAGGGAGGCTCTATTTTTATACGCATAGAACTAATACCCGCTACAGGAGATGGGCTTTGCTCTAATGCAACAGGCGCATTGTTATTCAGGCTTCTGTTTAAATGGAAAAATCCAACAAGAAATATGGATAATAATACCGTGCACAATATGGCAATGGTAATTGTTAGCTTTTTGGAAAAAGGGTGTTGCAAAACAATGGTATCAAAAACTGCTGCTAGTTTTTGACGCTGCCATTGTTCTAAAACAGTTCCCTGATCTGGGGCTTGGAATAACAAATCTGCACTGTCTTCTAATAAGGGGTAGTTGGCATTTAAATATGCCGATACATCTGACTCAGATAATTTCCAAAACCTGGGCAAGCCAATCATGACTAGTATGGCCAAAGCTTCTACTACTATTAACCAACTATATGAAACGGGATACACAAATTGTATGATCAAAAATACAATGGCCAATAGCGTCATTGATTGCAGAAAAAACAATAGCGCTTTTAGCAATTGCCATTGTCTATGCACAAGCTTGATACCTGTTTTATTGTTTACTCTAGACACGGGCCTTGTTTTTAGATGAATAAAAAACAAGGATTCTTTCAATGATCAGCAATAATAGTAAGGTGGACCAAATCCAAACACTGGATGTTTTATTTTGACTAGACCTTTTCAATGCAGTTGTTGAAGTAGTTTCATTGGTAGATTCTGGTAAAATCTGTTGGGGATCTATGGGCAAATTTTCAGGATCAAATAATTTCTGACCTTCTAATACTGACTTGATGATCTGCGGAAAATAAGGGCTCCAAACCATGCCATTCCAATCAGGATGAAAATGGGTATTCAACAAATAAGCTCCGCTAGGTAATTTTTGTAAAACCGGTTGTCCAAAACCATCTTCCCATATGCTTATTCCACTAGTTGGCATAGGGACCATTTTATACAAAGCAATTGGTTCAAATCCTGACCAATTCTGTTGGTAAAGATGGCTTTGAATAGGTTTTACACTACCTATTTGATAAGAAACTATATGCGCAAATTTTCCTTTTGGTGCGGGCGTCTCAGACAACCAGAATAGCCAATCAGCTGCGGGTATCTTTGCCGGATCTGAGACAATTGTCCAACTAAAACTATTGCCTTTTAACTCTTGGATGGCTTTAAAAGCTGCTACTACATAACTAAGGTCTTGTTGATATTGATCTGTATATAAAGCAATCCGAATGGGTTGTTTTGCCACAGCTTTTGCAGTATCCAATTTCAATACCAAGGGATAAGTATGCCAGTTAATTTTTCTGTTGAAACTGGGTTTATTACCTTGGTAATAACGCAATAATGCTGGGGTAAATAAATGCAATTGATGATTGCTCGGAGCTTGCTGTTCTAATTGAATGGCCAGTTTCCAATAATTGGGATCTGTTTCATTTTGACTAGTATCATTAGCAGCCAAACTTGCAGTAGTTGGTAAATCCATCAAAGGGAATCCGCTTTCTAATGCGTGTAATTCCATCCCCATCTTTAACAAAGAGTCAATTTGAAATTGGTGGGTTTGATAAGCTGTTTGTGCAGAAGCCCTTGGCAATAAGACCCAACCCTTTGTGCCATTTTGGGTAGTACTATTCCAGATTGGCTTTGACAAAAACAGGGCAATTAATAAAATGATTAAACAACGCAATAATAGTAGCCAGATTTCTGTGAGTTGTAGTCTGGAGCTACGTTTACTAGGAGATGGATCCATAAACTGGATACTACCTACTTCTAGTATATTACCAGGTTGTTGGTTCCACAAATGAATAGCAATGGGAATCACAACCCCCAACGCAGACCAAAGCCATATAGGATTCAAGAACTGCATTAGCGAGCGGATTTATTTCTTTGGTTCAAATAATCCCTGAGCGCACCGTCTAATGGGGTTTGTATATTTAATTGATGCAAACGAATTTTTCTATT
This sequence comes from Bacteroidetes bacterium 24-39-8, assembly GCA_002256765.1. Classification (GTDB taxonomy): domain Bacteria; phylum Bacteroidota; class Bacteroidia; order Chitinophagales; family Chitinophagaceae; genus Sediminibacterium. The sequence continues at coordinate 13,059 of NCHJ01000069.1, forward strand.
CAACAATTCTTTCTTGATCTTTTCTTGATAGTCAGTTCTTTGTTGCTGATAAGCTGCTTGTAAACTACCCGTGATGGGCAAGATTTGTCCAGTTTCCAAATCTTTTAATCGTTGATAGCCCTTGAAATTTCCTTGTAGTTCATTGTCACTCACCAATTGAAAAACCAAGACCTCGTGTTGCAGAGAGGACAAAGATTGTAATAGGTTCAAAATCTCATTGTCTTGTTGATAAAAATCAGTGATGCAGATTAATAGGGCTCGTCTATGTACTCCGCTAAAAATCTCTTTATAAGAAATTGGATCTGTAAAAACACCAGCTGCTTTTATTTGTTCTAATTGGTATAAGAATCTAGGCAAGTGCTGTGCGTCTCTTTTAGCCGGAAGCGTATATAATTTACCGTCTTGTAAGATGTCTAAGCCAATAGCATCGCCCTGCTTCTGTGCCAACCAACCAAGAGAAGCCGCCAAATATCGAGCGTATTCAATTTTACTAATGGCCCCATCCTTATGGTTCATAGAATTACTGGCATCCACCAAAAAACGCACTTGAATACTGGTTTCAATTTCAGATTCTCGAATATAATATCTATCTGATCTAGCAAACATTTTCCAGTCTAGTGAACGAAGATCATCTCCAGGTTGGTAACTGCGGTATTGGCTAAATTCCATGCCTTCTCCCTTGATGCTGCTTTTGTTAAAGCCCTCCATAAATCCATCAATGGTGGTTTTAGCCGCCAATGGTAGGTCTTTGATAGACAGGAGAATTTTAGGATCAAGTAATTGGCTCATGCAAAAATTTAAGACAATGCATTCTTGGGTCTTGGAATGGCTTGCAGCAAATGACTAGCAACATCATCGGAACAAATGCGCTCTGCTTCTGCTTTAAAATTCATCAAGAGTCTGTGGCGCAAAACCGGATGTGCCATGGCTTGAAGGTCTTCCATGGTTACACTGTACCTGCCTTTAAACAGGGCCCTTGCTTTGGCGGTAAGAATCAAAGCCTGACCCGCTCTTGGACCAGCGCCCCATCTTACCCACTCTTTCACATAGTCAATGCTGGTAGTATCAGGTCTTGTAGCTCTAATTAATTCCGCCACCCACTGCACCAGTTCATCACTAATATGCACTTGACGCACCATTTGTTGCAAAGCCACAATTTCTTCTCCGTTGACAACGGGGTTCACGGTTACTTTTTTAGAACCCGTGGTATTGCTTAAGATAGCTGTTTCTTCCGCAGCAGTTGGATAACCAATTTTAATATACAATAAGAACCTATCTAATTGCGCTTCAGGCAAAGGATAGGTACCGGATTGTTCTATGGGGTTCTGCGTAGCTAGAATAAAGAAAGGCCTGTCTAATGGATAAGTTTGTCCACCATAAGTAACTTCAAATTCTTGCATAGCTTCTAATAAGGCCGATTGTGTCTTTGGGGGTGTTCTATTAATTTCATCGGCCAAAACAATATTGGAAAAGATGGGGCCTTTGTTGAATTTAAAAAAACGCTTACCAGAACTATGGTCTTCTTCTAAGATTTCTGTACCCACAATATCTGTAGGCATTAAGTCTGGGGTAAACTGAATTCTTCTAAATTTTAAGTGCAGGGCCTGACTCATGGTACGCACCATTAAAGTTTTGGCCAAACCGGGCACTCCCTCTAACAAACAATGACCACCAGCTAATAAAGCAATGAGCATTTCTTCCAAAATACTGTCCTGCCCTACAATCACTTTTTGAATTTCTGTATTGAGCAAGGAGAGTTTTTGAATCAATTCCTGCAACTGTTTTTCTGATTGCTCCAAAGTCTTCTATTTATTAGATTAATTTAAAATCTGTTATTTCTTTTTGAGAAACAAGGAAATTAGACAGAAATGAAGGAATTTTAAAAAAAAATACACCTGCGGAAGGGCAATGGTCTAAATATCTCATGAAAAGTTCCAAATTCAGTTTCACCAGGTTGCGATATCTCTCCGGAGATTGGGATACCGATGTTAGAATGCCCTCTAATATTTTGAATTCTTTGGTAGAATACACCAGCATTCCTATTGAACCACAGGAAAAAATTGTAGACCTGAGTAGTCAGGATTTGTTTCAAGCGCCATTTTGTTATCTCAGTGGGCATAAACTGGTTCAGTTTAATGCTACAGAGAATGCCCATTTTAAAAAATA